>JAYTTD010000021.1:0-9538 GCA_043745235.1 Nitrospira sp. | reverse complement strand
ACCCCTTGCACTCCGGACAGGCGCCGAGTGGATGGTTGAAGGAAAAGAGGACCGGACGAATCGGTTCGAATGTTCGCCCGCATTGTTGGCAGCGAAAGTCCGTACTGTAGGTTCGAAGGCCTTGCTCGATGACCTCCACGCGGCACAGGCCGTCGCCCTCGCGAAACGCGGTTTCGATCGCTTCGACGAGGCGGGACCGGTTGTCTTCCCGGATCACCAGCCGATCGAGGATCACATGAAGGTGGTCTGGCCTGGTTTTGGGAAGGGTGTGGATCTCGTGGAGGTCGAGGATCTCCTCGCCGCATTGCACCCTGGTGAACCCGCGCAGCAACAGCGATTGAAGAAAGGCCTGGTCCTGTTTCGGCCCAGGCGCTTTGACAGGAAAGAGGATCATCGCTCGGGCATCGCCGCAATGGTTCAGGAGGTCGTCGGCGACGCTGCCGGGATGAAAGCTGCGCGCACCGATGGAGCAATCGGGGCAGACCGGATGGCCCACTTTGGCGAACAGGAGTCGCAGGAGATCGGCAATCTCGGTCGTGGTCCCGACCGTCGAGCGGGCGGTGCGGATGGGGTTTTTCTGCTCGATCGCGATGGCGGGGCGGACGTTGATCAGCCGGTCAACATCGGGCCGATTGACCTTATCGAGAAACATGCGGGCATAGGTGGAGAGCGATTCGACATAACGCCATTGGCCTTCGGCGAACAGCGTGTCGAACGCGAGTGAGGATTTCCCAGAACCTGATACGCCTGTGATGGCGGTGACTTGATTGTGCGGGATACTGAGCGAGATGTTTTTCAGATTATTCTGCCGCGCGCCCTCGACGATGAGGTCTGTAGACTGGTTCTGACGGAGAGGGGTCGGTTCCACGGTGCGCGCTCCAGGGGAGACAAACGCATGATCGTAGCGCGGACCATTCATGAATATCTACTCCGGCGTCCGATTCTCTCCCAGGCAGGGTGGGTGTCGTTCAGTGTTCTTCGGGATCGGGGATTCGGTGAAAGGCTTGGCGATTCGTTCCAACGATGAGAGGATGGGGGCGTTCAGCGGGAGGGGACTATGATTCTATCGACTACACCGAGTATCGACGGAAAGAAAGCGGTCAAGTATTTGGGATTGGTCTCTGGGAATGCCATCCTCGGCGCGAACATCTTTCGGGACTTCTTTGCGTCGATTCGAGATATCGTGGGCGGCCGATCGGCTGCGTATGAAGCCGAGTTACGCAAGGCCAAAGACATTGCGCTCGGTGAAATGCGCGAGCAGGCTCGTCATCTGGGCGCCAATGCCATTGTCGGCATCGATCTCGATTATGAAACGATCGGCGCTAGCAGCAGCATGTTGATGGTCAGCGCCAGCGGCACTGCGGTGGTCGTGGAGCCAGAGTAGGATCATGCAGCGCCTGCCTCAGGCAGAGTATTTCGGGCTCGGTCGCCAGTTGGCATGCCTGCTGGGCTCTTGCCTTGAAGGCGCGTCGGGCGATCTGTTGCGCGAGCTGGCGCGAGCGTACGATCCTTCCGCGAACGAAGCGCGTATCAGCGCCGAAGTGTTCCTCCTTCACAAATATCTGCTCATGCAATCGTGTGTCGGCGTGTTCCCTGAATCGGAGGTGGACCACATCGTCGGAGGGCTGTGTGCGGCGCTCAACGAAAAGGCCAGCGGACTGGAGTTCAGCCCCGAGCGGCAGAAAGCGATGGAGCACATGTGGCAGCTGCGGGCTGCGCAGTTTGACCAGCCCTTCTCGCAGGACCGAGTCAATTTCCTCGATGAAGGATCAGGTCCTATCCACTGGAAACAGACGATTGTCCGGTTCTGTCAGAACGTGCGAGAGATCGAACAGCCTCCCAACATTTGGGCCGGAGCCGATGGCCCATCCCAAGCCGCGAGTCGCTCTGTCACCGCAGCTCTCGATCAAATAGTGTCGGCCCTCGGCGAAATGAATCGGCTCCATTTCAGCGGGGCGGTGTAAGGAGCTATCCGGCTATTATTCATAACCAGTGAGACAACAGGTTTATTTCAGTCCTAGCTTCACCATCCCTACGCAGCCTAAATACAATGTGAGTGAACCGATCATAGTGGGCCAGAAGCCAAAACGTGGGACTCCTGCAATCATAGAAACGACGTAGACCACCCAGGGTGGGACAAACCACAGTAAGTTTTTCGCGTAGCTGATAATCGCATCGTTGCCGCCGTTCAGATAGATCAGTACGAACGTGGCGCCGGTGATGGCGGGAAAGGTGCTGACAAAGGCGGCAAGGAACGATTTGCCTTGAGACCCGAGGTAGGTGGAGAGACTGACAATCGTCCCGCCGAGAAGGAAATATAGTACATACTTGCCGAGTTCACCCATCCTCATTGCTCCTTATTCTGAAATGCCGATTCTTCCTACGGCATCAATGCGAATCTCACCACGCTGTACATCACGATGACTTCGACCGCATGTGCGACGATCGTGATGTAGAGATTACGTGTGCGCAGCCAGATAATCCCCCAGATGAGACCGTCCCATAGCGCAATCCAATGAAGGTGCTGGAAAGTATTTACCATGAAGGGGTCGAAAGCAAATAGCAGTGCGCAGGTGATGAGGGCAAGAGGCGAGAGCCGTTGGGCTAAGCCGGCTCTCCACAGCCTCGATTCAAGTATGGCCAGCCGTCCGAGGAGAAATGCACGATAGTTCAGTTCCACAAGAAGGGCGATGCCACAGATGAACCAGGGGACCATGACCAAGAAGGGGAGCCGGCCATGTGGCGTGGTCTTGAGGAAGGTGATGTCATAGCCCAGATGCGGATAGATTGAGAGAATCACGAATGTATTCACGCAACCGAGAAGCAGGCCTGTCAGGAGCCCCCAGCGTAGACCATCCGGCCCATTCCCTATCTTCAGCCCAAGCCGAGAGACGATGTCGCGATTGTGCGCGGCCCAAAACCCTAAAGCAATGTAGGCGAGGATTTGGGGAACGAACTGAACCAGCGTCTGTGCTTGGAGCGAGGTGGGGAGAGCGTAGTAGCTGAGCGTCGCGGCGGTGGGGAGCAGCGCGAGGGCTGGTCCCTGTTCTTCAGCCCGAGCCGGTGTCGCGTGCGGACCAGGCTCAGGCGACACCATGACGGTCGTCAGTTCAATTGGAGATTATAGCGGTCGAGAGTCGTGGCTTTGTGCCGCGCGAGGTTGGAGAGCGATTTGTTGTAGTCGACTATGGCGCGCAACTCGTTCCCTTGGGCCGTCGCGAGATCCCGCTGGAAGTCGAGGACAAAGCGAGTCGTGCTCAGTCCTACTTTTAGTCGCTCTTGTTCTGCCTGCAACTGCTTCTCGGCCATGATTCTCGCCGACCGTGTCGTTTCGATCCGTTTGAAATCCGTCTGGACGCGGCGGACCGCTTCGCGGACTCCCACGATGATTTGCTGCCGCACGCTCACGAGCGACGCTTCGGCGTTCTTCGCCTCCAGTTGCCGTTTGCTATAGGTGCTCCAGGCTGAGCGGTTGCCGAGTGGATAGCTTAAGACGAGGCCCGCGCCATAATTATAGTAATCGCCGCTGAGGTTCCGGTTCACGGAGTCACCGTAGTCTTTCCCCAGTCCCGCCAGTCCCATGGTGCCTTGAAACGACAGATTCGGAAGGAGCTGATTCTTGGAAAATTGTGTATTGAGGTCGCTCGACTCCATGTTCTTCTTCGCTTGGACGATTTCTGGCCGCTGCTCGATAGCCGTGTCGATGGCTTCCTGCAGGCTGATGGGTTCGAGGCTCACAGTCGGTTGGTCGAGCGGGGTCAAGCGCACGTCTTGGCGCAGGTCTTCTTCCTCAGGATTGAGCAATCTGCGTAGCTGATCTTCCTGGTCTCGAATCGTTTTATCCGCAACCAGTACTTGCTCGACCCGCGATGCGACGGCTGCTTCGGCTTGCAAGACATCGACGATCGACATGATGCCGGCCTTCGCCTTCGCGCGGTTGGTGGCCAAGAGTTCCTGCGCCGCTTTCAGGGCGGCCTCTGCCACTTTTAAATTCTCATTGGCGAAGACGACTTCCCAATAGGTTTGTTCCACCGTTGCCAGGACGGTGAGGACACGATCGCGAAAGACATGCTCTTCCACGATGGCATTATTCTGCGCGACGCGGATAAAGGTCTTGGTGACGTCGAAACCGGCGTTGCGGAGAAGAGGTTGGGTGAGGGTGAGCGCGAGACCGCCTGTATAGGAAGGATTAAACAGGAACCCCCCGGCCAGATTCTGGTTCACACTTGTTCGCGAGGGGCTATAGTTCAGATCGACGTTGCCGCCGGTTAGTAAGTTTGTGGTGGCATCCAACGTGACAGATTGGCTGCGTTGATCGAATATGGTAATCCCGGTCAAGTTGGGGCCGGTTGCGCCTAACACAGGCCGATTGAGCGGATTCACGGTCCGGTTGAATTGGCCGTTCACACTCAGAGTCGGATCGAACTTGGCTTGTTCGATGGTGATGTCGGCTTGCCGGCTCTCCTTCGTATGGCGGCTGATATTGATGTCTAGGTTATGCTGCAGTGCTCGAAGCGCCGCGTCGGTGAGAGAGATGGTTTCCCGTCGTTCCGCGGGTTGTGTTTTGTCGATTTCCAGCCCCCAACTGAGACCAGGCGATAGGATTAGGCTGACCCCGACAGCGCAGCCGAATGTGCGCCACCATCCATGTGCTGCGCCACCGTGCTTCATCACGCCCCCTTTGATCGACAAGAAATATCTGTCCATACTATAATGATTCTATGCGAACCTGTCATGGACTAATTGTAATGAGATTTCAGGGCCATTGGATCAAGCAACCAACTCTGCCGGTTTCGGTGCTTTCCATCGCGCTGTCTAGGCTGCTTCTGCTTTTCTTCGCGCTCCCGTTGCTGAACTCGCAGGCTTGGGGCCAATCGATCTCCACGGTTCGTTCATTCGATGGAGGGGTTGCGCCACTGTTCACGTTGCCTGGCCCAGGGAGTCTCTATCTCGACAACCAGGGCACGCAGGGGTTTCTGTACAACCCGGGGAACAATTTTCAATCGTTTAGCTTTCGGAATCCCACAACTGGTCAAGCCTGGAGCGGGGCTGTGACCACGCTCGGCCCTCAACTTTCGATTGGACTGATACAAGGCGCCAACCAGAGCGGCTCAGCACGCATTCTCCCGGGTCCTCCCCGCCAAACCGCACCGTTGCCATTGATCCAGTCCACCATTCTCGACGAGATCCCCTAAGCCCAGGTACGGGGCATGAGGCGAGAGGTTAGGGGGCAATATCTAACAGATCATCCCGTTCCGTCTTACCTATGGCTTCTTGCTCCCTAGTTCGGCGTCTATGCTATTGCATATTTGCTAGTTGCCAGGCGAGGGCAAGGACATACCGAGCCACGGTGTGCAGAATCTCCGGATTGATCGTGTCGGCGGTATCGGTGGGCTGATGAAAGTGTGGGTGGACGCCGCCGCTGACGACGGTGACGGTCGGTACCCCAGCCTCCTTGAAGGGCACATGGTCGCCACCGGGGAAGAATCCAAACACATCGAGCTTCTCCGTAAGACCAACTGTCCGTCCTGCTTCGAGCGCCAGACTCTTCTCGAATCCTGTCACACCAACCGTGAGCCGTCCATTTCCGATTCCCGCATGGTCGACGTTGATCATGGCCTTGGTCGAGTTGATCGGCATGACTGGGCGCTCAATATAGTGTCGAGATCCGACGAGCCCCTGTTCCTCCCCGCTAAACGAGACGAACAAGACGGTTCGCTTACCTCTTACGCCTGTCTTGGCCATTGCGCGGGCGACTTCCAGCATCACGGCCGTGCCGGAGGCGTTGTCGTCGGCACCGGGGAATAGCAAGCCGGCCTGTCGTCCAAAGTGATCACGATGTGCGCCGATCACGAGGATCTCCTGTGTCTTCTGCGGATCGTTTCCGGGCAAGAGGGCAAGCACATTTATGAGGACGCCTTCCTCTGGGCGAGTCTGCCAATCGAGAGAGCCATAACGGCCCGTGTTGATCGATTGTGTGGCGGGGGAACGATTCAGATTTTCTTGCAAGCCCTGCAGCCGGCTTGGTGGTGTGTGATCAGGGGCGGCAAGGATCTGCTCAGCTAGGGTGGTGCTGACCCAGGCACCGGGGAGTGTGTCTGAAGGGGGGGAGAGTCCATAGAAGGCACTGGGTTTCCCAGTAACGCCACGCCGCATCTCATAGGCACTGAGCACTGGTCCTGTGGCTGTGAGATAGCCGAGCGCGCCTTTCTGGCGCGCAAGGCGCACTTTGTCGGCGTGGCTGATGGTTCCCTTGTAGTGCGTGGGTTGGCCACGGAGAAACAGGACAATGGCGTTGGTGGTATCGATTCCGGCGTAGTCGTCGATGCCTTGCGCTGCGTCTACGATTCCGTAGCCGACAAACACGATCGGCCCGCGGACCGCAGCGGAGGGTGAATCAAGAATGGGGAGATAGTCTGTTGCGAGCTGTTGGGTGAGCGAGTCACTGGCTGTTGAAATGCGAAGCAACGGGTCCGGTGCAATGTTTTGTGCCGTGACCAGTTTGGTCATCAGTCCGGTCGCGTATCCACGGCCTCCCCCTAAAGGATTGGTCGGATCATTGCGCGTGTCAGCCAATGGGAGGCCAGAAGCCCGAAATCGATCCGAGACCCACTGCGCTGAGCCTGCATCGTCTGCTGTTCCTGTTTGGCGGCCGTTGAATGCAGGACTACTGAGCGTCGTCACGTCGGCGAGCATACGTTCGCTGGACAGGCTGTCGAGCGCTTGAAGCCATGCACGATGGTCTTCCGTCGATTGCGCGAAGCCTTGGTCCCCTAGGGGAAGCAGTAGGAGGATGGTTCCCAGGAGAGTGATGATAACGAGGAAAAGAGAGCAACTGCGCATCGAGTAGTTCATGCGGTGAGCCTTTCGAGGTTGCGCAGAACTATAGCACAGTCGGACTGGTTCATTGCAGAGCGGCGCGGGTCAAGGTACTATGACAGATTATCAGAATGAAGAGGCGATGACAGATCCACCCACACAAGCGGACCGTGTTTCGAACCGGCTTATCACAGAAGCCAGCCCCTATCTTCGGCAGCATGCGAAGAATCCGGTGGAGTGGTATCCCTGGGGCAAGGAAGCCTTGTCGCGGGCGAAAGCAGAGGACAAGCCGATTCTGTTGTCGATCGGCTACTCGGCCTGCCACTGGTGCCATGTCATGGCGTATGAATGTTTCGAACATGTCGAGATTGCCAGGCTTATGAACCAGGACTTCATCAACGTGAAGGTCGATCGAGAAGAGCGCCCGGACCTGGACGATATTTACCAAAAGGCTGCGCAGGTGTTTCTGGGAAGGGGCGGTGGGTGGCCTCTGACGATGTTTCTGACGCCTGACCAGGAACCGTTTTACGGGGGGACGTATTTCCCGCCGGCGCCTCGTTACAACCTGCCGGGTTTTCCTGAGGTCTTACGTGGTGTCGTCGAGGCCTATCGGAATCATCGAGACGACGTCCGCAAGAATGTGGAAAAGGTGAAAGTCGGATTGCTGCGAGTCGGAACGCCGCAGCCGTCGACCGATCCATTGACGGATCGTTTGCTCGATGAGGCGGCCAAGAACTTAGGACAGTTTTTCGATCCGGTCCATGGGGGATTCGGTGAGGGACCAAAATTTCCGACGGTTCCCCCGCTCTGCCTGTTGCTTCGTCAGACGGCCAGGACGAAAGATGTCTCTCATCAACAACTCGTATTGTTACAGCTGAGAACCATGGCAGCCGGCGGGATCTACGATCATCTCGGCGGCGGGTTCCACCGCTACTCGGTGGACGGCCAGTGGTTGATTCCTCATTTCGAGAAGATGCTGTACGACAACGCACAGCTGGTGCGAATCTATCTCGACGGATGGCGTCTCACCAAGGAGCATCGGTTTCGTGAGGTTGTGGAAGAGACCTTGGAATTCGTTCGTCGTGAACTCACGCATCCGGACGGCGCGTTTTTTGCCGCGCAGGACGCCGACAGTGAGGGGCATGAGGGAACCTACTTCGTCTGGGAGCCGGGAGAGATTGTCTCGGTCTTGGGCGCCGACATGGCTGAGGAGTTCTGCAGGCACTACGGAGTGACGGAGAACGGAAATTTTGAAGGCAAGAACGTGTTGAATCGGCTCAATGGGATGCAGCTCACGCCCGACGCGCATGAAGCGGTGGAGTCTTTGTTGCGATCTGCCAGGATGAAGTTGCTTGCAGCACGAGAGCAACGGATCACGCCGCAGCTGGATAACAACATTCTCACGAGCTGGAATGGAATGATGGTGTCCGCCTATCTTGACGCCTATCACGCGTTCGGGGTTCCCGCGTATCTTATGGCTGCGGAACGGGCGCTCACATTTCTGTTGGACTATGCGGTTGAGAATGGGCGAGTTTATCGTACCGTCACGGCAGGGAAGGGGCGATTGAACGGCTATCTGGACGATGCAGCCTGTCTTGCCGCTGCGTTGTTGGACGCGTTTGAGGCGACATCACATCGGTGGTATCTGGAGCAAGCCCGCGAGGTGACGGACCATCTGCTGGAGCGATATTGGGATGAGGCGACAGGGGGGTGTTTTTATACCAGCCGCGACCACGAAGCCCTCCTTCATCGTATGAAGTCCGGAGCCGATAGTGCGATTCCATCCGGCAATGCCACTGTTGCTCTGGTCTTGTTGAGACTCTTCTCTTTCACAAGAGAGCAGCAGTACTATGACCGGGCTGAACAACTGTTCAGGGTGTTCCGAAGCGTGATGGAACACAATGCCTATGGCTCATCGGCCATGCTTTGCGCGTTGGATTGGTACCTGACGACGCCGCAAGAGATTGTTGTTGTCGGGACTCGCGGCGATGCGAGGACCGAGGCGCTGCTCTCAACCGTCCATCGACGCTATCTACCGAATCGTGCGGTGCTGGTGGCCGAAGATTCTCGTCGCGCCGGGGAATCTGACTTGCCGCTTGCGGTAGGGAAGACGAGTATGAATGGGCAGCCAACGGCGTATGTCTGTCAACGTCAGACCTGTTCGTCTCCGGTGACGGAGAGCCAGCAATTGGACCTGTTATTGTAGGGAGGGTGCCGTGAGCGTAGGCGATTTAGGTAAAGGATTGTACGATCATCTCTACCGCCGATTCTTCGAGAATCGCGCGTCGCACCAGGGCTATGATTTTCAGCATGCGCCAGGTGGAAGCGCTCCATCGCCATCCGTCACGTTTCGGGATCGCCTTCGATGGTGGACTTGGGGGAGATGGAACCGGCGGAAGGTCATTTTGGCGGCGCGCGATCGGTTCCAGCAGGACATTCTCGATCTCAAGAAACAGTCACCGAAGTAAAAAGAGATTGAGAGATGAGAGATAGATGGCCTGCACCTGTGGGATACCAGAGCGAGACAGGTTTGGCGGGTGAGACGGGGGAGGGTTCGAGGCCCGAAGTTCGAGATGCTCGGAACGTCGAAACTAGAACGCCGCACGTTGGTTTGTGCCAGTTTCGTTTTTTCCTCTCGTCGCGCATTGCTTGCATTTGAGGGAGCGAAGGAGTAGAGTACAACTCGTGTATCATCGCGAAAGGCCTGGTGGTGATACCA
>JAYTTD010000020.1:0-9574 GCA_043745235.1 Nitrospira sp. | reverse complement strand
GACTGGACCAGATTAGCCCGGGCAGGTCAGGGTCGTGACCAATTTTGTCTATGACGGGCTCAATCCGGTACAAGAAAAAGCGGGAGCCGTGGTCACGGCGAATCTGATCACTGGATTGGGGATCGATGAATTCTTCCAGCGGACAGACGGAGTTGGAGCAAGGGCCTTGTTACCGGATGCATTAGGCTCAACCGTTGCATTGGGGGACAGTACGGGAACCTTGCAGACGCAATACACCTACGAGCCCTTTGGCTATGCGACACAGACGGGACTGGCCAGCACCAACAGCTACAACTACACGGGGCGGGAAGATGATGGATCGGGCCTCGATTACTATCGGGCGCGGTACTATCACCCACGCTTGCAGCGGTTTATCAGTGAGGATCCGATTGGATTCGTCGGAGGAGATCCAAATTTCTATGCATATGTGTCAAACAATCCAGGCAGGTGGGTTGACCCTACAGGTTTAGATTCGACTGATTGGAACAATACCCAAGGTGGAAGAAGTCGCTTAAATGGACCAACCAATGGAAATTGGGGCGGGAAGTGTTGGAGCGGAGGGCAATATTCATGCGCAGGCTATCCATCGGGAAGTGCTCCTCCGATGGATAGCGGTGATCAATGTTATGAGCGTCATGATGACTGCGATACTGTGTGCGCAGGTAATAAAATTTGCATTGCGGCTTGTGATAGACAGCTGGTCAAAGAATTGGATGAACTATCCGACGACTCGCGCCTTTGGCCAAATCCCCCGAGGCTAGGAACTGAACGCGATAGTGAAAGGTATCGGAAGTATGGGAAGAAAATATTTTCGCAAATGAAATCACTTATTCCAAGAAAAGTTCTGTCTTGGCTCATTTTCGTAGCAGGTTCTGCCTTAACATGGTACGTGTACATTTTCATGACCAGACTTGGTCAGTACTATGAATTCTTGTCAATTCTAGGGGTGCTTACTTTGGGATCTGGGATTTGGGTATTGAAGGAACATGATTGGACGCGCAGTTCGATTATCACCGTTTTGCTCGGTTTGCTTCTTGGCCAATGGTGGTTTCTCGAGTCTGGCTTAGCCATTGTTCTTTGGACAATCCACGGCTTCGCTCCTTAAAACGCTCCGGCGGGCGTGGGGCTTGCCGGGAACCTTACCAAGATCACCACGCCCAATGGCCGCTATCTCACGTTCACCTACGACATGGCCAATCGTATTACCCAGGTGACCAACATCCTCGGTCGGACGATCACGTATACCTACGATGCCTCACACCGGTTGCTCATGCTGAAGGAACCGGGTGGCAATACCCATGTGACCAACACCTACAATGTCAATGGCCGCGTGGCCACGCAGACTCAGGCCGATAGCACCACCTATCAGTTTGCCTATACGCTCGATGGGAACGGCAAGGTCACGCAGACCGACATGACCGATCCGCGCGGCTATATGAAGCGGCTCACCTTCAATAGCACGGGCTATACGCTGACCAGTACCGACGCCTTCGGCCAACCGGAAGCCCAGACGACGACATACGAGTGGCAAGCCACGACCAATCTGTTACTCAGTGTCACCGACGCGCTCGCGCACAAGACGGCCTATACCTACGATGCGAAGGGCAACGTGCTCACGGTCACGCGCCTGGCCACCACGCCGAACGCGGTTACGACGACCATGGCCTATGAGCCGACGTTGGAAGGAGATGGGGTCAGGTCTTGCAATCATACATTCTACCTACGATACCAAGGACAACGTGCTGACCGTCACAAAGCTGGTGTCCCGTCCGCCTGTCCGACGAGCATTTCAGTGCCGATTCGTTGACCGATTCCCTTCCGAACGCGCCTCAGCGCCTCATCGTGATCTGATTGCTTCTCCCGTCTGAGCGAGGTTCTTCGTGCCCCACCTCATTTTTCTTGTTGTTTGCCGCATTTCGCACAGACCGGTCCCTGATCCTGGCGGACATTAGCCGCTCTGCCGAGTTTCTCCCAACATCATCTGTTGTTTAGCCCAATTCCTGCCGCACGTCCATACTATGCGTGCCCGTCTCTGTCCGAGATCGTGGGGCGAAGGCGTCGATCCCAGGCCACACTTCCGCTGGGGTCCGCCCCTGCAAATGATCGTGGGGCCGGGCGTGGTTGTACCAGGCGCGCACATCCCGCAAGACATTGGTGAGATCTCTCTCGTCCGCGATCGGCTCTGCCACCAACGCCCGTTTCACCGTACTGATGAACCGTTCCACCTGTCCGTTTTGCCAGGGACAGCCAAGATCCGTGCGGTGATGGCGGATGCCTAACGTCCACAGTCCCAAGAAAGGAATCAGAAAAAAGCAGTCGCGACCGGATGCTCACCTCTCCCGACACCAGCCGCACGTTCCGCCAGCACCCCGGCCCCACACGAATCGGAACTCCCTAGCAGGCTGCAAAAGAACGATTGTGGACTTCGGCACAATCAACGAACTGAGCGGATGGAATAACGAAAGACTATCCCTCCAGGATGCTCAACAATGCCGTCCTCCGTTCATCGTGTGTTTGGTTGAACCAGACTAAGCGCGGACAAACCCGATAGACCGAATAGACCAGGCAGACTCAATAACGGCCTTCTTATGTCGGCGGACCTTTTCAGCATTCTCCTAGCAAGCTGCGGAAAAACTCAGTGGGTGCGCCGGAATTTTATTGGCCTGTAGATCTTGACAACAGGCGCACACCACGCAGGATGCTAAAAAAACGACTTTTTCAGCTTCCTGCTAAACCTTCTTCATGTGGAACAATGTCAGACCAGCCCTGAGCCTTGCTTTCGGCAGAATCGTTCGATGCATCCGAAACGTAGGGAGCTGTTCGACCAGTTCTTCCCAGCAGACGTGAAGTCCATACGACGCACCATGCTGACCGAGCTGTGCCGGACCGATGACGAACGCATGACCTCCTCCCCGAAGCATTCGACTGATCCCCTTCATGCGTTCGGCCAGGCTGGCTGGTAGGTCTCCGCTGTCATAGGGCACCCAGTGGTAAACCACATCATAGGGGTGAGGGGCTTCCCGATCGTGCTGCCCATCCGACATAAATAAAATGCGCGAGAGCCACTCCCACCGCTGCAACTCGGCACAGATGCTCCAGAGTTGTTGTGCCTGCTTTTGCGCAAAGGCCGGATGCCGTACCAACACGGTATAGTCTCTCGGCCGATCGAACGCGATACAGGTCGCCACCACGGCATCGCCATTGTCGATAAGCAGGCGCTGGGCTTGAAAAATGACCGCGCCGATTTCCCGATCCTGTTCGCCAATATCTTGTACGTAATCGGCCACGAAGGGTTGCGCCGCGCATTCACCGATTTCAGATTCGTCTTCCGGATAGAGCAACACCGCGCCGTAGGCATCGGCAGGAAGGATAGCCGGAACCCCCTGGACAAAGACCGACCGCCAATCGACCGGGCTCATGGCCAGTGGCTCGCTAGATTGTTCCGGACTCCCTTGCGGCAAAGGCACTGCCAACATCGTCTCACGATCTCGATCTTTCAGAATGACATGCATTCCAGTAATCTCTGCGCTCCGATCGCACGGGAGAAATCGACGGCCTTTCGGGCTCACATAGGACAGCCCTGAGGAATCTGACGCCACCGTCACCTTCTGTAACAAGCCGCCTTGGAAGGTCAGACACGCCTCCGCGCGCTGATCGAAGTGTCGAATCGGTGGCGTAGCCGCTGGCAGCCAGATGACTTGATTGCACCGTTCAGGATTCATGAAAAGCGTCAACGGGTTATTCCCCCCAGACGCCTGGGGTGTAAAGAAACTACTAAACAAGCGAAAGGCCGCTTCCGACGGATAGGTGGGAATACCCCGATATCGCAAGGGTCGAGGGATCGGCTTCCCCTCATTCTGATCGTCATAGAGTCCGCGAATCAATTCAAAGACCGCAGAGCCCGTTCCTGGTAACAGTGACTGAAAGAGTTCGACGACCGGCAGAAAATCGATCGAGGACCAACTCATTGCCCCCATACAGGACATGAAGCGAGCCCGCTCGAAATCCCCGTCCTGAAGCACATAGAACGCATCTTTCCTCTGGCGAATCGTCGCCCTACCGGTCGACCCGATCAGGAGGTCTTCATCGCGATAGAAAAATCGCACGTCCTCGATCGAAACCCGAAGCGCCTGCGCAGCCATGGTGCGTAAATCGTCGGCCTTACGCTGCTGCCAACCGGGCTTACTGGCAAGGTTGAGGCTGGTTTCATTTACCAAACCAGCCGGCTTCAACCCGACCCATTGCCCCCAATCCAAGCGTATCCGAGCGCGACTGAGGACCACAGCGCCTGTGGCATCGATCCCCCACTCGCATTCATGTAACGGGTTTCCTACTGGATCGGTTGCCAGAAACCGGCGACCGTCAGGACGATAGAAGACGAGATGCCCGCCAGCCTGGCGAATGACTCGCCCGCCCGCCTGTTCGAGATCCTCTGTGAATGGGAAATTGCTTGGAAAGCGAAGATGACCAGAGGTTGTCAATGCAGCACGACGTGGATCAGAGGGCATCTACTCGCGGACTTGCCCGCTCCCCAACACGATAAACTTGAAGCAGGTCAATTCTTCCAGCCCCATTGGGCCTCGGGCATGGATGCGGGATGTGCTGATCCCGATTTCTGCTCCCAACCCGAATTGATAGCCGTCGTTCAACCTAGTCGAGGCGTTCACCAACACCGCGCTGGCGTCAACTTCACGCAGAAATCGCATGGCCTTTGGATAGTCGGAGGTCACGATGGCTTCCGTATGGTGTGAGCCATACTTGGCAATATGCTCCATCGCTTCATCGATGTTCTTGACCACTTTCACCGCCACAGTGAGATCGAGAAATTCTTTTCCGAAATCATCGTCGCTCGCGGGTTTGGCCGACGATGACAGCTGACAGGTTTTCTGGCAGCCGCGAACCTCGACCTTGGCCACCACCAGCTTCTCGATGAAGGGAGCGAGCCAGTGACGCGCAATGCCCTGATGGACTAAGAGGGTCTCCATCGCATTGCAGGTCGACGGCCGCTGCACCTTTGCGTTGAAGCAGACCCGCTCCGCCATGGCCGGATCGGCATCAGCATCGACATAGATGTGACAGACGCCGGCATCGTGTTTCATGACAGGGACCGTAGCATGCTCGGTGACCACGCGCATCAGGGATTCGCCGCCGCGCGGGATAATCAGGTCGATGTAGCGATCTTGCTTCAGGAGAAGAGGAACCAGTTCACGGTCTGGCCGCGCGACAAAACTGATCGCCCCAGCCGGGACACCGGCCTTCTCTGCCGCCTCTGAAAGCACCCCCGCAATCGCCGTATTCGAATGAATCGCCTCGCTCCCTCCTCGAAGCACGCAGGCGTTCCCGGATTTCAAACAGAGAGCGGCGGAATCCGCCGTGACGTTTGGGCGAGACTCATAAATAATGCCAATGACGCCAATCGGCACCCGCACACGCCCCACCTGCATCCCATTGGGCCTGGTCCACATCTTCGGCATGTCACCGAGCGGGTCAGGGAGCGCCGCCACTTCACGCAGGCCTACCGCCATCTCGGCAATCCTCTCGGCCGTCAGACGCAGCCGGTCCGCCATCGCCTTCTTTTCTGGTTCAGTCCCGAAGGCCTCCAAATCCAGTTCATTCGCGGCGAGCAGCGCATCCTTCTGCTCTTCCAACGCCTCTGCCATCGCAAGAAGAGCCCGATTCTTCACTGCAGTCGAAAGCGTAGCCAGTCGGCCCGCAGCATGTTTGGCGCGCGTGACCAATTCGTTGACATACTCTGGAATCGGTATGGGCGCAACTTCTTCCACACCCGCCGATTCGATGGGTTCGACCGACGCTTCCGCCTGGTCATTGTTGTCAGACCGCATAAGAAAGACCCTTGCCTCATGACACTGGAACAAGGACAGGATACAGCGGGAGTTTCCACGCGGTCAAGGCGGCCATTCACAGGATAGTCGCGCGATACGCGGCACAAGATGGAGAGATTTCCTTCATCTTGGGTCGTGTTCGCGCTTCACGCCATACACGCCGACCCCACTCATCGCGCCGTCTTACAACGCGGCGATGACATCCTTCACGACTTTCGTCACTTTCGTCAGGATGTCGGCTTTGTTGGGCAGATCGATGCTGCGGTGTTTAGCGGAAGAACTTCATGGTCGGACGCACTCAACCGATTGAGTAAACAGCCAATCGCATTATGCATGTTATCGGAACCGCTCTTGTGACAGACCCGCAGGTAAACGTTTCAGCGTTAGGCCAATGATTTCTTTCGCAGCCTTTCTGAACGGGAGAAAATAGAGTTGACGGACCGTCGAAAACTCACCGGGCGCAACTTCGGGCAATCCAACCTTAATCGTTTCCGGATCCTTGGGCATATACAGCGTCCCGAACAACGCATCCCACACGGCAAACTTGACACCAAAATTCTTATTGCGATGCCGCAGATCGATGCCGTGATGAACCTGGTGCAGGATTGGGCTCACGATGAGCCGGTTCATCAGAGGACCGTAGGAGATCGGAAGATGAGAATGCTGTAAATGAACTCCCGATAACCCGTACATGAACGACACGATGCTGATGCCGAAAATCGCAGTCACCTCCAAGTCGTGCGCTGAAATGTTCTGATAAAAGACAACGGCAAGCCCGACAACCGGCGCTTGCAATATCGCAAAGACGAAAATTTCCATTGGGTGCGCTCGATACGCGGTGATAGGAGTCATCACTTCGGCGGAATGGTGGACCCGATGGAATGCCCAGAGCAGCGGAACCTTGTGGAACAGGACATGAGCCCAATAGTTCACGAAGTCGTGCAGCAGGTAAAAGCCGAGGACCGCGACGAAAAGCCAGGCAGGCGGCAACGTTGTCGGCGGTTCCCACAACGCATACCCGACCAGAACAGCTTGCATCATTTTTTGTCCAAGCAGGCCGATGCCGGTCAATATTGGCACCCAGAGTAAGACTTTGAGAAGGGTGCTCACGATATAAAACCGGTAGTCCAGAACGGCAGATGGGTGCCGGTACACATGACGGGGAAATAGAAAGTCCCTGAATGAAGATGCTGGCAGAGCGGCGTTCTTTCTTGAAACGATGAAGGCGACCCCGGAGATCATGAGACTGGCAAGGAGATACGGCCACGCCAAACCGCTAGTCAAATCGGTAAAAGTCCCTCCGATCACTCCAATGGCGGCAGTAAAATTCCCCCACGATGCAAAGGCGGAGAATGAGTACTCCGCCGCTCGTTCCAGAAACCATCTTGTCCCTTCAATAACCATAAACCCTCACGCGCTTTTGCGCAGCTCCAGCAACGGCGTAATAAGCTTGGGAAGATCAAGAACATCTCGGCCAAAATGTAGGCGATAGCAATCGACCTGTTGGACGAGTCCTGACAGAACCTGAAATTCCCGTCGCGCCACCGCTTGGTCATAGACCAGTAATCCTTGTGGCATGATCGCCTCGAGTGCGCGACTCTTTGTCAACGGTTCCAGACAACTATGGGGCATGTCGACCACGTGCGGGAAAATGATCATGGCCGGGGTACAGGAATTCCCGATGCAGTCGGCATACAGATCCTCCGCCTGAAAGAATTTCTTGCATATCCCCTGTTGCAAGATCCCTGGCACCGCGTTGCGCAGTTCAGGGAAGAACTCAATCGTGCGATCCGTGACGTCGATCTTCATGGGAAAGGCCAGCAATTCCATGTGAGTACCCCGGTCACGAAGCAGCGGATAATCATCCGACAGATACCGGAACCCCGACCGGAGCAACGACAAAAAGGAGGTCGTTTTCCCCTGACCGCTGTACCCAGGAATCAACACTCCCTGGCCCTGGTATTCGAGCGCGGTCGCGTGCACTGTGTAGAGGCCATTCCGCTTCAGGAGTTCTGACAGCGCAAAGTGGAAAAAGCTCGTACAGACGTCCGGATGCATCGCGTCCGGCCGGACAAAGTAGCCCTCGACCAGATTGCGAGCGCCGTCAATCAGCAGCAACCCTTGTTCATGAAAGTCGGCGATGAGCCGATCGCCATCCTGCAGGACCTCGCACTGCCAAATGGATCGCAACGAATCCCCCATCGCCGGTCGTGTACCGGAGAAGAGGATCTTCGCTGAATCGGAAATCTTCACCGGGACTTCTGCTCGACTGGCGGCCTCTTCGAAGCGAATCGTGAGGGCCATGCCTTCGGAGGCGACATCAGTATGAAAATGTTGGAGAAACGAACGTACAGGCGCCACAAACGCCAAAGACGATGTTTGATAGTGGAGTTCGACTCCATGTAGGGAGAACAGGCACTCGCACTTTGCGGTCGCTGTGGTCATCGCATCCTCCGTCTGATTGAGTACCGCCATGTGACCCGTCTGTATTCATGGGCTGACCAGTCCTCGCGAACCGGCCAACCCATAAACACTATGAGAAGCCTAGCTGCACCCCTCAGCGCCGGCCTTGTCGCAGGTCTTCTCCTTATACTTCTGCCCTGTGACATCGCGCAGTAATTCGTGCGCGATCAACACCGGCTCGGTATAGGATTCCTTCTGTTGAAGTTCCATTCGTCCTCACCTCCTTTCCAATGTTAAAAGTCCCTCGTGACCCAGATGCGTCACGAGAGCGAGAAGATCGTCGGCGATGCGTTCCGACGAGGCTTCGAACCGTCCACACAGTGTCGCGTGAATGTCTTGGAGAGACTGATGGCCAGTACAACGCTCCCAGATCGCAGTTCCCACCCGATTGAGTGTGTAGTAGCGGCCTGAACTGAGGTCGAGGAGTACGGTTTCACCATCCAGGGTCGTGCCCTGCACATTGGGATTGGGTTGTGGCACGGTCTGCATGAATTCTCGATGTTTGTCCTGCCTCCCCCGCGCCACCTGCTGCCGTTCTCCTTCGGACAACAACGCACATGCGGCATCGGCCAATTGCGCTGTCGTCGCATCACCCGTGAGTGTCAGTTGCGCCGGGTCAGACTGAACGGCCATATCCGGTCTCAGGTTGCCGGTAATAAACGGTTGTCTGCTCATTATTGCGGTCCCTCCTTTTCCACCGTATGCACATCGTGTACAGCCCATGATTAGGCTCTCCCTGGATCAGGCCCTCCCTGCGCAGAGCAGATCGGCCAAGGCATCCCCGATTCGCTGGCCTGTATAGTTCTCGAAAAAGGTAAACCCCGGGCTGGTATTCACCTCGAAACAGTAATGGGTCCCATCTGGTGTCCGACGAAGGTCGATCCCACTCAGGCTCAATCCCAGTCCTTTAGCCAGATTGAGACAGCGGGTCTGTACGTCCGGCTCCAATTCGACCGCCCGCATCGTGCGCTGTGTGTTTTCACGTTCGGCATACCGATAGTCCGCACCATCCGACAGCACCTCGGTCGCAAACAGGCGCCCCCCCACCGTGTGGATGCGCAGGTCCGTGCCGGGAATCGTTTCTTGAAGCTGCACCGGGCAATACCGGATCTGCTCCAAGCGAGGGAAATCCTCTGGCGTAAGTGGCTTCACGATCGACCGCTCCGCACTGATCGACTTGTAGATCACCCGTCCCTGGCAGTCATCGTAGAACCGCCTGGCTTCTTCCGGGACCATCGTGATCAGCGTCTTCGGAACCTGGAACCCGT
>JAYTTD010000019.1:0-9684 GCA_043745235.1 Nitrospira sp. | reverse complement strand
TTCCAAGGAGAATTAAGCATGCCGATGCCCTATTACGTCTCGCCCGAGCAGATGATGCAGGACAAGGCGGAGTATGCCAAGAAAGGCATCGCCAAAGGTCGCTCGATCATTGCCATCGAATATGTGAATGGGATTCTTCTCGTCGCGGAAAACCCCAGCGCCTCGTTGTATAAAATCTCAGAAATCTATGACAACATCGCGTTCGCAGGAGCTGGCAAGTACAGCGAGTTTGAAAATCTCCGGAAGGCCGGCATCAGACATGCAGATCTCAAGGGATTTATGTACAGCCGCGAGGATGTGACGGCCCGCTCCCTTGCGAACGGCTATTCCCAAAGCCTCGGCACGATTTTCAGCCAGGAGCTGAAGCCGCTGGAGGTGGAGATCCTGGTGGTGCAGATCGGGCACAACGGCCACGCCAACGAGATGTATCGCATATCGTTTGACGGGAGCATCATCGACGAGCGTACCTTTGCGGTGATCGGAGGCAAATCCGAGGCCGTGCAGGCCGTGTTGAAGGAGAAGGGGTTCACGCAACCCCCTGAACTCCAGGCTGCTCTCACGCTCTGTATCGCCGCACTCGATCAAATTGGGAACCAGAAGCTCTCGTCAGAGAGCTTGGAAGTGGCGGTTCTGGACCGCACACGCGAAGGACGAAGATTCCGTCGTCTTTCGCCGGCCGATACCAAACAGCTCCTCGCGACCTAGGGGTTTGTCTGGTCTGTCTTGTTTGTTTGGTTGGGCCAGGCCAAGCGGAAGACTCAAGAAACTAGATAGACCAGACAGACCAGATCAACCCGTCTTGCTCGTCCCGCCAGTCTTGCTCGACTATCCTGCGACGATCTCATTATCTCTAGATCCCGTCCTTCTGTTGAAGAAGCCGGGGCCGGCTGGTATTCTGTGCTTACACACATGCTGCAACCCAGTCCACTGAGACGACGGATCTTCGGTTTGGAGAGTGAGTACGGGCTCATCTTTTCTCCGAACGGCCGGGTCTATCTCCCGATGGAGAAGGTGCTGGGGTATATTTTCGAAGGTCTCATTCCGAACAGCTGGCCCTCCAACGCCTTCCTGGTGAACGGTGCTCGGTTTTACCAAGACACCGGCTGTCACCCTGAATATTCCACCCCCGAGTGCGACAACATTCTCGATCTCGTCATCCACGATAAAGCCGGTGAGCGACTGCTTGAAGCCTGCCTGCCGGCAGCTGAAGAACGATTGCGGGAAGAAGGTCTGTCCGGGGAGATCTACATTTTCAAGAACAATACGGACTCGCTCGGCAATACCTACGGGTGCCATGAAAACTTTCTCATGCGCCGCGACGTCGATTTTTGGAAAGTCACGGAGCAGCTCATTCCCTTCTTCGTCACGCGGCAGATCTATAGCGGAGCGGGAAAGGTCCTAAAAGTATCAGGCAAGCCCCAATACTTCATCTCGCAACGCGCGCAACATATTCACGAGAAGACCTCCTCCTCGACGACCTCCTCGCGGAGCATCATCAATACCAGAGATGAGCCACACGCCGATGCGGAACGCTATCGACGGCTCCATATCATCGTCGGGGACTCCAATATGTCGGAGTTCGTGACCTATTTGAAAGTCGGTACGGCGACCTTGGTGCTGTCCATGATCGAGGAAGGGTACACCGTCCAAGGGATGGAGTTCGAGGACCCCGTCAAAGCCATTCGGGAGATTTCGCGCGATCCCACCTTGAAGCGCAAGATCAAGCTGGACGATGGTCGTCAGATGACGGCGGTCGAAGTGCAGCGGGTCTATCTGGATCGAGCGCAGGAATATTTGGCCCAACAGGAGCACGATCCGACATTCGACGATGTGTGGCAACGATGGGCCATGGTGCTGGACAAGCTCGAAGAGGATCCGATGCAGCTCGTGCGCGAAATCGATTGGGTGACCAAACGCTCTCTGATCCAGTCGTATATCGACAAGAAGGGGTGTGGCTGGGACGATCCACGGGTGTTCCTGATCGACCTCCAATTTCATGACATCAAACGGACGCGCGGGTTGTACTATCTGATGGAGTCTCGTGGCCTGATCGAACGGGTGGTGGAGGAGGAAGCGGTGCAACGGGCCATGTCCACTCCACCACAGACCACGAGGGCGAAGGTGCGCGGCGATTTCATCCGGTTTGCCCGCGCGAAGAACCGGTCCTATACGGTCGACTGGACCTATCTGAAACTCAATGGCTACTGGGAAGAAACGATTCTCTGTATGGACCCCTTCAGCGCCGTGAATCGGCGTGTGGATGAATTACTCTCTCAGGTGGCGGGGCTACGGTTCTACCGATGATCATGACGGCGCTTAAACAGACGCATGCGCGGATCTCGCGGCTGGACCGTATGCTGATTACGGCCGTCGTGTTGCTGTCCAGCGTCTTTCCTGTCGAGTTGTTTTCCAATGCGCCTCCAGCGCCGATGGGCTTCGATGGGCAATACAGCGGTAAGCAGGGGCAGGTGCTGCTCGTCAAGGTCAAGGGCGAAGACCAGGCGACGGAAGTGAAGGGGACGTTCCTGAAGCGGACGATTCCATTTTTCCGGGAGTTCAGGCCAGGGGAGCCGGCCGGCTATATTGGGTTGCTCGGGATCGACATGCAGGATGAGCCGGGGACCCATGAACTTGCCGTTGAAGTGAAGCAGGGTGAACAGGCGAAGCAGTTGAGCGTGAATGTCCTGGTGGCCAAGGAGAAGTTTACCGTTGAGCATCTGACGTTGCCGAAAGAGAAGGTGGATCTGGATGAGAAGGCCACCGCACGCTGGAAAGCCGAGCAGGAGCAAGTCAAGCAGGCGCTCGCAGAGAACTCACGCCTCAAGCTGTGGCGCAGCAACTTTGTGGAGCCGGTGAACGGCAAGCGAACCGGCATATTTGGCAGCGTGCGGATTATGAACGGCCAACCGCGCAATCCGCACAATGGAGAGGATATCGGCGCGCCGATGGGAGCGGACGTAGCAGCGACGAACGATGGGGTGGTGCGCCTCACTGTCGATCATATTTTCTCGGGCCGGGGAGTCTTCGTCGATCACGGGCTCGGCTTCTACAGCATGTATTTTCATCTATCGGACATTCTTGTCAAAGACGGAGATTTGGTGAAGGCGGGGCAAATCATCGGCAAGGTGGGGGCGACCGGCCGTGCCACCGGCCCGCATCTCCATTGGGGCGTCAAACTCAACGGCGCCCGCGTGAACCCCTATTCGCTGCTCGATCTACCCTTTAAGAACGGCTCTTTTCCAGGAAACACCGCTCTCACTCCTGTTGCTGAATCCACTCCAGAGCGGTAGCCAGCACTTGTCAAAGAACCAGACTATCCCTTGTGCCCGCGGAGCCCTCACGATAAAAAAGATTGGAAGGAGACCCACGTTGGTTCTGTGTTCCAGGAACCGAGAAGGGGATGGAGCCTGATGATCTTCTGTGCTCGCGCAACGCGCGGCCTCAGAAGGCCCTCGTTGGACGCGCGCAGTGGAAGATCAATCAGCCCCCATCCCTGAGAAAAACGAGTGAGCTTGGAAGAATCATTTAGATGGATGGCGGTTGTTCGATGCGCCCAGTAAAGAACAATCTGCCTACTTCATGAGAGCGAGGGGAATGAAACCACGATGTTGAAAATGATTGCCGTTCGGATGGGGATATCCATTGTCCTCTTAGTTGTCCCAATAATCTTGGGGGGCAATGTCGCCTCTGGGGCAGATACGATTACGCCGGGTACTGTCCTGGACGGTCAATGGGAAAGCCTCATGTTGGAGGGGAAGAGCTTCGTTCTAATTAACGATGTTCAACTCAGACCTGGTGGTACTCCTTATCAAACATACAAGGGGGAAGTTGATGGGCTCTACGTTTCAGACCGAGGCATCCGGCTGGATGATTTACGTGAAACTCGTCTCGGGGGCTTGTTGACCAAAGGAGGATGGCGACTAGATGGAGGCCTCTTATTTGCGGCCATTCACAAAAGTGGTGGAGTGGTGGAGCTGTATGGCAAGAGTCGCTGGAGAGTGGAGCCTGCATTGTTTCATTTTAGCCTGACGTTTCATTCAGGCATGTCCCCGCCCAGATCTGCTCGGCATTCCTATGAGTTTTTCCTGCTCTATAGGCCTGCCGAAGGCGCGACAGCCAGGATGCTTACACAGTGGACAGTTCCGCCCGAGGAAGTCCCCTATGACCATTACCTTCGCGGTGATCTGATTTACGATCCCGAAACCAATTTCGCAACGGTGACGGTTACGGACATTGATAGCAACAAGATCGTTCTTACTGAACGTGTCGATTTAAAACAAATGATCAAGGAAGAAAAGTAGGGACAGGCTGAGCTAGCCCGGGTTTGACGAAAACCTCAAAAGGGGACACGACGAGCCCCCGTGGAAGTCCGCGATGGATCGCATCATCGCCAACCAGCCAGCAAGTGCTGCTCGTGGACAGAACCTCAAGTAAAAGAAAATGTACCAGGAGTCTTTTTGAAACGCTGATATGAGGTCGGCTTCCGCTGCACCGAAGGCAGCGGCCTATTTTCCCATCCCACTCAATCCGCCGAGTAACGGCAGCAGGGCTTCTTCGCCTGGGCCTTTGCCGTTTTTCATGTCGGAGTTGATCTCATCGAACAGCTGATTGGCCTCTGGGCCGAGGGAGCGGATGGTCCGCTCAAGACCTCCGGACGTGAGTTGCTGCTGGATCTGTGCGTCAGTGATCTTGCCTGCCTTGATGTTCTGATCAATTAGCTCAGAAAGCTGCTGGAGCTTCTTGTGAAGATCCGGCGGCAGTGAGTTCAAGATACCGGCGGCGTTAGCTGGGGGATCGCCTCCGGCTGATTGGGATAAGGCTGGCGTCGTCACAAAGAGGCTCACGGCTATCACAATCCAGAGGGTATACGGTTTCATGCTGTCCTCCTCTCGCAGGATGCTGAAAAAGTCCGCCAGCGGCGTTCTCACTGCGCTCAGAGGCTCAACGTATTGAGGCGTACGCCTCGCCTTTTCGCTTATTGCGGCCTTGCTGGACAGCCTTTTTGAGCATCCTGCGCACACACAGAGTTTTTCCGAAGCCTGCTAGTTCTAGAAGGACAGTATCTCAGCTTTTCTTCGTCGATCAAGGAATACTAGAAACTGGTCTCGATGCTCGACGGGGTCTTGTTGAGGACTGTGGCGGTAGCGCGTGAGAGGGCTTCGTCATGTGCGTGGTCGAGGCTATAGACACGGAATTGGACCAAGCGGGTGGGAAGCAGATCGAGGAACTCTTCCAGTGGTTCGGTCGAGATGCCTTTGGTGCTGGGGTCATACACATAGAGGGGGCTGCCGCGCCGGTCTTTCGGGTCTGGCCGTGGGTCGAGCGGCGCCATATCGACACGGAACTCCACTTTCTGGAGCCGGGCCGGCAATTCTTTTTTGATCTGCTCTTCGAAGTGCTCGTGGCTGGGAAAGTCCATGCCGCGCTCCTGGCCCTTTTCCTTGAGCACGGCGCTGTAGGCCATCTTCCATTTGACGTCGCGGACGAGAATCCGCTGCCATTCTGCACCCAGGCGCCGCTCGGCGGCATGGCGGGAGGTCTTCCATCCCCGTACCTGTTCAAGTAAGGACCAGTCTGTCAGTGTCAGGTACTCGTCCATCTTCTTGCGAGGATCGTGGGGAAACAGGAGCTTCATGGTATCGCCGAAGATGTCGCGGAGGTGGATGTCGATCGCGCGCGTGGTCCGGTGATAGTAGACGTTGGAATAGAGATACATGCGGGTATTGAGGAACATCTGTAGTGCGGGAAGGCCTGTCTTATGAATGGTGAGTCCTTTGTCCGTAATGATCGTGTAGTGAATGAGTCTGGATAGATCGACCGGGCCGACCGCGACGCCGCACATATAGGAATCGCGCAGGACATAGTCGAGGTTGTCCGCGGTATAGCTCCCGGAAATGACCGGTTGGAGCATGTTGAGCCACCGGGGAATGCGGGAGTTGTCTTTGCCCTTTTCCTTGAGAATCACATGCGCGATTTGATCAGGGTTGAGTTCCTCGCCTTTGGCGAAGGGGCCGGACGGGCTGCGCCGAATCTTGCGGATGATGGGACCCAGATGGTCGCGGATGATGATCTGCCCGAGCTTTTCGTGACTGGCATGGAAGGCATGCAAATAGTTGTCATCGAAGAAATGGCAGAAGGGGCCGTGGCCGATGTCGTGCACGAGCGCCGTGACGCGGAGAAACTCTTCAACATAGTTCGCTGACGGAAGTTCCTTGACGGCTTTCTTGAGAAACGGATAGAGGTGCCGTGCAAAGCGGCCTGCCACATGCATGGTGCCGAGCGAGTGGACGAAGCGGGTGTGTTCCGCTGAGGGATACACCCAACGGGCGCTTTGGAGTTGATAGATGTACCGGAGTCGCTGAACCCAGGGGGAGTCGATCAGGTCCTTTTCCGTCCGTTCGTGCGGGTCCGCAACGGAGAAAGGCACGGTGAAGGAGACGTATTGGTGGATGGGATCGGCGATCAGCGCCGATCCATCATACGGAGCAGTGGATTGATGACCGAATTCAGACATGGCGAGCGATCATCTTAGCGTACATCTTGCGGGGGCGGCAATGGCTCAGTCTGGTGCGGAGGGTGCGACTGTCGATACCTGGCTACAAAAAAGTAGGCGAGTGGGTAGGCGAGTGCCGCACCGAGGAGGCTCAAGATACATCCGCCAAGAAAGAAGGGCACGGCGTAGGGCATGGCTTGTTCATAGATTGCGCTGAAACTCACATCGTGCCAGTCGAAGGAGGGGCTGTCTTCCGACCGTCCGAGCACGAGCGTCCCGACCCAGTAGGTAGCCCCGAGGATGGGGACCACGGTCCAGGGATTGTTGAGAAAGGCGCCGACCATGAGCGCGAGAAGGTTGAGGCCTAATGCCCAGGAGCAGAAGAGCACCATGACGGTGTGTAGGCCGTAGAGCGGAGAAAATCCGATGAAGACCCCGATGGCGAAGGCCAGCGCTGTTCGCTGCGGTGATTCCTGAAGATGGAGGACCCGTTTCAGTAGGGATCGAAATGAAGGGATTGTAGCCATGGCTGTCGTGGATGAAGTGGGCTACGTGAAATGTTGATAACTGGTGTTCAGCAACCGGTGACGCCGGACGAGAGGAGACAGGGCCTGTATCCCGAAGCGAAGGGGGTGAATTTTCCCAATGCAGGTCAGGGAGAATCCTTGCTCAAGGGCTGTATGTTCGAGTCGTAGACGATGTCGTGGCGATACGGTAAAGAGCAATTCATAATCCTCACCTCCGGTCAGCGCGAGGTCCACTGGGTCGATTTTCCGAGAGGCTGCATAGGCATGGCAGGCCAGTGATATCGGAAGCGCGCACAGATCGATGTTTGCCCCGACGTGGCTTTCCTCGCAAATATGGCGGAGGTCGCCGGAGAGGCCGTCTGAGATATCGATTGCGGAGGTTGCGAAGCGATGGGCACTGAGCCACTGGCCTTCCGTGACGCGCGGGGTTGGACGCAGATGCCGTCCGATCAGAAATTTCCGGTGCCTGCTCGAGAGTGCAGCGGTGCGCGGGTGGCGTTTTGTGCGAGATGGTGGTTCCTTCAAGAGTCGCAGCCCAGCCAACGAATCGCCGATTGTACCGGTCACGTAGACAAAATCTCCGATTCGCGCACCGCTCCGAAACAGAGCCTTGCGGGGAGGGACCATCCCGATTAGCGTTAGGCTGAGAAACCACCCGCCGCTTGAAGCCGACGTATCTCCGCCGATGAGTCCTATGTGGTGCGGGCGGCAGGCGGCCATCATCCCTCGGTACAGCTCATGAACATGGCGGCTGGTGCCGGTGCGGGGAATGGCCAAGGCGACGAGCAGATGCTGCGGAGTTGCTCCCATCGCCGCGATGTCGCTGAGATTCGCCGCAGCGGCGCGGAAGCCGATATCAGCCATCGTGGCAGTTCTGAGATCGAAGTGGACCCCTTCCGTTAAGAGGTCGGTTGTCAGAACTGTCCATTGGCCGGCCGGTGACGCGATGACGGCGGCATCGTCGCCGATCCCTTGAATTACCGAAGGAGTGCGTCGGCTATGGCGTCGGTGGAGGGTTCGAATGAGATCGAATTCGTGGATCGTGCGGCGGGCCTTCGTGCGGTCCGTGGCGGCCATGCGAGAGGGGTTGATCTGGTTCATCCTGTCTATCTGGTTTGTTTAGTTCATTTAGCTGGTCTTGTTTAACTAAACAAACGAGACAAACCAAATAACGGTCTTCTTGCGCTGACCGACGGTCTTAGCATCCAGCTAGTGGAGCTGTATGGGAGGCGTTGCCGTACTGGCCGCATGCACCGGCAGAGAGCGAGCTGCTCGTCCTGTCTTCGCCCGTGTGGCGTGTTTTCTCGCGTGTGGCTGCGGCTGGTGGGGCTTGCCCGTTGGACGTGAAGATTTCGAGTCCCGCCGGAGCGCCACCTTCATGACATCATCCATCGTGTCGGCAAAGACGAGATGGATCCCCTTCAGAATGTGCTTGGGAATTTCATCGAGATCCTTTTTATTGCGTTTCGGCAGAATTACGGTGGTGAGTTTGGCCCGTTTGGCCGCTAGCAGTTTTTCCTTCAATCCTCCGATAGGGAGGACTCGGCCTCGGAGTGTGATCTCGCCCGTCATGGCCAGGTCCCGGCGTACCGGGATTTGGGACAATGTCGATGCGATGGCGATGGCCATGGTAATGCCCGCAGAGGGTCCGTCTTTGGGAATCGCTCCAGCCGGCACATGGATATGGAGATCCTGAGTGGTGAACACATCGGGATTGATGCCGAGAGTATGTTCTCGCGATCGGACGTAGCTCAAGGCGGCCTGCGCGGATTCCTTCATCACGTCGCCCAGTTGGCCGGTGAGGGTCAATTGCCCTTTGCCCTTCATCGCCGTGGCCTCGATATAGAGCACATCGCCGCCGGACTCCGTCCAGGCTAACCCGGTGGCTACGCCGATCTCATCCGTCTCCAATTCCTCTTCAGGCACGAACTTGGGGACGCCAAGATATTTGTGCAGGTTGACGGGATTGACGGGGAACCCTACGCCTTTGCCTTCTGCCACTTTCTTTGCCACCTTGCGCATGACGTTGGCGATTTCGCGCTCAAGGTTCCGGACGCCGGCTTCACGCGTATAGTTGGCAATGATCTGACGCACCGCGGGCTCGTCGATGCGAACATGTTTCTCGGTGATACCGTGTTCGTTGAGCTGCCGGGGGATCAGATATTTCTGGGCGATGCCCAACTTTTCTTCTTCGGTATAGCCGGGGATCCCGATCACTTCCATCCGGTCGCGTAAGGCGGGCAAAATCGGGTCGATCAGATTCGCCGTCGTAATGAACATCACTTCGGTCAGGTCGAAGGGTACGCCCAGGTAGTGGTCCGTGAACGAGTTGTTCTGTTCCGGGTCGAGCACTTCGAGCAAGGCTGCGGAGGGATCGCCGCGAAAATCCATCCCGACCTTGTCGACTTCGTCCAGCATGAAGACCGGATTGTTGGTGCCGGCTTGTTTCATGCCTTGAATGATGCGGCCGGGGAGTGCGCCGACGTAGGTGCGTCGATGACCGCGGATCTCGGCTTCATCACGGACGCCGCCGAGACTGATGCGGACAAACTCGCGACCGAGCGCTCGGGCGATCGACTTTCCGAGCGAGGTCTTCCCGACGCCGGGCGGCCCGACGAAGCAGAGAATCGGGCCCTTCATTTTGTCTTTGAGCTTTCGCACGGC
>JAYTTD010000018.1:0-34422 GCA_043745235.1 Nitrospira sp. | reverse complement strand
GATGCGCGCAGTGAAGGACAGTCCGGCAACTCCCTTGAGCGAAAAGGTGGTGAGGGTTCGGAGAGAGAAACAGAAGACCCTCGTTGGACACGCGCAGTGAAGGCCAGTCTGGCCACTCCCTACTAAGAGAAAGGTGTGCCGAGCATTTTTTGCTTGGCTTGCTCTCGTTCTCGATCCTTCTTACGTTCGATCAGCAATTCTGCAGTCGCCGATGTTGTGCTCTTCAGCATGCCGCATAGGCTGCGGATGTACTGCTTTGTGAGAGGCTGGAAGAGGATTTCACTACCACGCTCAATGAAGCATACCTTCGTGCCTGTTTTAATGCACAGTTTTCGACGAAGCCGAACTGGAATGACAATCCGACCCCTCGTTGTTACATAGACAGAATTCATAACTCCTCCGTGCTGAAAAACGTTTCCGATAGTCATGACTTTGTAAATCACGCAGCTTGCTGCGGGGGAGCTTTATTCATGCTAGCGATTATTGGGCGAGATGGATAAAATCCCGTGATCTTCGGGTTGCAGAAAAGAGGGATATCAAATGCCTTGCCGTTTCCCCTTACTCGCGTTTGCAATTGCCATCCTGTTCGCATTGAATGGTTGTGCGACTGATACAAAGCCAACGAAGCAGGAAATCATTCAGTTTGCTCTCGATGAGCACCTTCATCAGGACCACTTTGCCAAAACGTTGGGACCTCCTAATCGGACAATGACTTTGAAATCTGGCGAAACAGTGTGGGTATATGAGAGTAGCCGGGTTTCGTATTTTCGAGGCATAGGTTCTTCATACTGTCGCTCAGACATTCTGACATTTGGTCAGGATGGAAAACTGGAGGATTGGCACGAAGGGGCTTGCTAAGTGCTCAGGGTAACTATCTCAGTCCACTTATCGAGAGAAAGTCATGAGTTATTGAGTCTATGGGGAGGGAAAACACTAGGAGGTGGCTTTGCCAAACTCCAGCTTATCCAGGGTCCCTTTTATAAACTCCATATTGACTGCAATGTATTCACCCAATCCTATTGAGGCAGGGGGAAAATCTGAATAATCCGTTTCGAAATCGTAATCGCTGCGGAGATTCTTCCCAAGCTGCGACAGCATAAATTTCCACGGGATCATGCCCTTTTGGCGCTGAACCATTCTCTTCTGATCGAGAGCGTAAGGCTCTAAATACCCCTCATATCTGCTAATGGCAATTGCTCCAAAGTTTGACGGATCCGAACTTCGCTGGGATGCGAGCGCATAATACAAACGCAGGATCAATTCATCCAAGTATGCTCGATCATCAATGTGAAACGCGCATATTTGGCTAAGACAAAAGCTAAGGAGAAATAGAATTTCATTATCGATGGTCTCAGCATCTGCGTCGGCTTTTACAGATTGGGCAAAACGACGAAATTCAGGATTAGGGGCTTCGTCCCTGTTTCCCCTGATCTGACGCAACACATGCTCCGCAAGAATGTCCGCAAATTCATGGCAGGAAACTTTCTCGGAATTGTTTGGTGAGGCTGGCATATCTCTTCTGAAAACAGAGAGCATCTTATCTACGAATCGAGCATTATGTATTACTTGATTTCTCTCTCTGGGGCGCATGAGAGCGCAGTATGGCCCGGAGCCCTGAGAGCGTCAAGGTGAAGTGGGGAGGGCTAGCATTGTTGTAAGATAATTCCTGCAATTGCTTCTAGCTGAAGGAGGAATCACACATGAATAGAATGCGACGGCGGAAGTTTGAAGTGATGCCTCTTTCTAAGTTGCGACGACTACGTGATGAATTACAGATACTAGTCTCCGAATTCGAAAACGGTCCTCGTAGAGAGATCGACATAGCAACAGCACATACGGGTGATCCCGCTCTCATTAATCAAGTCCTTCGGATTATTGGGGATGAGACAAGCAGTAGGTGGGTTCAGGTTGAACGAATTTTGTGCTCATTAGAGAGGTGCCCTAACTGTCCGCATGGTGAGTTCATGTATGAATATCAGAAAAATCGAAAAAGCGGGACTATGAAAGTTAGTTTCAAAGGAATACCATTTTCTCAGCAGGCATTGGACAACTTAGGATTTTATGAGTTCACAGAATATGGGAATTCTATAAATATTTTGCCTCCTGGAGCCGAAGGAGAAAAGTCAATATAGTTATATAATCAGTTGCATAACTGTCATAGCATACCTGTTAAATCGATTAGTTATGAGCTATACAAATGAGCTACCGGCTCACGACTTATATCATGAAATGTCGAACTGCCAGTGCCTACGACGCTCAGGAAGCGTGAGCGCCGTAGCGAGGTGAGTGAGAAACTCGTGGCGGGGGATGGCTTCTGCGCCGAGGGCCGTCACATGAGGTGAGGATTGCTGGCAGTCCATGAGGCTGAATTCCCAGGCCTGTAGTTGGCGCACGAGTGAAACTAGAGCCACCTTTGAGGCATCGGATGCACGGGTGAACATCGACTCTGCGAAGAAGGCCCCACCAATTGCTACGCCGTAGAGCCCGCCGACCAAGTCTTTTCCCTGCCAGGTTTCAACGGAATGGGCGTATCCGAGTTCGTGTAACCGCTGGTAGGCTTCGAGCATCTCCGCGGTGATCCACGTGCCGCCATCTGGATATTGCGATCGTGGTCCTGCGCAATGTTGCATCACGTCACGAAAGCACTGGTCGAGTGTAACCTTGAATAGGCCGGGGCGAAGACTTCTTTTCAGGCTGCGCGAGATATGGAGCTCGTCGGGAAAGAGGACGGTCCGGGGATCGGGCGACCACCACAAGATCGGCTGATCGTCGCTGTACCAGGGAAAGATTCCGTGGCGGTAGGCTTCGAGCAATCGTTCGGGTCTTAAGTCGCCTCCGACGGCGAGCAAGCCTTCCGGCGAAGCTGAATCAACGGGCGGGAAACGCAGATCCCGTGGGTTTGCGCTGAGCCTGACCATGGCCGAGCAAGGTACGCGAAGCTGAAGAAAAACGCTACGGTCTCGCGAAGCGAACTATCATCCTTTCTTTTCCTCCGCCTGAGCCACGATTGGCTGGAAGATGGGATCTGCGTCCAGGACCGCTTTCAATGACTCTGCTCCAATGAAGAATTGCCAGATCTCCGGAGTCTGCCCTGGAATTTCAGCAAACCATCGCTTGGCTTCTGTCAGCCGTTCCAAGAGAGCCCGATTGTCTCGATCCGGGGTGAACAGCAGGCTGTAGGCTTTGGTGTATTCGGCCATGAACTTATCGAGCGGCAGGTCGGCGAGCGTGAGCGCGTCGCCGGCATCCTGATAGGCGGCCCGGATATCCGGGTCGTCGAAGATGCGGTTCCAGGCCACTTTGTTGATGCGGGACCAGGCCAGTTGGAGCAGGGCTTCGGCTCTTCCGGCTCTCTGCTCAGTCGGGATAGCGTTGACCAGGGAGTGGTGAGTCGCGATCGTAGGTGCTTGATCGTTGTTCCATCGATAGGCCACGCCTAACCGAAAGCGGTTATCGAGCTGTTCCGGTCGTACGACGGCCAAGGTTTGCATGGCTGAGAGCATGCGGTACAGGTAGTCGGCGGTCGTCGGTGTGTCGAATCCACCCATCTCCATCCCCAGCGACAGGTCAATGCGAGTCCCTTGGGCGTAGATATTCCAAAAATGTTCGTTCACGACCATAGCAAGCGCTGGATCCTTCACCGTAAGTTGGTGAAACGGGATGGCCTCGCGCAGGATGACAGCGTAGAGGTGTTGGCTCAGTACCTTGAGGGCCTCGGCTTGATTGGGATCGATGATGAGCACACGGTTCAACATGGCCACGCGGTCACGCAGTTCGGGAAAGGTGGCTGCACGAGAGACCCCAGCAGTCAAGAGCCCTGGGACGTCCGCTGGTCCCCACCAGACCAGCGAGTCAGCGAGAGCCCGACTGGTTTCTGTGACAAACGGAATCATTTCCTGGATACCACTGCCGAAAACAACACCGCTAGTGACAGGAAGATTTACGACTGCCTGGTCGCCGGCGAAGCCGTGTTTCTTCAGCCCGGAGAGAACCACCCACTGGGTGGTGATTTCCTTCAGCGCGCGCCTGGTTCGCTTAATCGTACTGGTCCATTTGACCGAGCCGGCAGCATAGGTCAAGGGGGCGGTGAGGGGATCCTCGTAACTGACGGACAATTTCACCAAAGCGGTCGGCACTGACACAATCGGGCCATTCGGTTGAAGATGGAATGAGGCTGACGGGAGCGGCGTGCTTCCGATAACGTGAATATGAAATCCGGTTCCCGGTGGCCTAAGACCCAGCGAGTCGGTTACGAAGGCCGAGGCAGGGTAGCGGTTCAAGTCTTCACTGAAAAAGACCAGGTCGCCATTGCTGGGCCACACGATCTCCATGCCCACATCGCTTCGGACCAACGTGGGCGCATGCGCAGCTTTCAGGCTCTGCCAGCAGGAGTCGTACACGGGGTCGGAGTCGGACGGAAAGGTCTTGATGCCATGAAGAGACGCAGTCACGAGGGGATACTGACAGGCAAAGTCGAGCCGGCCGGCGACAACTTTATTTCCCGCTCCCATCGCTTCGGCGTAACGCTGAGCTGTCGCCTCAGCTGAGGTAACGGATTTCTTTGACTTCTTCGCAGCAGCGGCTGATGCCGATGAGATCTCGATCAGGGTCATCGCGGTGACAATGGACAGGATTCCGGCGAGGAACAGGAGCGTGAACCAGCCACGTTGGAAGATCTGAAGACGCATCATGTCGGACAGGCTCCTAGTATGAAGGATGCCAAGAAGGCGAAACTCTACCATGCTGCTTTGGAGATCGGAAAGGGGCTAGCCCGCTGGCCGAAGGCTCGTCGTAGCAGCGGATTGGCGATTGCAGCAGAAGCGCTCATGAATAATGCGGGCAAGGGACGCTCATTCACCACTAGCAGGCCGCCAAAAAAGTCTGCTAGTCGCGTGCTCGACACCCGTGAAGCGTGAATCGCGAGACATGCGAGAAAAGCGGGACTGGTCGGATGTTTCAACTTCATGAATCGCGCACGTCTTGCTTGTCTCGCTCACACCTCACGAACGACATACGAAGAAGACAAGCTATTTCCTTCTTATTCGACCACGATCACGGCCTTCATGTCATGACCTGGCATGTCGCACAGATACGAGAATGTTCCGGTGCGTGCTGGCGTGAACTGAAACTCAATCAGGCCATCAGGCGGGATGATCACCCGCTTGAGTCCGTCTGGACCGAACTCCTGGGCCCCGTTGCCGCCCACGTTAAGGTCGGCGCCGAGGAAAATTTCCTTGGCCACCACGGTGTGGAGTTCTGTATCGTGGTTGCGGAACCGTAGCACTGTCTTTTGATCATGATGCAAGAGGGCGTGATTCGGAATGAACATCCGTCCGCGGATGTCTACAGTAATCGATTCCACTTCGACGTCGGTTGGACGCGCGCTAGGAGCCTGTCCGACATCGCCGTTTGCCACAGTGGAAGGGTCATTGTTGGACAGGCTCATTGTGGGAATCGCGAACACCAGAGCCAGGCACATGAGCCCGAGCGTCCCTCTCACCGCGCGTTGGCCGCATCGAGGATCGCGCGGCGCATGTTCATCCGGTCGACCGATGTCAACTGCGGGGTTGGACGATGTCGGCAGAGCGTGACGGTGTGCTGGAGAGAAGTGATGAAGACTTCGCAATTCGGACAGGCTCCTAGATGTCGGCGTATCTCCCGACAAATGTCTGCTGGGAGTTCGTCATCGATATAGGCAGACAGCTGCCGGAGAAGATCCATGCAGTGGCCTTGACCATGCGTATGGCGCTGAGAAGTGGGTCTGGATCGTTTCTTTGTCGCTGCCGGCTTCTTCTTGGTCATGAGCGCAAGCCTCCTGACTTGTGGTCATCGTGGTGGGTGATGCCGCGGGCGCTGAGTTCCCGCCGCACAAACAAGCGTGCTCGGTGCAGGCGGGATTTTAGGGCACGCTCATTCACGCCCATGATGGTTCCCACTTCTTTGGCACTCAACCCTTCCATATCACGGAGCACCAGGGCCATCCGATATTTTGGAGGCAGCTTCTCGATCGCCTGATCGAGGGCCTGCCGGAGTTCCTTGTTCTGCAGTGCCTCTTCTGGGCTGAGCCCGTCCATCGGGATTTGGAGGCGAAACTCTCCCTCGGAGGTGGGCACGAACTCATCAAGCGATAGCTCGTGTTCCGGTTCCCCTTTGCGCTTGCGCCGCATCCGTATGCAGGCCCGTGAGGCAATGGTGTACAGCCAGGTGGAAATCTTCGCCTCACCTCGAAAATCTTTGAGTCCTTGATAGGCATTGAGAAAGGTTTCTTGAACGAGATCCTTTGCCGACTCCGTTTCGCCGCACAGACGGTATGCGTACCGATAAATCAGATCGACATGGTCTCGATACAGCCTATCAAATCCGTCAGGCTCTTGCCTGACTGGGCGTTGGGGAGGCGTTTTGGAAGCAGGGGCGCGCATGGCTGGCGCGAAGTCTAGGGAGTTGGCTAAGGCCTGTCAAGCAACCGATTGGGAGTGTCTGGCCGCTTGCTCGCCCGTCACAGCCGGAGTGTTTAATGGGTGTCGGTGAGGAGTCTGTCGGAGTAAGGCCTTTCTACTGCGGCAAACGATCTGCTGACCTCTGCGTCGTTCTCCCCGAAAAAATCCTCAACGTATTCGCGAGTACGCCTCCAGCTTTTTCGAGCCTGCGCGTCACATCTGCCAGCGTCTCCTTCGCCTCGCAACGAAGGATGACTCGGACAGACTCCTAGGGGATCGGTGAGACACTGTGTCGGGGAGTTGGTGTCTCAGTAGAGAGAACCGTGACGGTCACATGCTCATGGTCGATATGCAATGTCAGCTTTTGTCCCACTTTCACACGAGGGATTCCGATTTTCGAATTGAGCATGACGAGGCCGACGGGGGTGCGGACAAAGACGAAGTTGGATTTGAGCTTAGAGACGGTTCCCGAGAGGAGGAGTCGTACGTCGGCGCCGACCGGCGGAGTTTGGCTGACTTGTAGGTCATACTGTAAATCATGCACTCCGGTGATGGTATTGGTTTCATCGACTTCGACAGTCAACGGATCTCCCTCGCGATAGTCAGTCAAGCGTTCTTCCTGTGTGCCGACATGGATAGTTTGGTCGCCGTCAGGCCTCCACCAGCGTAATGTTCTCGGATCATCGATCCCAGACGTCATTGGCCCGCTGAGGTAGCGATGGACGAGCGATCCGTCGGTTCTCTTTCGGATCTCGACGACGAAATGACGCTCGTGTACCCAAAAGTGTATTTCCTGCGAGGCTTTCAGATCCTTCAGCGTTGTTTTAGAAGTGAGAGTCAGCAGTCCGATCGGGGTCTTGAGAAAGACGATCCCGGCCTTAGTCCGCCACACCGATCCTTGTAACTGTATGAAGGGATCAACCGTGACCGGATCAACTGCGGCAGGGGTCGAAAGCGTTTCGGCTGACGCAGGTGGTTCCTCGGCATGGACAGAGCCGAAGAGGGTGACGACGATCACCCCGGCGAAGAGGGTCTGGATTGCACGTCGCTGCAGTCTGCGAGTAGAGGAACTGCGCATCCCAGTGGGCTGCGGGTCGTCGCGATCCGCAGCCGGATGAATCGTTGTATGAGTGGAATGCACCATCAGATTGAGCGAATAACATGATGTTTACGAGGAGTCAAGGCGAAAGCCCCAACGGTAGCGACTCAAAAGGCGACGCCCTTATGAAATTGCGCCACTGATGGGAGCGTGTACATCGACCGGCGGGTGGAGATGTTGTGAATCTGCGGCTGCGTATGGAGTGGAGGGTAGGCGGCTGAGGGTCAGGATGACCCGGATCTCACGGTTGGTTGAATTCGGTACACCGAACCCTGTGAGCAAAAGGGAGGGTGTGACCATGTGGCAGATGCGGCGCATTTCAAATTGCGCCCAGTCTTGCGCCTCGATTCGACGTTGGAGCTGTGCCAGCACCTCATAACAGAACTCCGTGAGGATGGACGGCATGGATTCGGGCGCCATATGCGGCCAGAGCTCGTGGGACTTACCGAACAACGCCATCAGTGCACGAGCTGGCCCATTCATATGCAGGATGCGACCGGAAGAGGAAAAGACAATCATGCCTGAGTCAGGGGAAGAGAGAAGGGGTTGTTGCATTGAACCTATTCTTCCGCTGTGGCCCGTTTCGTCCAATTCTGAGACAGTATGCTGCGGAGAGTTGGCTTGGTTCTGCGGAGATGATTGTGGCACGCATGTCCTTTCCGGGAAATGTTTTCCGGACTGTGCAAGAGTTGCACCTACGGCAGGAATACAGGAAGCGCAACTATCATGCGATTACCGAATACAACGTACCGTCTAGAAGCAGGTTGCGCACAAAGATGGTGTCGTGGTGGCGGAAATTGAACCGGTTATTTCTTCCGAACCAGCATGCGAATCGGGGTTCCCTCGAATCCATATTCCTCGCGGAGTTGGTTTTCGAGAAAGCGGAGATAGGCGGGCGTGATATTGTCCGGGTGACCGACAAACAATGCAAAGACCGGTGGTTGTGTCGCGACCTGGGTCATGAAGGCGGATTTGGTGATCTTCGTCGGTTTGCCTTTGCGCACCGGCAAGGGGTGGGTGGCGAGGATCTCCTGGAGAAACTTATTCAACGCTCCGGTCGGGATCCGTTTTGAAAAAGCCGCGAATACCCTATCAATGGTAGGAAAGAGCTGGGCAAGTGAATCGGGATTCGCCGCGGATGCGAAGAGGACCGGCGCCCAGGTCAGGAAGGGAAAACGCCGATGAAGCTCCTGCTCCACTTCCTGCCGGGCCTGGCTATCGCCTTCCCGGAGGTCCCATTTGTTGACCAGAAGGAAGCAGGCCCGTCCTTGCTTAATAATGATCCCGGCGATCTTGGTGTCTTGCTCAGTCACGCCTTCTGTGGCATCGAGCAACAGGATTCCGAGATCGGATCGGCCGATGGCCAGGTGTGATCGGACCACGCTATAGCCCTCGATCCCTCGATCGATCTTTCCGCGCCGCCGAATCCCTGCGGTATCGGTGAAGAGGTATCGCCGTCCTTGGTGGAGGGCGATCGAATCGATCGAATCCCGGGTGGTTCCCGGCACATCGCTGACTACCACTCGGTCTTCTCCGAGCACGGCATTTACCAGGGTGGATTTACCGACATTCGGCCGTCCCACGACGGCAATGCGGGGCATCGTCGTCTGCTCAGGGTTTTCATCCGGGATCGGGAGGAGCGGGTAGATGGCATCCAGCAGCTCGGAGACACCGATGCCATGCTCCGCAGAGATCGGATAGAGCGTCTCGGTGCCCAATTGATAGAAATCCGCCACGAGCGTGTCGACTTTAGGCGTGTCGATCTTATTAATCACGACAAACAACGGCTTCGGTGTTCCGCGCAAGAGGCGGACCACTTCCTGGTCCGGTGTCGTCAGTCCGGTGCGACCATCCATCAGCAGGATCAAAATGTCTGCTTCCGCAATAGCCAGCTCCGATTGACGTTTGATAAGGGCCAGCATGCCTTCCGAGGCGGACGGGTCTAGGCCTCCTGTATCCACCAGACGGAACGGGCGATTTCGATAGGTGGCGTCGGCGTAATTACGATCCCGTGTGACACCTGGAACATCGTCCACGATAGCCGTCCGTTTGCCGAGCATGCGATTGAAGAGTGTCGACTTGCCGACATTGGGGCGACCGATAATGGCCACAATAGGCGGGTGAGCCGTCATGGTTGACGGTATCGGCGCTGTCTGTAAGGGGGTGTTCTTGGTGCGTGGCATGGAAAGGTCTATCTCGACCGTAACATAAGAATTTTGGCAAACACAACCATCGTCGGGTACACTCATCCGAGATGACGCCATTTCAATTGAATTGGAACGAAATCGACGATGTCCTGCTCGATATGGATGGGACTCTGCTCGACCGCCATTTCGACAATTTCTTCTTCGAAGAGGAGCTGCCACGCCGCTATGCCATGCTCCATGGTCTACAGCTCGAAGAGTCTCGCGACACACTGAAGGCGATGTACCGCTCGGTCGAAGGCGAATTGGACTGGACCGATCTGCATTATTGGACGCAGCGGGTGGGAATCGATGTCGTGGCCATGACCAAGGAACTGGATCACATGATTGGCTTTCTCTTAGGTGCGGAGGAGTTTCTGCAACACCTTCGACAGCTGGGGAAAAGAGTGACGATTGTGACGAATGCCCATGAATCAGGCGTGGCCATCAAAATTGCCAAGACCGGGCTCGATCGGCATGTCAATCGAATCGTGAATGCATTTGAAGTCGGGTATCTGAAAATGCGTCCTGAGTATTGGCCTAGTTGCCAGCGATTACTGGGATTCGATCCGGCCAGGTCCCTCTACATGGATGATGATGAGAGCTGCCTGATTGCGGCAAAACAATTTGGCGTCGCCCACCTCATTCATAGTGCCAAGTCGAGTTCTCAGTTGCCTCCCGCTCCGCTTGCTCAGTTCGTCTCGGTGACCAGTTTTTCTCCACTCCTCAACGGGCGGCCTGTGCTCTAGGAGGACGCTGAAAAAATCCGCCAGCAGAAGAAGACTGTTATTTGGTTTGTCTCGTTTGTTTGGTTGAACAGAACCAACGAGATGAATTAAACAAACCAGATGAACCCATCCTGCCTTTCCCGCCCGTCTCGCGAGTCTCGCTCGGCTATTCTGCAACCTGCAGAGCCTGTCTTTCTTGAATCAACAGGCCGATCTTCCAGTGAAGACCAGCCTGTTTCATGTGGGCCTAGCCCTTCGTCGATTCTTGTTGCTCCCGCAGGTCTATGTTAGAGTCCTTCCTCTTTTTCTATCCATATGCAGTGTGTTGCGGCATGAGCAAGACCTACGATCACCAGGCCCTTGAAGTGAAGTGGCAGGGCTATTGGGAACAGCACCGGACCTTTCGTGTGGCTGACGACCAGACCCTGCCAAAATTCTACTGCCTTGACATGTTCCCCTATCCCTCAGGATCGGGCCTCCACGTCGGCCACCTCGAAGGCTATACCGCGACGGATATCGTATCCCGCTACAAACGTATGAAGGGTTTCAATGTGTTGCATCCGATGGGGTGGGATGCGTTTGGACTGCCTGCTGAACAATACGCCGTGAAGACGGGTGTTCATCCTGCCATCACGACAGCCCAGAACATCGCGACGTTCAAACGCCAGATGAAACGTGTCGGTCTATCCTACGACTGGGAACGTGAGATCAGCACGATTGACCCCGATTATTATCGCTGGACGCAGTGGATTTTCTTGAAACTGTTCGAGCGAGGACTGGCCTACGTGGCGGAAGTGCCGGTGAACTGGTGTCCGGCGTTGGGGACGGTGCTCGCGAATGAAGAAATTATTGACGGTAAGAGTGAAGTCGGCGGATTCGATGTGGTGCGCAAGCCGATGCGTCAATGGGTACTGAAGATCACGGCCTATGCAGACCGACTCCTCGAAGATTTAAAGCTGGTCGAATGGCCGGCCAGCACGATGGAGATGCAAAAAAATTGGATCGGCCGATCGATCGGTGCGGAAGTCGAATTCGATCTGGCCGGCGTCGCTGGCACGGTCCGGATCTTTACAACGAGACCCGATACATTGTTCGGCGCGACCTATATGGTGCTGGCACCGGAGCATCCGTTAGTGGATGTGGTCACCACTCCCGGCTGCCGGACCCTGGTTACTGCCTATCGTGAGGCGGCGTCCAGAAAAAGCGATCTCCAACGGCAGGAACTCGAAAAGGAAAAGACCGGGGTCTTCACCGGCGGCTATGCGGTGAATCCGGTGAATAACGAGCCGTTGCCCATTTGGATTGCCGACTACGTGTTGATGGGCTATGGGACCGGGGCCATTATGGCTGTGCCTGCGCACGATGAGCGAGACTGGGTCTTTGCGAAGACCTATGCTTTGCCGATCCGTGAAGTGATTGCGGGCGGTCAGGTTGAACAAGAGGCGTTCGTCGAGATCAACAAGGGGACTGTCGTCAATTCCACGACGCCAGATGGACGCTTTAGCATTAATGGACTGGCGCCGGATGATGCGATTCCTAAAATCACGGCCTGGTTAGAGTCGCACGGCAAGGGCCGCAAGGCTGTGAACTACAAGTTGCGGGATTGGCTGTTTGCCCGTCAGCGGTATTGGGGCGAGCCTTTTCCGATTGTATGGGTGGAAGGCCGGACTCTTCCGATTCCGGAGGAGCAGCTGCCGGTGCTGTTGCCCGAGACCAGCAACTTCAAACCCTCCGGGAACGGCGAAAGCCCGCTCGCGAATTTAACTGACTGGCTGACGACCACCGACCCGATCAGCGGGACGCCTGCGCGTCGTGAAACCAACACGATGCCTCAGTGGGCCGGTTCCTGCTGGTATTATCTGCGATTTATCGATCCAAGAAATCAGGATCAGCTCGTCGATCCGGCAAAGGAGCACTATTGGATGCCGGTGGATCTCTATATCGGCGGCAGCGAACATGCCGTGCTGCATTTGCTCTATGCGCGGTTTTGGCACAAGGTTCTGTACGACATCGGGGTAGTCAGTACGCTGGAACCGTTCAAGAAGCTGGTGCATCAAGGAATTGTGCTGGGCGAAGACAACCAAAAGATGTCGAAATCCCGTGGTAACGTCGTGAATCCCGACGAGATGATGGATCAGTTCGGGGCCGATGCGGTGCGGCTCTATGAAATGTTCATGGGCCCGCTGGAGGCCGTGAAGCCCTGGAGTACGAGGGGCGTAGAAGGGGTCACGCGGTTTCTGGATCGCGTCTGGCGGATGATCGCCAATGATGAATACGGCGTGCTAAACCCGGCTGTCGGTACCTATGTGCCAACCCCCGACCAGCTCCGCCTGCTGCATCAAACCATTAAAAAAGTCACAGACGATCTGGAGGCCTTGCGGTTCAATACGGCGATAGCCCAGATGATGGTGTTTACCAATGAGATGACGAAGCTGGACCAGCGTCCACGCGCGCTGCTTGAGCCCTTCGTGCTGTTGTTGGCGCCCTTCGCGCCGCACCTCTGCGAGCAGTTATGGGAAAAGCTGGGTCACCCGCCGAGCGTGTCGCAGCAGGCATGGCCTCTCTTCGATCCGGAGTTGGTGGTCAGCAACCGGTTGGAGATTCCGATTCAGGTGAACGGGAAGTTGCGCGCGAAGATCGAAGTCGGAACGGACGCGACTCGCGAGCAGGTCGAAGGGCTGGCTCGCGGGCAGATAGCAGAGTGGCTGCAGGGCAAGGAACCGAAAAAAATTGTGTATGTCGAAAGAAAGCTGATGAACTTTGTCGTTTAAACGAGCGAGAAAGGCGCGACATGCGTGAAAAGCGAGACGGGCTGAGACAATGTGCTTCGCGGGATTCGACATTTGGCTGTCGTGCATGTCTGGCCTCTCTCGCCTGTCTCGCGCTCTTGGCCGGCTGCGGTTATCAATTCCGTGTGGAGGGAGCGGGACCCACAATCGGGAGTGCAACGGCGTCAGCCTCCTCCACGTCACCGCCACCACGGTTGGTAGTCCGGACCTTGGAGAATAAGAGTTTCGAGCCCAACCTAGAGGTCCGCTATACCAACTATCTGCGCCACGAGTTTTCGTCTGGCAGTGGGGCGCAGATCGTGACGGATACTGAGGCGGCAGATCTTGTGCTATCTGGTCAAATTCTCTCGGTCACGGTTCCGACGCTCAGTTTCAGCCAGACCACCACGCTCGAAAGCCGCACAGAGGTCGTGGTAATGGTTAAGGTAGAGGAGACCAGGACGAAACGTCTCGTGTGGGCGCAAACGGCGAAGGGCGCCTCGGAGTTCTATGTGACGCCCGACTTGCAATTCAACCGCGTCCTGCAGAACCGGGCCTTGGAACAAGCCGGCCGTTTCATCGCCGAGGACTTGGCTTCCCGCTTTCTGCTCCAGTTGGAATCGGGACAACTGGCCAAGCCGCCCGCGCGTACCGCGTCGGACAACGCGGACACCACCGTCAAATAAACCGGATATCCACTATGGCCTCAGCCATTTCTCATGCTCAGCTCAACGCGCAGCTTGCACAAGGAACGGTCGCGCCGCTGTATGCGGTGGTCGGCGAGGAGGATTTGCTGCGCGATATGGTTCTGGGTGGGCTGAAGACCGCATTGTTGGGAGAGGGCGAGAGCGACTTCAATTGCGATTTGTTCTATGGAGACGACGTGAGCGGGGCAGAGATTGTCACCTGTGCCTCAGAGGTAGCCGTATTCGCGGCTCGGCGAGTGGTGGTGGTGAAAGCTGCCGATAAACTTCCGGCTCGGGAATGCGACGTGATCCTTCCCTATCTGAAGGAGCCGAATGATTCCACGGTCATGATTTTCGTCGCGCAAAAACTTGACGGACGACTCAAGTTCACGCAGGCCCTAACACGGGCTGCAGTGATGGTCGATTGTTCACCTCTCAGAGAGGCGCAGTGGCTTCCTTGGCTCAGACAGGACGCTGAACGGGTCGGGATCCGGCTCAACGAGGAGGCAATCGAGTTGCTCAAAGAAGCCTGTGGTGGCTCGCTCTATTCGGTTCGGCGCGAATTGGAAAAGCTGGCTGCGTATGTCTCGCCCGGCCAGGCTGTCACCGCCGTCGACGTGGCCACCCTGCGCGGAATGGAGCCCGGCGCCTCGGTGTTTGATTTGACATTGGCCATTGGAGGGAGAAATCGCGGACAGGTGTTGGCGATCCTGGCTAGGAATCTTGAAGCAGGGGAGGCTCCGTTGAGAATTCTTGGTTCACTGGCCTGGCAATATCGGAGGCTGTGGAAGGTCAAAGAAGTCGTAAGGCAGGGAGGCCGCGAGGGGGAGGCCGCTCGGACGTTGCATATGGATCCCTACAAGGTACGCGCGTTTCTCGAGCAGTTTCCTGACGCTCACTTGCATGAGGCGCTTCGGTTATTCTTGGATGCGGATGCCAAGCTGAAGGGAGGAAGTGGTGGACGCCCTGCGAGAATTCTTGAAGACGTGTTGTTGCGATTATGCGATCGTGCGCAGCCGAACGCACCCCCCCCGCCGAGTCGTGGCTCTGAAGTGCCGCAACTGGTGAGGGCGAGAACGATATCAAATGTGCGAACGATTACGAAGGAGAAGGAGACAAGGAGTTGACGTGGAGCGTGAGACGAGCAATCCGGCGCGAGGCCGTGTTCGGTTTCATCACACCTTTCGTCACAGCCTTGCCGAGGGCCGACGTCGCTTGTCGCAGGGATACCTTCGCATCCTCGACCTTCTTCTCAGCCACCGCCGCTTGGACTTTCTTTACAAGGCTCTTGAGGGCACCCAGCGTCGCACGATTACGACCGTGCCGCTTCACGGACTGACGGGCTCGGCGAATTGTCGATTTGTGTACAACCGGCATAGTAGACTCCTCTAGAAAAAGAGCGCATTTGTACCATAGGGCTCAATGACGCGTCAAGGTGATCCATTCTTTAAAAGGACAAGCCTGTGTCAACCATCATTGCCCGTGACCGTTTAATCTTGGCCCTCGATGTTCCCTCAAGCGACGAAGCCGACCGGCTTCTCGATCGCGTGCAGGATCGGATCGTATTTGTAAAGGTCGGACTCGAACTTTACACAGCCGCCGGACCGGAGATGGTTCAACGCCTGATCACGCGAGGCAAACGGGTGTTCCTCGATCTCAAGTTCCTCGACATTGAGGAAACGGTTCGTCGGGCCACTGCGCGGGTGGCAGCGATGGGCGTGGAATTCTTGACGGTTCATGCAAACCGGAAGGCGCTGGTTGCAGCCGTCCAAGGCCGTGGAGAGTCCGGGCTGAAACTGTTGGCGGTGACGGTGCTGACCAATTTTGACAGCCAGGATCTCCGCGAGATGGGCATTCAGCGGAGCGTCCAGGACTTGGTCACCGCGCGCACCTTATTGGCGTCTGAGGTGGGCTGTGATGGGGTTGTGGCTTCGGGAGAAGAACCGGCGATCCTTCGCCCCAAGGTCGGTCCGCGATTTCTGATCGTCACGCCCGGTGTGCGCCCGGCCGGCAATGATGTCGATGATCATGCCAGAGCGACCACGCCGACCCAGGCAATTTCGGCAGGGGCTGACTATTTGGTGATCGGCCGACCTATTAGAGATGCCTCGGATCCTGCTGCCGCTGCCGCAGCAATCTTGTCGGAAATGCAGGCCGCCTTTGATGCCAGGGGGTGACGCGTTTTCCCATCGAGTTGCAGGCTTTCTTCTTTCTTTGCTAAGATCCTTTTCCCTTGCCGCGCTGCGTATCTTCTCCTCTCAGGATGGTGGGTGTAGCTCAGTTGGTTAGAGCGCCGGATTGTGGATCCGGAGGTCGCGGGTTCGAAACCCGTCATCCACCCCATACCCCGGGCCGACCAATCTTTACAGTTGTTACGTTGATGTGGGAGCACCACCGAAGAGAGTGTGGATGCTGGACTTGTGAAAGGCGTGGGCTAAGGCCGCGATTGCCGCGCTCTTGATCAGAGATTACTCAGGTCGCACAGGTGGCTGGAGCGGGGCGGTTGGATCTCCTGTATTCGGAAGGGGGCCTGGAGTTCCATTCTGGCGTTCGAGTTTCTCTAAGACATCTTGCTTGAGCCTCGTGGGTTCCTCAATCCGATTTTCGCGCTGCAGTGTCCCCAGCTCCGCTGATTTGCGGGCATTCAACTCCACCACATCTCCATCATCACTGACTAGGGTTGGGGTCAGGAACACGAGCAGGTTAAGCTTCTCGACCTGTCTGCTTTGGAATTTGAATAGCCAACCCAAGAACGGGATATCGCCCAAGAGCGGAACTTTTCGCTCACTGATGGTGATGTTATCCCGCACGAGCCCGCCAATGACGATCGTCTGCCGATCTTTTGCGATGGTGGTCGTCTCCATCGACCGTTTGGTCGTAGTGGGTCCGACCGGGATGCTGGCCGTTCCGCTCCCGATCGTTTGTGCGACATTCTCCGCGATTGCGGTCAGCTCCTGCTTGATTTCTAATCGGATCAGGTCATTCTCCAAGACCTGTGGGGTGATTTCCAGTGTGACGCCGACATCCTTTCGTTCGATCGTGACAAGGGTGCCACCCGTGATTCCCTGGGCCTGACCCGTGGGAAATGGACGATTTTCACCCACGACGATCTTGGCTTTTTGGTTATCTGCGGCGAGCACTTGGGGGGTCGACAGGACATTCGTGTCCGTGAGGCTCAACAACAGTTGTAAAAATGCGCGCACGTTCACAGTATTGAGTAACGACACTGCTCCTCCGGTTGCACCGCCCGCAGCGGCTCCAGTAATGGCCTGCGCGATGGTTGCCAAGTTTTCTGGTGCGCTATTGATTCCAGCAATGCCTTGCAGTGACCCGCTTCTGCCCGAACCTATAACCTGAATAGGGTCGCTCCCGATCTGTCTGAGCCGATCGACCTGTACCTCCAGGATGACGGCTTCGACAAAGACCTGATGCCGACGCGTATCCAAGTCTCGAATGACGGACTGCAACTTGGTATAAGCGTTTTTTGTCGAACTGATAATGATCGAGTTCGTGGCCTTGTCCGCAAAGACCTGGACGGGGGCTTCGAACTCACTCAAGGACCTAAATAGTGGTCGTGTGCCCGGTGCTGTCTGTGCCACGGTCTGAGATCGGGCGACGAGATTGGTGAGAATGGCGGCAAGGTCGGTCGCATTGGCATTTTTGAGTTTGTAGACGAATGCTCCTCGCTCCGGAGGAAGGTCCCCCATCGCCACGATCTGATTGACGTTCCCTTTCGGAATGACAGCCAGACGACTGACCTCGAGCGCCGCCACGAACATGCTGTACGCTTGGTCGTGCGTGACCTTAGTAGGGGAATACACGCTGATTTTCCCCCCGGCCTTTTTGACGACCTCGTCCAAGACAAAGTTCTTGCCGGTCAACTCGCTGATGAAGCGAACAAAAACAGAGAGTTCGACATCATTGAAGTCGAGAGATACGCGTCCGGAAGAGCTTCCTCCAGATTCAGCCCGCGGGGTGAGAGGAAGCAGAAATCCACTCAGCACTGCCAGCAGACAGACGAGAGATGCCTGTCTTATCCACTTCAATTGTCCGAGAGAGAAAATGTCCATGATTTACAAACCAATGTACGTGGAGAAATCGATAATCCTCCAGACCTTGTCGAGCATGAAAATGGGAATGGGTGACGGTACCACAAGCCTCGTCAACGACACAACCAGACTGGCGTGTCTGCTGCATGAGAGCTGTTACTTCAACCACTGATTGGTCGAGATTCCCGCGATCAGTTCTCCGGGCCTGCCGCTTGGTTTGCTCGACGTCCTGTTCAAGGATGCTTCCCCTATCTACATCACTTCTCATTCCTAATTCGTGAGGTTCCTGCAATGAGAACCAGCCCAACATGCTCGGAATATCCCCGCGAAAGGCTTTCTTTCCGGCGATTCTTGACGGGCTTGTTCATTTTTGAAGAAGGAGTGAGGAAGAGGATGTGGAGAGACTTGACTAACATCTTAATAATCAAGGGTATTAAAATTCAGTGCGCAGGTCGTAATGGCACTAGGATTGCACTCCTCCGTCCAGTTTGCCTCCTCAATATCGTGCAGAAATCGAATGGAAGCAAAATCTGGCGAAAAGTGGCCAGGGGAAGCACTTCGCATCTCTCAATGATCTGCTAAGGTTATAACGTGCGGACCGACAAGAAATCCCCTCAAAAGGCTGACAAAAAGACTCCATCCCGGGTGCACAAACGGGGTGTCGTCGGCTACAGTAAGAAAAGCGCGCTTCTCGAGGAAGCTATCACCCACATGAATACCGGCAAGTACGGCCGGTCGTCCGCTGCGTTGAAAGAACTGCTCTCACTTGATGCTCACAACACGGAAGCTCGACGGCTTTTTGCCACGCTGCATCTGCGACTCGGTAGTCTTGTCACGGCTCGGCAAGCGTTTGAGTCTCTCGCTAATGAAGCAATCGAGCGACAAGACTTCTGGCTGGCCGAATCCTTATTGCGAGAATACTTAGCTGCCGGACCTCGTTGCATTCCGTTCCTCGAACTCTTGGCCCATGTGCACGAGGAAAAGGGGGATGCCGTGGCTGCGGTGGCTGAATTGGGCAAGGCAATTGACATTCTCATCGAGAATCCTGACTCTGAGAATCCCAAGAAGCCGTCTGATCTCTATGCCAAAGTAAGAGCACTTGCGCCAGCCAGCTCTGTGGCCTGTCAGTTTGCGTCTCTCTTCGACATACAAACAGGTATGCTTCTTGTGACTTATCCACTGGCACCCGCCGCAGTGACGTCATTGGAAGTCAATGCCTCGCAGCCCCAGGACGAAATCCACGCCACTACTGAAGAACCTAGGGCTTTTGAGGTGATGCCCTGGGAACAGTTTGACGGGGCTCCGGCGAGTCATGAGGCTCCGCCACTCGCTTCGTCGAATTCCGCCATTGAATCGCTTGATGTTCCGGAGGCTTTACTAGCTCAGGTACCGGTCGATGTAGCTCCACAGGAACTAGAGGCTCCGCCGTCCGAATTTACTGGGCCGATCCAGGAGGCCAATCACCTCGATCAGGATATGTTGCCATCGATACTGGCCGAGCCACCGTGTCCGTTGAGTGGACATTGTGATGATGGGATGGGGTACCCGATTATTGAGCGTTCGCCCGTAGAGGATGAGGGACTTATCCCTAGTTTATCAAGCGCCTCAGAGGAGCGCATAGCAGATGTCGGGAACGGCGTCACTTCTTCTGTCGAATCGCTGGAATTATCTTCTCCCATGCCCTGGGAGCAGATCTGGGAGCAGATAGAGAACTCCACTATCAGGATTGAGGAAGCGGCCCCGTCGACGGTTCCGTTAGCTCAATCGGATGGAGTACCCCTATTGGGCGGTGAATCTGTTCTTGCCCCATCCATTACTCCTCAGCCTGAATTCGTATCAGATCGGTTATCGAGACCAGCTCCTGTGTCGGATCTGACGGAGCCTAGTGAGTCGACCTTTGCGGCGGAGCCGTCAACGAGTCCCGCGGAACTTCCAGAGCCTGAAGTCCCGATCCCGTCCGCCGCTGATTCCTCGCCCACGGTCCCGTTTTCATGGAACACCGTCTTCGACGGCGCATGGAAGATTGCTGCAGGAACCTTGTCATCAAGTTCACCTGCCGCATTGTCCAAACCGTATGCGAGTTTACAGGATGCGAGAGAAATAGAATCAGTTCAACCAACATCAGAGCCAGAACCAGAACTCTCCGCCCCATCCATTACAGCAACTCCTGAACTGCCCGACTCATTCAGCGATCCCGAGCCGTTGCCATCGGCGTATCCTTCGATTGTGAGCGAAGTGAGTGGATCGATCGCAGAAACAGGTGAGATCAGAGAGTCCGATCTCCCAGGGCCAACGCCAGTCCCTCTTTTGGAAGAACCCTCGCGACCAGAGGAGCTATCGCCTTTTTCGAGCGATGCCCCAAGCTCCTTCACGCTGGACCTTCCGGTGCCCCCTCTGCCAGAGCCTGTCGAACCCGCTCGTGAATCTGAATCAGTTTCGTTTCCGTCTTTTATGGAGCTGCAGCCTGCGGCACCATTTTCGGAAGATCCTGCTCCGGAGCCTTTACGTTCAGCGGTGATCTTGGAAACATCACCCGCACCTGAGCCGGTTTCCACAGAGCACCATGAAATACCCACCACACTGTTACAGGCCGCCGCGGCTCCTCTGCTCTCCGTAGCGCTAAGCGATGCGCCATCGGCATCTCCCGCCTCGATGGATGCACTGGAAAATTGGAGCACTGGCGAAGTTGGTGTTCAACCACATCGCCCGTCTGAAAAGAAGCGAAATTGGGACAAAGAGAAGGGGGAGGCTCCAGCCGTTCCAGCGGTTCCGTTATCGCTGACTGAGAAATCTCCTGAATCGGTCGACGAGTTGTCGCGCAGTGGTGGATGGGAGTCGGCTCCCTTGGAGGCAGTAGCCCCTGTCGTTGAAGCGGTGGCCCCTGTTGTGGAAGTTGTGGAAAAGGTTGTTCTGCAGGAAGATACGAGACCGGAATGGGTTCAGGCGAGTGACTCGATCACCTTTGTGGACCTTCCACCATTGTCTCCTGCAACATGGCAGGATTCCGGTGTCGAATCCACCCACTCGAAGCTAGAAGATACGCGCTCGGTCGCTGCGTCGGCTGTTGATGTTCTTTTTGACTCAACGGGAGAGAAGAGCCAGGTTCGCACGCAGGATCGTGTGGGGTTGCCAAGACCGCGCCCCTGGTTTTCCGTGCGAATGGCTCGAATCCGCATTGGCATCTCGTCGTTTATCGGGTCCTGCTTTTCGACGACGCGATCAATTATCTTGTTGTGTTTGGGCTTGGCGCTCTCCTGTATTGTGCTAGTGGCGGTCGGCATCGGGGCGATTGGATTGGCTTGGATGGTGATGGAAGCTCCCCCGTCGTCGGTCTATCACAACCTGATAGCAAGTCCTCCACTGGCACTCACTGATTCAAGGAAAAACGGATATCTCTTCCTGCTCGGCTTCGACGCTTTTGCGGAACAGGATCCGTTCCAAGCGGGTTACGAGCGCAAGGTGGAAGCGAGCGATCTCCAAGCTGCGAGCACGTGCATGCTCGGTGATGAGGGGAAAGGGAGCACGACAGGAGCCTCCGCGAACGTGGTCCGTGGATGGTTCGCCAGTGCCGACCCGGCGGCCCAGCTGAAGCTGCAGGCTGCAGCAGCACGGGCATGGGCGGCTCAAGAATCGGTCGCTCTCAGGCGCTACCAACAATGGCTTTCGATGCCGTTTGAAGATGTGGGGTACGGAAAAATTCTGAGTCCGAACTGTACCCACATTCTGCTGGCCCATCGGTTGTATCTTGCGGAAGGGTTTGCGCAGGATCTCAGCACAGGTCTTGGACGGCTGGAGACTGATATGGGATCCTGGCGCGCTGTGCTGGGGCAGTCGAAGACGTTGATGGTGAAGATGCTGGCAGTGACAGCAGCACAGGACGATGCCGCAATCGTATCCGGGCTCTTGACCCGTCAGGACCTCGATGCGACCGCAATCGATAGACTCGGCAACATCGTTCGTCCCTTCGATCAGGCTGAGCTGTCCCTCCGCTGGCCGATGCAGAGCCATCTCGCCTGGGCGACGAAGGATGTGACGACCAGCTTGAAGAGCGACAAGTCTAACGAGCGTCCTCTTCACGTTGTTTTGGCGGCGGCAATGCCTCTTCCCGTGCAGCGGCGATCCAATGCCTACGCGGACTATTACGAGGCGGCAAGCAAAGCAGTGGCGGAAGGGCGTTACACCAACTTGCCGAAATCGTCCAGCTTCATTCGGACTCCCGCTGTCAGCGCGCTGGACTACTTGGCGAATCCGATCGAGCACATTATCGGAATCGAACCGCTCCCATCATGGGATTTCTATGTTGGGCGTATGGTGGAGACCGATGCACGGCTTCGTCTGGCAAGACTGCAAGTCTGGATCAGACAAGGTCCACAAGAGGGGAATGTAATCACGCGCCTCGCAAAGGCAGGACAGGCTCACTATGATCCATTTACTGGTCTTCCTATGCTGGTCGATCAGCAGAAGGGTGTGATGTATAGTGTCGGGCAAGATGGCAAAGATCAGGAAGGTGATCCCCTGCGCGATGTCGTCGCCACTATTCCCAAGACTCAATCAGTCGTGCCCGAGAGCAGCCGCTCCGTGTCCCGGCCCCGATCAAAATAATCCACTTACTCCTGTCTATCTGGTCTGTCCGGTCTATTTGGTCTATCTGGTTAGGCTCATGCCACCAAACAAACCAGACAAACTGAATAGACTGTATGAACAGACAGCTGGCCTCCCTGGTTGCTTGACACTGCCGGTGGTATTCCACAGAATCACCCACCGGTTTGCGTAGAGGACGATTCGCTATGGCGCCTCCCCAACATTCCAGTTGGAAGAATCTTGTAGTTCAACAAGGGAAGACCTTTCGCTCTGCGGTACCGACCCAGATCGTCTCGAACGAGGAATTTGCGCCCTTCGGCCAAACCGCAGACCAGTTCCACGTCGAACAGATTGCCACGGCGATGATTGAGCAGGCCGCTGCACGACGAGGCCTGACCCGCAGAGACTTTTTCAAAACGACGGGCGGGGTGGCCGGTGTGTTACTGGCGATGAACTCGGTCTTTGGGCGGTTCTTCGATATTGGAGAAATCGAATTATTCGAGTCCACCGCCTTTGCGGAACAGCAGGGAGCGCCCTACTTCATCTTCGACGTGCAGACCCATTATGTGGGATCGCACTACGATCCCACAGATGCAGAAGACCATCGCAAGGGGGGCGTGTCCAAACAGGCCTTGCTGTCTCTGCGCCGCCGCGTTCGCGAAGCGGGACTCAACCCCAAGCTGACAGGAGATACGGGCACGCTCGACGATCTGTCCTGGCGCAACTTCGTGAAAGAGATCTTTCTCGACAGTGAGACGACGATCGGATTGATCAGTACGCCGCCAGGGCCGTATCCGCAGGAGGCCGTTGTGCCACCACGCGAGATGGCGCACATTCGCGATGAAGTGAATCGGGTCGCTGGTTCGCAACGCATGTTGGCTCATGGACTCGTCACCCCGCAGCTTGGCGCGGCGGATCTCGACTTTATGGCCATGCAGGCGGAGACGCTCAAAGTCGATGCGTGGAAGTGCTATACCGGGTCTTGTCCAACGGGATTCGACCGTGGCTGGTGGATGGACGATGAGCGGATTGCCTATCCCATGTTGGAACAGGCTCGCAAACTCAAGGTGAAGCGGGTCTGTGTCCACAAAGGATTGCCGCTCGGCCCCGTGTTGGACTACAACCATCCAAAGGATGTGATCAAGGCGGCCAAGGATTTTCCCGACATCGATTTTCTGATCTACCACTCGGGGCTCAAGAGTACGGCGAACCTGAAGGACGTGGCGGTGAGGACCGGCGAGATTCCCTGGACGACCGAGTTCTGCCGCATGAAGCAGCGCGAGCCGGGAATCAGCAATATTTATATGGAGCTCGGCTCGACCTTCGGCCAGCTGGTGACGACTCAGCCGGCAGCCTGCGCGCATCTGCTGGGGCAGATCATTCAGACATTTGGCGCCGATCATGTGCTCTGGGGAACCGACTCGATTTGGTACGGGACGCCGCAATGGCAGATCGAAGCATTCCGGCGATTTCAGATCCCCGATCAACTGATCGATACACATCACTATCAACCCCTCACACGGCAGATGAAGGAGCAGGTTTTTGGACTCAACGCCGCCAGGATTTTCGGGATTGATGTGAAGGCGAAACGACATGAGGTGTCCAAAGATGCGCTGGGCCAAATCAGAATGAGTTATCTCGAAGAAGGACCGGAGCCGAGTCACCGAGTGTATGGATGGGTCACGGGGTAAATGCCGTGAGGAGTTAGGCGTAAGGGGTGAGGCGATATCTCAAGAAGCGGCCAAGACATGGACAAACCGCATAAGAAACTAGATCTATGGAATGCAGCAATGGAATTGGCGGTTGATATTTATAGTGCCACAGAAAGCTTTCCCAAAGACGAACGCTATAGTCTCACCGACCAAATTCGAAGGGCCGCTGTAAGTGTTCCGAGCAACGTCGCCGAAGGGGCAGGTCGCCAAACTCGAAAGGAGTTCGTCAACTACCTGCACATAGCGCAAGGGTCGCTCAGCGAGTTAGATACTCAACTCGAACTTGGAAGAAGGCTTGGGTACCTGGGGCGCGATAATTGGATGATCTTCGATCGGCAAGTTGAGCGAATTGACAAGATGCTTAGCGGGCTCATTCGTCATCAGAAGGCTAACGGCGGTAAGCGCTAATGGTGTGATCTTGACTGGGCGTATTGGGCACCTAACGCCTCACGCCTAACCCCTTACGAATCTGGAGGATTGATCCATGAAGTCTGAGATTTTATATCCAGGGGCGTTTCCCATGGTGCGGGTGGAGTTGGCAGCCGGTGAGAACATCAAAGCCGAGTCGGGCGCGATGGTGGCGTGTTCTCCGACCATCGACATTGAAAGTAAGATGGAAGGCGGCTTTCTCGGAGCCCTGTCTAGAAAGTTCCTGACGGGAGAGAAGTTCTTTTTCCAGACGCTACGCGCCAGTCGCGGTTCCGGCGAAGCCTTGCTGGCTCCGACGGTGCCCGGCGAAATCGTCATCTTGGAACTCGATGGTGTGAGCGAGTACATGGTGCAGAAAGACGGATTTCTCGCCGGCGCAGATACCGTGAAGATCGAGAGTCAGATGCAAAGTCTGAGTCGCGGGCTGTTAGGCGGGGAAGGCTTCTTCATCCTGAAAATCAGCGGGAAGGGGACGCTCGTACTGAACAGCTTCGGGGCCATTCACAAGATTGAGTTGAAGCCCGATCAGGAATACATCGTGGATAATAGCCACCTGGTAGCCTGGTCCTCCACGACCTCGTACAACATTGAAAAAGCGACCTCCGGCTGGGTCGCCAGCTTCACGTCAGGCGAAGGGTTCGTCTGCCGGTTCCGAGGGCCAGGACTCGTATTCATTCAAAGCCGGAACCCGGGCAGCTTTGGGGCGTGGATACGACAATTCATCCCGGTCTCCGAGTAGCGGATGCTGAAAACGCCCGCCAACTTCGTTCTCGGCTCGAAACAATCCTCAACGTACTCCAGAGGGTACGCCTGCGGTTCTTTCTCGCCTGCGGCCTTGTTGGCCGCCGTTTTGAGCATCTGCACGAGGACTTTTCATCTTCAATAAGTCAATCGTCAGTTAACCATGAGCCACTTCTTTCCCAACGCGCTCTGTTTCGGCGAAGAGTTTCCCGCCAGCGGTGCGCCTTGCCTCGTTCAAGTCGAAGAACATGGGCTCACCGTCACTTTTGCACCTGATACCGCCGATGGCCAGCCGAAAGTCGTGCCATTTTCTGCGCTCACCGTCTCGGCGGGCGGACTTGACCATGACCATCTCGTGGTGAAATGGACGAGCGTGCAGGGGGAACGAACGCTGTATCTGAAGCATCCTGACGTGATTCGGGCTTTTCGAGAAGCCGTCCCCGACCATCTCGGTCTTCCGTTGGCACAGGTCGCGGAGCGGGTGCGGCAGGTGCGTCACCGGCGACGGCTCGTCTGGGGCGTAGTCGGTGGGGTAATCTTGTCCACAGTGTTGGGCCTCTGGTTCGGAGCCGATCTGTTGGTCGAAATTGCCGTGAGCCGGATTCCGGTGGAGTGGGAACAAAAACTCGGCGAGTCGGCCCATCGGGATTTTCTCACCCACCAGGACGTCGTGAAAGAGGGGCCGGGGGTCTCGGCAGTTGAGGAAATAACCCATCGCCTGACCGAGCAGATTCCAAACAATCCCTACAAATTTCAAGTGACGGTCGTGAAGAGCGACGTCGTCAATGCCTTCGCCCTGCCTGGTGGATATATCGTGGTCTTTACGGGACTCATGAAAAAGGCGGAGAGCGGCGAAGAAGTGGCAGGCGTGCTGAGCCATGAGCTGAACCATGTGCTGCAACGGCATGGGCTTGAACGGATCGTCAAGAGTGTTGGCCTGCTCACGGTGGTGGCCATTGTGCTTGGCAATCAACAGGGCCTCATCGGGATGATGAAACAGCTTGGCGTCGAACTGCTTACCCTCAAGTTCGGCCGGGAGCAGGAGACCGAAGCCGATCTGACTGGGTTGCAATTGCTCCAACGGGCGAAGATCGACCCTTCCGGCATGATCCGGTTTTTCGAACGGCTCTCGGAGAAAGACGAGGGCCGAATGGAATGGCTTTCGACACATCCGATGAGTACAGCTAGGGCCGAACGATTGAAGACGGAGCGTGCGGCTTTGCCGAAGACATTGCCGGTACCGTTTACGTTCGACTGGAAACAGGTGCAGGCTTTCCTCGGATCCCAGCCGGTCTCCGCTCCATGAGGCAGCGGAAAACCATTCGCATTGGCGTGATTGCCGATACCCATGGGCTGTTTGACATCGGCGATCGGTCGGTGATCGAACAGCTGAGGCAGATCGCGCCAGTCACCGCCGTCTCCGGCAATGTCGACGATACGCGACAAAGCGAATTTCCATCAGAGGCCGTGATCGACCTGGCAGGCCGTCGCATCGCACTCCATCATATTCTGTACGAAGGTGGGAAGATGACAAAAGAAGGGCAGGCGTTCTTGGAGCGTGAACATCCAGATATCTGCATCTTCGGCCACACGCATCAGCCCAGAACGGAATGGTTCGGCGGCATGCTGCTCTTCAATCCAGGATCGGCAGGGCCGAAGCGATTCACCCTTCCCTGAGGCATCGGTCTTCTGCGTCTCCGCGACGCCAAAGTAACACCGCATCTCATTTCTTTACCTGATAAGGCGCGTCTCACCTGTGGTATAGGCGGCGGGGATAAATTTCTTGGCAAGAATCATCAGTTCAGCTATGTGTATGAAGTGGCGAGAAGCATTCCGTAAAAGTATATGCTCTCAGAGAAACAAGGAGGTCTTGGTGATGCGCATATGGAAGATCGTGGTGGTTATGGCTCTTGCGAGTGTGAGTCAGGTAGGGATTGCGCTGGCCTATGGGAATCCTGACACAGGCCCCGGCTGTGGGTTAGGCAAACTCGCCTGGGCAGATTTTAAACGGCAAAAAGACATCGCTCCGCAAGTACTCATGGCGACGACGAATGGAACATTTGGGAGTCAGACCTTCGGGATTAGTTTTGGGACATCCGGCTGTACCAATGATGGAAAGGTCTGGGCAGACCATAAAACCGAGTTCTTCGTGGCAGCCACATTCGAAAATCTGGCAGGAGATATGGCACGTGGCCAAGGCGAACATCTGACGGCGTTAGCGACATTGCTCGGCGTACCGACAGACCGCCAGCAGATGTTCTATACGCTGGTTCAAGCACGCTATCGCGATCTCATTGGCCGTGGAGAAGCCTCACCGAGTGCTCTCATCAAGGCGCTGGATGAGGCCATGGCAGGACATCCCGTTGTGGCCGGAGTCGAAGCGTCACACTAGCACGCGAGAGTCCGCAAACATCCTGGCAGCTAAATTATTTTTTTGTAAACAATCGTGATGACTTGGGCTATACTGCGGTCTGTTGTTTCGTGTAGGCGCAGCGGTATCTAACCAACTCTAAATAGGAGGGGGATTTATGACAAAGAAAGTGATCATGCTATCGGTCGCGGTGCTATTTGGCATGCAGGCAGGCCTCGCAATGGCGGCCAACCCAGATACAGGCCCTGGCTGCGGGCTGGGCAAGCTTGCCTGGAGCGATTATACGCACCAGAAGAACATCGGACCCCAGGTGTTGATGGCAACCACCAACGGTACGTTCTGGAGCCAGACGTTCGGTATCAGCTCGGGAACCTCAGGTTGCACGAACGATGGGAAGGTTATGGCTGAGCAGAAGACGACGATGTTTGCTCAGCTCAACTTTGAGAACTTGTCTCAGGAAATGGCGCAGGGCCAGGGTGAGCATCTCGCATCACTCGCCACCTTGATGGGTGTGCCAGCCGAGCACCAGGCAGCGTTCTTTGCCATGACTCAAGAGCGGTATACGTCTTTGGTCAAGACAGGTGAAGCCTCACCGGTTGCGATGGTCAAAGCGATCAACGATGCCATTGCCACGCATCCAGTCCTTGCCCAGGTTTCGACTCGTTAATCACCAGCACGGGGCTTCGATGTTAAAGTCGAAGCCCCGTCCCTTTCTAGCCCGCTGCTTGTATAGCTTTCTCTTTCTGCTCTTTCTGTTTCTCGCCCCAGTCTCGCCGATTGAAGCCGGTGAGCCTTCCGAGAATGCCTATCTTGTCGAACTGATCAACAAGGGCCTGCAGGCCAAGCTCGCCAACGAGCGAGAATGGCATCTCTTGCTCCACTACCGAGAGAATCTGCTTGGCGGCCACACCAGCGAGCAGGACGACCCGGGATTTTTCATGTCGCCCAATGGGAAAACCGATCTCCAGGCAGAACTCGACGCGACGCTGAAGCAGTTCTTTTCCGATGAACTCGTCGGGCGCTCGAAGCAACCGGCTCAATGTGCGTTCATCGCGCGGTATGAGTGGCTACGGAGTCAATTGCGTTTCGACGAGACTCGCCTTCCGCCTCAACCTTGTGAGCGATTTGAGCGGTGGTTTGCCGACTTTGACGTGGAGAGCGTGAGCCTGATCTTTGCCTCAGGGTTCATGAACAACCCCTCATCGACGTTCGGGCATACGTTCCTGCGCGTTGACCAGCGCGGCCAAACGGATCAGACGCGAATTCTGGCTTATACCATCAACTACGCGGCTGAGTTGCCACCGAACACTGGTCCAGAATACGCAGTGAAGGGGATCTTCGGCGGCTATCATGGATATTTTTCAACGATTCCGTATTACCTGAAAGTCCAGGAGTATGGCGATATTGAGGATCGAGATCTCTGGGAGTACAAACTCAATTTCACGCCGGAGCAGCTCCGCCGCCTGTTGACGCATGCATGGGAGATGGGGAACGCATACTTCGATTACTTCTTTTTCAAGGAAAACTGTTCCTATCATATCCTCTCGCTGCTGGAATTCGCTGATCCCTCCCTGCACCTGACCGATCGGTTCGCACTGTATACGATGCCCACCGACACGATCCGAAGGCTCATGGAGAAGCCCGATGCGGCGAGCACCGTCGTATACCGTCCGTCACGGGGTACGTCGGTCCGGAAGAAGAAAGCCCTACTGCCTGACTCAGAATATCAATGGCTACGAAGCGTGATCGTTTCTCCATCCTCCGCCAAGGATCCGGAGTTTCTTGCCTTACCGCCGCAGCGGCAAGCCACCGTCCTGGACATTGCATCGGACTACCTCCTCTTGAAGAGTTCCGGCGAAGGACTCAATAACAATCCCTACCAACAGCGGAATCGTGAACTCCTTCTCGAAAGGAGCCTGCTGAAGGTTCGGCCTGAGAATGTGGCGATTTCTCCGTTCACGGACCGTCCTGATTCAGGGCATGGGACGTCACGGGCCAGCGTCGGCGTGGGGTGGCGGAACAAGCAACTGTATGAAGAGTACGCGATTCGGGCGGCCTATCACGATCTACTTGATCCCGAGAAGGGCTACACACCAGATGCCCAGATCGAAGCGCTTTCGCTGGCGGTCAGACAGTATTCGCCGACAAGTTTGCAGGACTCGAGTTTTGCGAAAAACCTCAGTGACACGCAGCTTCGTATCGAGCGGTTCACCTTACTCAATATGGTATCGCTATCGCCAATGGACGGTCTTTCCCATGCTCCCTCCTGGAAATTTGGCCTCGGTATGAACACGATTCGACATAACGACTGTAGGCTCTGCAGCAACGGCTATTTCAACGGAGGGATTGGAGGTTCGGTCGAGAGTCATTGGCTCAAACGTGAACTCTTTTTTGCCTTTGCTGAGACAGAAGCCAATTACAGCGGCGCGTATGAGGAACGGCACCGTATCGGCGGCGGCGGTACAGTCGGCATGCTGGCGGATCTCACTGGTCGCTGGAAACTGCTCGTGTCAGGAACCTATCTCCGTTATCCCTTGGGGGACAAGAGTGAGGACTTCCGTTGGACCGTCGGCCAGCGCCTCACCATTCTTCAGAATCTTGCCCTACGGCTCGACTACAACCACCGCGATCACGATAACGACGTCATGTTCTCCATGCAGGCGTTCTTTTAGGCTTGCCGAATACTAACAGGCTTGCACGCCGTCTTTTTGCGATACTTTCCACGTTTCAACTTTATGTGCCTCGTCGTAAGCTGCAAATCCGTTGCAGGTTGCTCGCTCCATCACTGTTAGTTCCATAGGCCAGAGAATTATTTCGGCCAAGCACAATGTGACGATGTCCGCGGCCAGATAAAGGATAATTCTGGCCTTGGATGCCTGATGGAGACCCGAACTAAATTCAAAAGCGTCCTCTTTTCTGCCGGCAGGATTTGTGTCTGAAAATTTCGGCGCACCAAGTCTCATTATAAGCTCCTGCCTAGGGGTACCGACACCTATTCCGGTTAGATCAGCGGGCCCAGGTTGAGTTCCAGCTTTGTAGACCGAACACCCAAAGCTCACGGCAATAGCCGCTGCGAGTGCTGCAGATAAAAACTTTGATCGCATGGCGGTGTTCCTTTCTTAAATTTCTAATTCCTTGTGAAATAAGGTAGTTCCAAGTTATAGCGGCCTTATACTGCTACTGCATAGGAAAGGCAACCAAATTATTTGATAAATCGTTGTATTCTAAGTCGTACTTTCCAGAGTAAGGATTTCTGCCTGTGCGAAATCGTTGGGAGAACAAACACGAAGAATTGCACCGGACTCGTCAGAATCTGTTGTGCTAGTGGTGGTATTAATAAGTGATTTGATAACAACTTATAGGTTTAGGGAAGAGTGAGCATCCTCGACCAATACTTCGTCTACCATCCTGAACCCTGGCAGGACCGGGACTGGGCCAGGCTCAGTGGGCTGCCGCTTGAAGACATCTGGTTTCAATCCGCCGACGGGACCAAGCTCTTCGGTTGGTATGTGGAAGCCTCAGCGACTTCGGCGGTGGTGCTGTGGTGCCACGGCAACGCGGGGAACATCATCAACCGTCTTGAAAATCTGAAGCTCCTCTACCAGTTGGGACTCTCGGTGTTCCTGTTCGACTATCGCGGCTACGGTCGGAGTCAGGGGCGACCCTCGGAGGAGGGGCTCTATCAGGATGCGTTTGGGGCGCACGATTATCTCACGAGGACTAGGATGATTCGTCCCGAGCGCATCATCATCTTCGGGCGTTCTCTCGGTGCGGCCGTGGCGGGAGAACTTGCCGCGCAGAAGCCTGCCGCTGGCTTGATCCTCGAATCAGCATTTTCGTCCATCAAGGCGGTGGCCAAGTTCCATTACGGCGGGTTGCCGGTCCATTGGCTGCTCGGGGCAGACTTCACCTTGATTGATCGTCTTCCGCATCTCTCGCTGCCGAAGCTGATTATTCACGGCGACAAAGACGACATCATCCCGCTCGAGTTGGGCCGGCAGGTCTTCGAGGCGGCCACGCCACCAAAATTCTTCTACGTCATTCCCGGCGCTGACCACAACAACACTTACCAGGTTGGGGGCGTGGCCTATTTCCGACGATGGACCGAGTTTATCCAGGTGGCCCTCCAATCCTAGCAGGCGGTTGGAAAAGTCCGCCAGCATCAGAAGACCGTTATTTGGTTTGTCTCGTTTGTTTGGTTGAACGAGACTAACCAGATGAACCAGATCAACCCCTCACGCGAGCCGCGCTTCTGATGCGTCATTCCACGCTTTCGTAAAATTGATTGGAGATCGCCTCGCCATTTGATACAGTGCGCGTCGTTAGCGCTGTGGGCTTGCTCAGAGGAGCGGCCGGCTGGCGGTCGGAGTAGATATTTCTTGGACGACGCGGGTTGAGGAGGCCGGGTTGATGATTCCCTTTCGTCTGCTGACGTTCAGTCTGCTGGGTTTCGTAATCGTGTTTACTAGTGCTTGTGCCGGGAAAACCGGTACAGTCCAGCCACAGGGGTTGAGTAATACGACGCCGGTAGCGGACCAGGCCTCTGCGCCGGTTCCCTCGTCGCCGTCAGAGATTCAGTCGGATGAACCGCTTGATCCCTTTGCCAAGGCCGGTGAGGGAGCCGGTGACGAGTACGATCCCTGGGAACCGATGAATACGGGCATTTTCGAATTCAATCGGCAGGTGGATCGCTTCGTGCTCAAGCCGGTGGCGAAAGGCTACGATTTCATCCTGCCAGATCTGGTGCAGGTCGGGGTCAGTAACTTTTTCTACAACATTCGCTTTGCTCCGCGTTTCCTCAACAATGTATTCCAAGGGAAGGTAAAAGGCGCCGGTATCGAGCTGGGTCGATTCTTGATCAATAGCACAGTCGGCATTGCGGGATTTTTCGATGTTGCGAAAAAGATCGATCTGGTTACGCCGGAGGAGGATCTTGGGCAGACGCTGGGTTTCTATGGGGTCAAACCGGGCCCTTATCTTGTGTTGCCGCTGCTCCCACCCTTCACCGTTCGGGATTTTGCGGGATATGTTGGCGATGTGTTTCTCAATCCGATCAACTGGCTAGTCGTGCCGATCATTGAAGTCGACGGCGTCCCTTCCGTGATTGCCCACAAGAATCGGATGACATCGAGTATCATCCAGACTGGGTCGCGCGTGGGAGAGATCGTCAATGAACGGTCGCGGAATCTCGAAAAATTCCAGGGGGTCGAGGAAGCGACGTTGGATCTCTATACCGCCGTGCGCAACGCCTATCTGCAGAAGCGTGCGCAGGCAGTCCGGGAATAAGGACGTGAGGCGTCAGGGGTCAGGCGTAAGGGGTGATAGGAAACTAGCGCGCCGTCCTTGCCGTCGTTTCACGCCTCATGTTTCACGCCTCATGTTTCACGCCTTACCCCTCACGGAATCACACCCAGTTCCCGACCGACTGTGGCGAAGGCGGCGCTGGCGCGCTCTAACTGTTCGCGTGAGTGGGCCGCCGACATCTGCACACGAATCCGTGCCTGGCCTTCCGGCACAACCGGGTAGCTGAAACCCACGACATAGATCCCTTCCTCCAAAAGCCGTTCTGCCATCTTAGTCGCGAGCGAGGCATCGCCCAACATAATCGGGATGATGGGATGTTCGCCGGGAATGAGCCGGAATCCAAGCGCGGTGAGTTGCGCGCGGAAGAAGGCCGCGTTCTCGCGTAGCCTGGCTCGTAACTGATCGCCTTGGGCCACGAGAGTCACGGCTCGTTGAGCCCCCGCGGCAATGACGGGGGGGAGTGAATTTGAAAACAAGTAGGGTCGCGACCGTTGCCGCAAGAGCTCGACGATTTCCTTCCGTCCGGAGGTAAACCCGCCTGCTGCGCCGCCCAATGTCTTGCCCAACGTACTGGTGACGATCTCGACCCGGTCGGCGACGCCGAAATGGTCCGGCGTGCCGCGCCCGTTGCGCCCGAGCACACCGGTTGCGTGACTGTCGTCCACGATCACCGCCGCATCGTATCGGTCCGCCAGTTCGGCAATCCGATCGAGTTGTGCCAGATCGCCATCCATGGAGAAGACCCCGTCCGTCGCAATCAGGCGCAGGCGATAGGATGTCGCGTCGCGCAGCTTGGCTTCCAGATCCGCCATATCGGAGTGTCCGTAGCGGAGCCTGGCGGCCTTGCAGAGGCGGATGCCGTCGATCAGGCTGGCGTGGTTCAAGGCGTCGCTGATGACGACGTCTTGCTCGCCGAGGAGCACCTCAAAGAGTCCGCCGTTGGCGTCGAAGCAGGAACTATAGAGGATTGTGTCCTCAGTGCCCAGGAAGGCGCTGAGCGCCTGTTCGAGTTGTCGGTGGAGATCTTGGGTGCCGCAGATGAACCGGACGGAAGCCATGCCGTAGCCATGTTCTTGTAGTCCGGCGGCGGCGGCTTGTCTGATGTCGGGGTGGTTTGCAAGTCCGAGATAATTGTTGGCGCAAAGATTGAGAACTTCGCCTTGGGCTACGCGAATCAGGGCTCCCTGCGGACCGAGGATCTGCCGCTCAGATTTGTAGAGGCCTGCCGCGTGGATTTCAGCGAGTCGCTCTGAAATAGTTTTTTTGAGTGAGTGGTAGGCCATCTTTTTCGTGAGGTGTGAAACGTAAGGTGTGAGAGGACGGCAAGGGCGAAG
>JAYTTD010000017.1:0-2656 GCA_043745235.1 Nitrospira sp. | reverse complement strand
TATGAGGCCATGGCCATAAACCAATCGTTTTCCTTGAATTCCTTGAGATAGCGCAAATACTTGACCGCAGCTTCCGTCGACATCTCTAGATTGCGGCGTTCGTCGCGAACCGCGTCGCTCTTGAGACGATAGCGTCGTCCCGTGGAGGGAATGAACTGCCACGGTCCCGATGCTTTCGCCTTTGAGTAGGCGGCGGCCACGCACTTGCTCTCCACCAGCAACATATACTTGAGGTCGTCCGGCAAGCCGGCATCGGCCAGCTGCTTTTCGGCGGGAGGAAAACAGCGTCCAGTTCGTTTGGCAAGAATGATACTTTCGCCCTGGTCTTCTAAAAATTGATAAAACTCATACTCGATCCGTTCACGGACCTGCCAGTTATCGAGCGGGATTGGTTGGCCGGCAAAGGTCAATTTCTCCGGCAGCTTGAACGAACTGAGGAAGTAGCGCTCGCCTTCTCGCTTGATTTCAGGAAGAATGACAAGGCGATCTTCTGGCTCGTTGGGGTCCTCAAGAGGATCGACCAGTATCACCTCTCGTTCCGATCCTCCATTGGTCGCAGATCGAGGCATACTCTCCTTTGCCTCGGAATGTTCGGGTTGCGGCTGTGCTCCTGTTGCAACCGGAAGCACAACTACCATCCATAGCCCACTAAGTACCAGTACTTGCCGAACCCATGACGTCATGCCAACCCCATTTCCTACGTACGGTGAACGATTCTTGATCAAGTACGTATGCTAACAGTCTGATGAATGAGCGGCAAGCATGATCGACTTTTAGATTCATGCTAGACTGCGCAACTATGCGTGAGCTAACCCTCCTTAACGATCGCATCACCCACTGCACTGCCTGTTCACGTCTCGTCACCTATCGGGAGACGGTCGCCGCAGAGAAACGGAAACAGTTTGAGGACTGGACCTATTGGGGACGCCCGGTCCCTGGATTTGGGGATCCGCATGCGCGTCTCTACGTGCTCGGACTGGCGCCAGCCGCCCATGGCGGTAACCGGACTGGACGAGTCTTTACAGGGGATCGTAGCGGGGATTGGCTCTTTGACGCCTTACATCGATTTGGCTTCGCCAATCAACCCAACTCTTATCATCGGGATGACGGGCTGAAGTTATTGGATTGTTACATCGGTGCGACGGTCCGTTGTGCGCCGCCCGACAACAAACCGGCCCCTGAAGAATTTATGGCCTGCCGCCCCTACCTGCGGGAAGAAATTCGGTCGTTACGGAAGATTCGAGTGGTAGTGACGCTGGGAAAGATTGCGTTCGATCACTACTTAAAAGCCTGCCGCGATGAGGGGCTGCAACTTCCCTCACCGCTCCCGAAATTTTCCCATGGAATCGTCCGGGTCCTTCCGTGGGACATTACACTGATTGGCTCATACCATCCAAGTCAACAAAACACCTTCACGGGATTATTGACCAGACCGATGTTTCATCATATCTTTGCAACTGCTCGACAACGACTTGCTGAACCGGACCGTCGTAGCAAGTGACATAGGCCACCGACACGGTTGAGTGATGATCTGGCACTCTCATCTCAGCCTCAACCTTCTCCACACTGGAAGATTTTTCAGCCTCCTGCTAAATTTCACTTCTTGGCTTGTGCTTCCCAATCCGCCAAGAACTTCTTGAGCCCGCTATCCGTCAGCGGATGCTTCACCATCTGCTGAAAAATAGAGAAGGGCATTGTACAAATGTGCCCACCAGCAAGCGCAGCCTCAACAACGTGCTGGGGATGACGCACGCTGGCAACCAACACCTGTGTTTTGTAATCGTAATTGCGATAGATGGTCAAGATCTGGCGAATAAGTTCCATTCCGTTCGAACTGATGTCGTCAAGCCGACCGATGAAGGGTGAAACACACCACGCACCAGCTTTTGCTGCGAGGAGCGCCTGGGTTGGAGAAAAGCACAATGTCACATTCACCTTATAGCCCTCGGCAGCCAATCTTTTGGTGGCCTTCAATCCCTCTGCAATCAAAGGCACCTTCACGACGATGTTCTTATGGATCTTTGCGAGCTCCTTCCCTTCCTTCACCATGGCATCCGCTTCGAGGCTGACAACCTCGGCGCTGATCGGCCCATCCACCATGTTGCAAATTTCGATGAGCATTTCCTTGAAGCTGCGGCCTTCCTTGGCCACGAGCGAGGGATTCGTCGTGACACCGTCGAGGAGTCCCCAGCTAGCCGCCTCCTGGATTTCCTTCACATTGGCTGTATCAAGAAAGAATTTCATGGGCAGGTCCTTTCATATCAAGAAAAGAAATCCTAGTGATCAATTCATTATCGGTTATTCTATGAAAAACTCAACCTGGTTGCAATTTCCTGCTGACATACCCCAGTTTGACAGGCTCCCGACAGCCAGTTAGAATTTAACTACATACTATACCGTTCGTCTTTGCACTTATCTGCATGACCAAGGAGGGTCTCAATGCAACGCTCAGCCTGGATGCTCCTGTTCAGTCTAGCCCTGACCGGCTGCGGCGGTAGTAATCCCTACCTTGAACAGTCGCTGAAACCGGCTGAGCATCAAGGCAAGGACAAGGCCTGGTTTGAGAAGAACTGGGGAGTACCGAGCGGCAAAGCCACTAGATTTTTTGGCGGAGAAACTTGGACCTACTATCGCATTGCCGGTGGCAAATCAGGCC
>JAYTTD010000016.1:0-9873 GCA_043745235.1 Nitrospira sp. | reverse complement strand
GGCTTGCTGCCGGCATTGCCCCCCGTCCCAACGGTCCCATTGTAGTACTCAGACAGCGTCTCCGAGATGTTGTTGATCACGCCATCCCCGTTCAGATCGTGCACGACGATGCCGTCTTGTGGCGACACCCAGCCGGTCACCTCCAGACTGCCGCCGTCATGATCGATGTCGAAGAGGACGGGCGTCCCTGTATAATTCGTCAGCTTCACCCCGTCACCGTTGAGGTCCAGAATAAGCGGATCAGTAAAGGCGACCTTCGATGAAAACACGTTAGCAAGATTTGTGAAGGTGGCGATCGGAAGCGGGCTGACTCCACTAAAATAGTTCAGATACGATTGGTTCAGGTTGAAGTCGCTCAGTCCTTGAAACCCCCCTGCACTGATATTGAAATTCCCCAGACGAAACCCATTGGTCACGATACTCGAGCTGAAGGTGGACGCGAAATTTCCGGTAGAAACTAGACCGACATCAAACGCGGGCATACTCACAATCCTACTGACGTTACTGAAGAGAATCCCCGAATTAATATTAGTGGCTGTGGAATTGAAGTTGAGGGACCCGGCGCCTTGGGGAGTGGTCGGGGTGGTATTGGTTGAGACGGTGAGACCGGAGTTATTGACCGAGACGGGCGGCAAGCCATTGATGACCTGACCGGCGCGAACAGTAAAGGTTGGACCGAGTTGTGGGTTTGCCGCAATGAGTGCACTCTCAGACCAACCGAATTTCGCAGCGATCGTATAACTCGTGTCGTTGAGCTGCACCACATAGTTAGTGGGGCCAGGAGATACATTCGCACCGTATGTGAGGTTCGGATTGGTGTTAAACACCAGCATCGGTATCCTGGTGACGGGATCGAACACGAGCTGTGTAAAGGGCACTTGATTCACGGAGGGGAGAAAGGTCGGCGTGCCAGACGGTGGTAACAGGCCCGGACTCTGGCTCATGCCAATTGAAAATGGCCCAACCTGGACTGTACCCACTGCGCCCTGGTCGAGACTATGCTTAACGGCTTCCCCTGCGGCAATCCCAACGAGGGTACTGAAGGTGACTCCGCTTCCCGTCCCGACAGCAGTCCCAACCACTGGCCCAAGAGGCGCCGATAGTGTCCGCCCGAGGAAAACAAAACCAGGAGTGGTGACCGCCGTCACGGCGATATTCGTGAGTGCCCCAACGACGGCATTCGGATTGCCGCTGTCCACCGCGATCGAAAGCACGAGGACAGGGCCTGCCGCGTGCGTCACAATTCTCGCCCCGCTTATCTGCAAAAACGCAATGGACGTGCCGGCCTTTGTCGCCAACGCCGCCAGATCGTTCCCCGCTGCCTTGTAGGCAGCCAGGATTGCGGTTTGTGCGGTTGTCAGCGGACCTTTCAAAAATTCCGCTTGTAATCCAAGGGCGATTTCCACAGTTGTTTGTGGCATCATTCACTCCTTATTGATGTGGGGGAGTAAAACCTCTGATCGACAGATAGAAGCTCAAAGGACCAAGCACACACGCGGAACCCGCCACTGCCGATACGAGCAACAACAAGGTGGTCGACAGGATCGACGAGGAGAACAGTGCTGAACTCAGCCAATTGTTGAGGTAATCCCTATACCGATCCCCCCCCTCCACGAAGAAGCGGATCGGGAGTGCGTAACCACAGGCATACAGTTGCGCTAATCCGTAGCCAAAGAACCCCAGTCGTAGCTTAAAGGGAAGCCCAGTCTGCCGCCACTGTTCACACAAGCGGCGGTACATATCTTGTCGGACGCGTTTCACCAAGAATATGTAGGAGGCCCAGTACATCCCCAGCAGAATAGAACTGGGGATCGCGTACAGGATCATCACTTGTGCGGGAAACGGGTGCTCGCTGAGCCGCGCAGCGGTGTCGAGCGCGCCGAGGGTGGGCTTGAGCTGCTCAATAGCGTTCAGCGCCCACAGGGGCGGCGCGGTCTGCAACAGCGCGACCACGTACAGGCTGTACCCGAGTATCACATGGACAACGACACTCACCAGGAGTGTGCGCAGCTGGGCAGACTCCGTGGGAGAAAGCTCTGGATTCGTCACAGTCATGGGTATCCAATTGCTCGCATCATGGTCAGAAATCGCCTTTCAGATGCACGAGCCGCTCAACTTGCCGGCTTGGTCGATGATGGTTCCGTCTTCGCCCCATTGACCGGCGCCTGCCGGATATTTAGAAACACCTGCTGCATCTGATGCTGCAACCGTGCCATCACATCCAACCCGAGGCTGACTCGGGCAACCAGCTTGCCATCGACTTGGTCAGGAAGTGCCTTACCGTTCTGTGAATCCACCATCACCTTCGCCAGCATCGCCGGCTCGATGAAGCCGAAATCCACATAGGCGATCCCCTGTGCCACTGCGACCGTTGAAAAGTTCGACATGATGGGCTGATCCGACTGTTCGACAGGACGCAATCGTACGTTCACGGATGTCATCTTCTCCTGCTCTTTTACTTCGATCGTGTCCATAATTCAGCCTCCCTCTTGTTCGTTTCCCGCACTCATTCACAATAGTCTCAGCGCAGGAATCATTCTCAATCCGAATTGATGCCTCTTCTATTCTTATGAGCAACACTTTGCAAGACAAATATTTATCCATCCTCATTGCTGTACGCAGAAGGACAAAACCGGCAACAATCGTCGCTCGTTCACGCTCAGATCACGAGTACTCCGCCGTGTTTCGCCAGCTCTCTTATAATGAGTAACCTCGTCATATGTGTTTATTTGGGAGGCAAGTCGTAGGAGCCATACGGCGGGATAGCAAGTCATGTGCCGTCACTACCGACAATCATTCCTCGGATTCTTCTGATCGTGGAATAGCAGACGGCCAGCTTATATGCATGTAGTAGGAATAGACCAACAAGATGTGCGAGACGAGAATGTGAGAGGTGGCTCGTTCAGTTTCAGAAGATGACATCACACGAGGGACACAAGAAGACCTCAGCCTGCTCGCGTCCCACATCGAGAGGAAGCGAGGTCAGCCACTGACTTGAGTATCATGTTCGCTGAGCCGTGATTCTTCGCCCAGGTGTCCCAGTCTTGAGTATCACGTAGGGCCGGCCAGCCATATTATTGAAGTGGACGTGGAGTTAGGTTTTGTCGAGGGGCTCAACAGCAAGATCTGGATTCTTCAATGACGTGCTGAGGGCCTGCGTGGTGCGGAGTATCTGCGATTGAATATCTTCACGTGCATGCTCCCGGAGGCCTAACAGGGCCGACCATCGACCTGCTCGTGTGGAGAGAGAGCCTCCAGATGTCACCCACTCATTGGCATATTTCAGGCCGCTCAATACTAGCGCCGCTCCGCCCATCGCAACCGAATCGACGATGCAATACCAGAATGTCACCCCACTGGGAGGGTTGGCCTGAGACAAGCCAAGCACAGGGTCTATGGCCGCCCATTTCCACGCGCCCACTGCTGTGCCAATGATCTCCAGCCAGGTCGTAATAAAGAAAGCCGCGAGATATACCATGGGCGAGCGCCCAAGAAACAGAAAGCCCAAAAAAATCGTGAACATTAACGCGCCCAGTGCATCGCCCTGTTCTGGAAACCCGCTGATTCCCCAGACTGACCATGCGCCGCACACCACGATGACAAATGCCGTGATTCTTCTGGCGTATCGTTGGAATAGCCCGGAGCGTGCCATGGCAATCGCCGTGAGATACACCATGCCGTGACCCGGCGGCACATAGGCCGGTACATTTTCAAACCGATAGGTGTATCCACCCATATAGATAGACGCAAAATGCTCGCCCCATGTGGCAAACGCGACTGCCACGATTACCTGAATTCGTGTTTCTTTATTTTCACCGAGCAACATCATCATAAGAGAGGTAAACGCGATACCCCCTAGGATATATTGCCGTTCTACACTCGCGTTGACCTCGAACGTCAAACACACCGCGACGGAAAAAAACGTGAATGCCGCGATCACATAATCGCGCGTGCGATGCGCATGTGCGACATCCACTTGTGGGAAATAGCGCAGCATGCTCGGCGTTAGTGAACGTAAGAGTGGGAACATCAACCCCTCGTGAGCCTATGACTTACACGCGATTGCCTGATCATACAGAAACGTGCGAGAAATTGGATACCCGCTGCCCTTCGTATTCGACAAGGGCTTGGCGTACCGTCACACCCAGTCCACACCCACTCTCGCCCATCATGACGCCTGCTCCCTCTTACCTTACAGCGCACGTATATTTCAACATACGTCAGATCTCAAGGGAGTTGGAACACAAGCTTTCTTCTGTTCGAAATCTAACGCGTAGACGACCGCGCGTCAACTCAACTCGTGCCATTTTCTAGTCTGGTGAAGAAGAATAACGAAGTCGCGAGCCATCGCGGAAGATGCTTTGAGTAAGTGGCAAGGTGATGGATCATCTGACGTAACAAAGCAGGTATCGGATCACTCAAGACTCACGTGGTGGTCTCTCATGATAACGTGACGCCGGCATAGATTGTATCTATGCCGGCATCTGTCGCTGTCATCGGTTCAGAAACCAAAGAAAAGACGCGGATCAGTCTTTCTCTTTCGGCTCCTCCTTCGGCACATTTTTGCCCTGCGCTAAGCTGGCATTGAGATCCGTCTCAGGAACTTTTTTATGCACCAGGTTCTGGTGGCAATCGATGCAGGTTGCGCCTTCGGTTTCCATCTTCTTGTGCATGGCTTTGGCAGACGCTCCGGGAGGCTTTGTATTCTTGTGACATTCCCGGCAGGTCATACTATCCCACCCCTTGAGCTTCATCCTCGCCCTGTAAGCCGCCTCCGGCCGTCGCTCGTTGAACTTCTCGATCGTCGAGTAGTCAACGGTGAACTCTTCTATCAGGAACGGCACTCCATCCATCACGTGCGTCCACAACGCCAGATGGAAGTTCTTAAAGCCCTGCGGGACATGGCAATCCTTACAGCCAGGATCAGCACCGAGCGCACCGTAGTGGGAAGATTTCTTCAGCTCCTCATACGGGTACGTCTCGGAATGGCAGCTCACGCAGAACTCGGTCCTGGATATGGCGGCTTCGCCGCCGAATACCACGGCAATCGTTCCGACCGCAACAACTGCGCCGAGAATCAGGGCACCGACTGATACCCTACCCCACTCTGTCATTACTCCTCCTTGCCTATCTCGGCTGGCTTGGCATCCTTTTGGAACTCTTCATGAAACTTCGGAGTAGGCGGACCCTCAAACGTACCGACCAGTTTGAAGTGTTCATGCATAGCTTTGTTGTTGCGCACGGATTTCTCAAAGTCAAATTCATACTTTTTATCTACCTTGGGAGTGAACGGGGTATAGGGTTTCTTTGCACCCTTCCACGGCGAGCCCTCATAATTCAGGTGGCAGGCGTTACACTTCTCGGCGAAGGCGAACTCTTGCCCTGCTTCCTCAAGAGAGGCGCGCGCCGTAACCTTTTTCGATTTTTCAAAGGCCTCACCTGCCTTGCGGTGGATCTTGCGATAATCGGGGCCTGCTCCATGGCAGGATTCGCAGCCTACACCTACCAGAAACTTGTCTGGCTCCGTCACTTCATACCCGCCTTCCACGCCGAACCCGGTCACGTGGCAGCCGATACAGTCCTTGTCCTTGGTGTAGTCCTTCTTAGGATCGAGTTTCGCCTTGACCATCGCTGCATTCTTTTCCTTGTTCCTGTCGGCTTTGAGCGAGTCGATCGCTTTGGCGTGGGCGGTCTTGACCCATGAGTCGGCCTCACTTTTGTGGCACGAACTACATTTTTTCCGACCCTCGAAGGCCGTCTCAGCGGAAGCGCTTCCGGCCATAGTTGCGAATACGACTACAGCGGCGAGTGCAAATACCATAGGATACTTCACGGGGCCTCCTTTCATCAGTAAAACTATTCGCGATCGTGCTCGAACGATCGATGATTCCGTTACTTTATCGTGAGTGTGCAAGATTTACAAGAACGGTCATTCCACTTCGGCCACTCAAGAAATCAGTTACTCGGCAGCTGCGCAGACGGGATCTTATACACCCAATAGCCTCCCTGTTGATAGACAAGCTGAAGGGCTTTCAGCTCGAGCGGCTGCGAGTTCGTCATGGGCAGCATTTGCGCGATCAGCGTGTTGCCGCTCTTAACATCAGTTAAGAAATAGGCGCGCACATGGCTCTCCGCAAGCCCATGCACAGAATACGAGGTGTACTTGTTGTCCGTCAACCAGCTCTTCACCATCCCGCTTAGGCCATGTACGTCACCACCTCTCAAGGGGAAGTCCTTGTAAGCCACACCGATTCGCTCAGGCCGCATCAACCCAAGCTTGTAGAGATCCGAGAGGTGAACTGCAATATACGCTTCGCGTCCGCCAGTCAGTTCCCGCAACATCGCTGCACCCTCTGTCGCATCCGCCGTTAGGGCATCAGCGAAGAGTTGGAACTTATTGCTCTCTTCTGCACTTGCGGGGGAACCCCAGAACTCACGTTCGTAATTCTTAATCGCTTCGATTCTCGGACGCCAGAGCGGAGGCGTGAGGAGTGGTACGCCAAGGTGCGAGGTGAACACCGTTTCATACCCTGTCAATAGCTTGATCTGACGCGACGTGTCCCACCAGGCAAGGATCGCGGCGTCTTTCGGCACATGCTTGGCAATCGCTAATGCTAAGGTGGTCAACTCCGTGAGCTTACCGTCGACGAAGACCATCGGTTCGCCGGTGCGGTTTTCCCAACTAAGCATGATGGGCTTACTCTCGCCACGACGGGCAAGATAGGCCAGAGCTACCGGTTGGTCCACACCATCAACCACAACCTCTTGCTTGCTGATATTGAGGTCTGGCCAGGCATCGAGCCCGAGCTTGCTAAATTTCTCTATGCCACCTTCTTCTGTCAACTTGTAGTGGTAAGGAGCCTGCCCTGGACTAAGCCACATGTACGCAAGCCATCCGAACATAAGAAAACCTCCCGCCACTAGGATTATTCCTAGCGACGGGAGGATTCTGTTGTTCGGTCGCGTCAGCGCTGCTTCCATCGTCTGCGCTGCGCCTCTACTGTCAGCGTCCGTTGTTCTTCTTACGTCTGCTCCAGCCGGCAAGTGCAAGGGTGCCGGTCAGCAACATACCGCCACCCAGGCTGCCCAGCGTGATCTTCCCGTCCGTGCCGTCAAAGTCCAGCAGACTGCTCGTACGACTCTGCTCGAGCTTCGCGACTCGTTCCGCCAACGCCATTCTCTCCTTCATCTGAGTGTCTTCGTCCATGATTTCCACATAAGCCCTGTTCATTGCCGCCCAACCAACCGTGTAGGTGAACCCTGGATATTGATGGGCCAGACTCACATGCAACTGGACGAGATGGTCTTCCGCCATTTCGAAGAGCTTGAGTTCCATCGCTGAAGGGTTGTTCCCCTTCGACCAGTAGATCTGGAAGAATTGTTCAAACCCATCTGGAACCGGCTTCGGAGGTGCAGGCCTGTTGGTCTTTTGGCCGGTCAAGAGTCCCGCTTCGAACTGCTTATGGAGTACGTCGTGAGCCTCATCGTATTTATCGAGCCCCGAATAGGTCCCATTGTCCATAAACTCCAGGTAGGCACGGGCAAAACGCTCTGAGTGGCACCCGGTGCAGGTCTTCACCCAAGCATCCAGGCGCTTGTCAGCCCAGTCACTCTTGATGTTTTCCCTAATACCGGGCACGAAGGGATAATTTGCCCAGCGGACTTTACGCACCACATTGTGGGTGAATTTACCCTGGTACTCCATGTGGCAGCTCTGGCACGTTGGATAGCTTTGACCGCCCTTGGCCACCGCATCCTTGAGCTGCACATTCCAATTCCATCTCCCCTTATCTTCCTGGTACCCCAACCCATGCTGGGACCCGTTGTAGGCTTCCCAGTTGTTATGGTCGGCGCCGCTATGGCAGGTACCGCAGGCTTCTGGTTTGCGCGAGTTGGCCACCGAGAATTCATGCCTGGTGTGGCAGTTATCGCACTTATTTTGTTGCGTATGGCATAGGGTACAGCCGTCGGCGATTTCTCGCTGCGACATCCCGGCATAAACCTCCACTTCAACGTTGGCCCTGTAGTCCAGCGCATGCGATGGGCGTCCTTTTGGCCACTGATTCTGTGGCCAGGTGATTGTGTCACGCTCGGACTCCTTCTCAGCAAACTCCTGAAGGTGACAGTTGCCACAGACATCGGCGGTGGGCATCCTCAGATCAGCGCGATGATCAGCCTTCTTTTTGGTATTGATGTCGACGTGGCAATCGATGCAGCCGACTTCCTTCAAGTTCTCTTTTGCACCGAGCTTACCCAGCGAACGGAGGTTCGTTTCGACCTCTTCCAGCTTCGCTTTCTTATAGAAAGTGTCATCTTTGGGGGTCAGCTTGCGGATCTTGTCAAGATTGGCGTGGGCACTCTTCTTCCAGAGAATCACCCAGCCCGGAGACTCATCGGTATGGCATTTCACGCACTGCTCGCGTGTCGCAACATCCTTGACCGTTGTGGGTGGCTTGTAAAACGAAAGAGGATCCAGGTATTTGCTGAAGGGGAGCGGCTCCCAATATTCGCCGTACTTCCCTTTCCCAGCACCTTGGGCCGGATCCAGATACCGCTTCACCAAGGCCTCATGCAACTGCTTTGGGTCGGCTGACCGATCAAGCTTCAGCGCATCGTAGGTCTCCTTGGGGACGCTGGGGAAGTTTGCCTGAGCCGTTGCCGCAAGCAACACCCCGCAAACTACCAGGCCACATCTCAACCAGAATTTGTTGGTCATACTTAACCCTCCCACTGATGATAAATGCCCTATTTATAAATCAAGCCACTTTAATGATCGTACACGTGTATGTGCCGGTATTCGCATCTACTATTGTTCATATTAGCGATTATTAATTAACGTGCTGCGCATGTATATCGCAGCATATATTCGATGTCAATATATTAAGTGGGTTCTGTGCAAAAAAAAGTCTCATGTGCTGAATTTGGCAAGTCTAGTGCCAATAAAATCTATGCAAGGATCAGCGGAAAAATGTCCTGTAGCGCAGTGATGAAAGAGAGAGCCCTCTGGGTTCTTGAGACTATGGTCTTTCGCGATCGATGACGACGGTGACCCCATCTACTCCAGGCTTCACTGGCTGACTCATCCCCTCCAGGTCTCCACTTTGCGGCATAGCCTGGCCGGACTTCGACAGGCGGGCCACGATCACCACCATTCCAACGTCGGAGAGTTTTCTGGACGGCATCATGCTGGTCGAGTCATCAAGCCGGAACGTAAAGGGCAAATCTTTCTTCGTCGCCCGCATGATCGCCACCGGCATCGGCGGACCACTCATCTCGCGGGCAAAGACAAACAACGTATCCGTGTCAGACCCCTTGCTTGTCAGGCTCGGCGCAATACTGACCGTGCCGCTGATCGCAAGCGACTGTCCAGACGACTTGGCCGGCGCTGCCGATTCCGCATATCCAATTCCCATTGAAGTAAGCAGCACGCCGCAGACCAGCAGACCACACCTCAGCCAAAATTTGTTGACCATGTGCATACTCCCCATTTGTAAAAACACATTACTACGCTCTTAAGTAAACTTATCGCTTAGCGAACAGCGCGCATATATCTCAGCATGCATCGGAATATGTCAAGTGGGCTTGTGCAATAAACAGAGCGCCCTAACGATACCTGATGGATCAGCGGCAGGAGTTATTGCAACGTGCGAGGCAATGGAAGAGAGCGGCCTGGGGACTTCTCGGTGTTACGGTCTTTCACGATCGATGACGATGTTAATCCCATCTACTCCAGATTGTATCGGCTGACTTGTCCCCTCTAGGTCTCCGCTTTGCGGCATGGCCTGGCCAGACTTCGATAGACGGGCGACAATCACCACAGGGCCTGCGCTGGAAAGTTTTCTGGAGGGCATCGGGCTAGTCGAGTCATCGAGT
>JAYTTD010000015.1:0-9881 GCA_043745235.1 Nitrospira sp. | reverse complement strand
TTCGGGAGACAATAGAATAGGGGCTGCGGTTCTCATGCCCCTCAGGTTTAGGTGATATCGCATATATAAGTCAAGTTATTTGAGACTCACTACACTAGTGCAATTGTAGCCGGGACAGCGGAGCGTGCCAGGATAAAGCTGATTCGCCCTGAGGTGGATGTCGAAGACATAGCGCCATGGTTCGGACTTGCCCCAGCTACCCATCACTGGCAGGGCATACAAGATGCGCCTTAGGAGTCACGAAATTTCCCTTTCTTCGGCTTTACCTTTGCCCGTTTCTTTTGTGGTCTCGGAGTAGCTTTTATGAGCACATCAATAGCCTGCTCAAAGCTTAACGGATGGAGTGAAACCGGTTTGGCTTTCGGCATGATACCCCCAATGGCAACCGGAGTTGAACATCATTCGCTTCGTACTTCATCTGAGCACGCTTCAGCGGGGGCGTGCTCAGCATTCTGCTATGACGGTCGTAAAGATGTCGGCGTTCTTCCGGTTGTTATGACGGAACGAAAACTCCGCCAAGTACAGGGGGAGATAATCTTTGGAGACATTGTGAAACGTGCCGATCACGCCACGCTTCAGCAAACTCCAGAAGGCTTCGATGTTGTTCGTATGCACGTTACCCCGCACATATTCCTTTTTGGAATGATTGACGATCTCATGCGGGAAGGTTCGACCAAGACGCTTGTAACCGCTATGCTCATCGGTGGCGACCAACGACACTCCCTCGCTGACCGTCTGGCGCACAAACTTGCTCATCGTCACGCGATCAGCGGTTTCAATCAGTTGACAGACCACGTTGCCCTTCCGAGCGATGGCCCCGATCACGGCCATCTTGTCACTAGTACCAGGCACATGGCGGCGCTTGTTCGCATGGCGGTTCTTATCCTTGCCTCCGATAAAGGTTTCATCAATTTCCACTTCCCCCATCAGCTTGGCAAAGCCACCGTCCTTCATGGCCGCACGAATACGATGGCACATATACCAGGCGGTCCGGTAGTCGCCGCTCCCGATCTGGCGATGGATCTGCAAGGCGCTAATCCCCTTCTTGCTCTGCGTCATCAAGTAAATGACCTGAAACCAAGTCCGCAGCGGGTAGTTGGTATTCTCAAATACCGTCCTCGTGATCACCGAGAAGCGATAGCCGTTCCGTCCACCGCAGCCTGCGTTCTTACAGACCCAGTGAAACGGTCGGGCTTTGAGCGCGTAGACTTTCGCGCTGTGGCAGCGAGGGCATTGGGCACCATTCGGCCATCGTTGATCGTGCAGAAATTGCTTGCAGGCCTCTTCGGTCGAGAAGCGCGTCATCAGTTCCGTCAAGGTCATCGTGGATTTCATTGCGTACCCTCCCTGTGTTGAATGGGAGTCTACACGAATTATGAGTGAGTGTCAAGTACAACATAATTGTCAAACAAGAGGGCCCCAAACTTATCCGCCGCCTGCTTCTTCAAGTACGTGGGATGACGCGGCCAAGTCCAGAGGCCACTTACTCTCACGCTGTCAACCTCCCCATGGTTCCGTTCGACTGCCGACACGACTCGCAATTCCTCATCGTGCGGAGTCCTGCACCGCATAGTTGTGAGACGTTCGGGCTCTGACGCCTAAAAATTTCTTCTTCGATGCGCACGCTTCCACTTATATGCGATAATGACCGCTATGCTTCTGAAGCGGTGGCTGGTTGGCGATCCACTCAAAAGCGCTCAGGCAGCACAGGAGCGGCTGTCGAAAACCCTCGCTCTCGCGGTCTTTTCCTCGAATGCGATTTCCTCCGTGGCCTATGCCACAGAGGAAATCTTGCTGGTGCTGGTCCTTGCGGGAACCGCCGCCGTTGCCTGGTCCATTCCCATCAGCCTTGCGATTCTGTTTCTCATCGTCATCCTGACCATTTCCTACCGCCAGATCGTCTACGAATACCCGGAAGGTGGCGGGGCCTACATTGTCGCCCGCAACAACTTGGGGGAACGCCCGGCGCTGATCGCCGCAGCGGCGTTGATCATCGACTATGTGCTCACCGTGGCCGTCAGCGTAGCGGCAGGCATCTCAGCCCTGACTTCGGCCGTACCAAGTTTGTTCGTCCATCGTGAAGCCCTGGGGCTTGCTGTGACTGTCTTCATTATCATCATGAACCTTCGCGGCATGCGGGAGTCGGGGAAATTCTTCGCCATCCCCGTCTACTTTGCCATCGGCGCCCTCGGGGTCATGGTGGTGATCGGAAGTATCCAGGCCTTCTTCGGACAAGGTACCTCGGTGTCGCCGGACCGCCAGACGGCGGTTGAAGACCTGACGCTATTCTTGATCCTTCGCTCATTCGCCGCCGGCTGTTCGGCCGTGACAGGAATGGAAGTGATCTCGAACGGCGTAAAAACCTTTCGTCGACCGGAGCCCGAAAATGCCTCGACCACCATGATTTACATGTCCCTGATTCTGGCGCCACTATTCATGGGTATCACCTTCCTGGCCTCGCACCATGGGGTTCTGCCCAAAATAGATGAGACAGTCGTGTCTCAATTAGCCCGCCTCACCTTTGGCACCGGGACTCTCTACTACGCGCTCCAGATTGGGACGATGCTGCTGTTAGTCCTTGCCGCCAACAGCGCCTTTGCCGGCTTCCCCCATCTGGCTTCGATCCTGGCGCGCGACGGCTATATGCCCCGTCAGATGGCGACATTCGGCGACCGATTGGTGTTCTCAAACGGGATCATCATTTTAGGGATCTTCGCCTGTTTCCTCCTGATCCTCTTTCACGGCGACCCGCACGCCTTGATCCCGCTGTATGCCGTCGGCGTGTTTATCTCTTTCACGTTGTCCCAAGCCGGCATGGTACGGCGATGGCTGACCAAGAAGGGGCCTCATTGGCAAACGAAACTGATTGTGAACGGCCTAGGCGCTGTCACAACCGGCATTGCCACGATCATCCTGGCCAGCACCAAGTTTACGCAGGGCGCCTGGATCGTCTTTCTCCTCATTCTCCTATTGGTTTGGCTGTTCCTCTCGATCCGCTCTCACTACAAAGCCGTCGCGGAACAGATCGCGCTCACGCGCGATCACCGTCCACCACCTCCACGACGCCATATCGTCGTCATCCCCATCAATGGCGTCAATCAAGCGGTCATACGAGCCGTCGATTACGCACGCAGTCGTACAGGCGAAGTTCAGGCCGTGATGGTGGATGTGGATGCCGAATCCACGGCGCGCAACCAAATCCAGTGGGCCCAATGGGGCTGTGGTGTCCAGCTGACGGTGTTACCCTGCCCGTACCGCTCTGTCCTGAGTTCCTTCCTCGACTACGTTGAGAATCTCTTGCAAAAGGAACCAGACACCTGGGTTACCGTCGTGATTCCCGAAATTCTCCCGGCCCACTGGTGGCACGGCGTCCTGCACAATCAGCGGGCTCTCCTCATGAAAGCCTCGCTCTTGTTCAAAGATCGCGTCATCCTGATCGACGTGCCATTCCATCTCAAGAGGTGACAATGCGACGTGAAACGTTAAACGTGAAGCGTGAAGCGTATTCTCGGAACTGCTGCCTATTCGTGTTCGCCATGTGCCTTGCCGTGGCCTCTCCTGCCCATGCGTTCAAAATCACCGAGCCCGCGGATGGAGCCAAGTTGACGTCCGGACAAACCGTTACGGCCCATGTCGACCTCGGCAAAGATTCCGGCATCGTCCAGGTCCGCTACTATTGGTATGGTGCGCAGGACGACACCCTGGTCGAACAGGAAGATGCGACAGCCACGGGATCCATCGTTGCGCCAGTAGCACTGATCGGATTGTCCGGTGATCGCCCGGCCTTCGGCGGCCCATTACTGGTCCCGAAAGACGGCATCGGACCCATGCGCTTGCTGGCAGTGGCAGAAATCTCACGAGGACGATTGGGTACCAGATCCGTTTTCGATGAAATCCTGGTGAGCGTAGAACCGGCGGCTTCCCTCACCGCTATCGATTTCGAAACGGACAAGCCCTTGCATCTAGGGCGAGCAGGGCAATCTTCTGCATTCGGTCACGTCGATTCAATGGGGAAGATCTTCGAGTTGCCCGTGGTCGGTGAGTTCACCGATGGCGTGACCCGCCGGATCAGTGCCGTGGGCAGTGGCACGAGTTACCAATCCTCGAACCCTAAGGTTATACAAGCACTATCCAGCGGTCTGCTGCAGATTGTCGGCAACGGAAAGACGACTGTCACTGTCTCCAGCCGCGGTAAGCAGGCCTCGCTCGATGTCACAGTCGACGTGAATGAGGAACCGAACGAGCCTCCAGTCGCGGACGCCGGCCCAAACCGATCGGTCAAAGCTGGAACGAAGGTGAAACTGAGTGGCCTCAAGAGTCGGGATGCGGAAGGCGAAGCCCTGTACTATGCGTGGAGCCAGGTGCGAGGCAGCAAGATCGCGCTGCTGGACGTAGATAACGCCGAACCGTCGTTCCTCGCACCGACCGTGTCAGAGAAACGGACCTATCGGTTCAAGCTGCGGGTAACGGACAAGAAGGGGGCGGATGGAGTGCCTGCGTTCGTGGACGTGACCGTCGAACCTTGACGGCTGCATTGACGGCTGCTGAAAAAGGCCACCAGCATCGTTCTCAGTCGTGTGTCTCCCTGCGACGTACCCTCTCGGGTACGCCTCAGTCGCCCCACTCCCTGCGGCCTTGCTGGATGGCCTTTTTGAGCAGCCTGTGCCAGACAACCAGAAAAGTTGCCCATCTTGTTTCTAGTCCTAGCTCCAACTCTAAGAATGCACACATTAATTTCCATAGTCCGGCCAATTGATGAACAGTCTTCAAATACCCAGGACATACTCCTCAAATTTTTTGTAGATTGGCTGGACTGATTTCCCTACAGAGGAACAGAAATCTCGCCATCGTGCGTGTGCATCATCCCCAGAATCATGTTTTGGCATAACGATCGAGACTGTCTTAAGCGATTCGTTGTGTTTTAACGCCAGCGACAACATCGTTCGAGACGGAGCATCGGCAAGTGGTAGAGAATAACCAATGACAATAACTTTCTCAGCAGTCTTGATAGCATCCGAGGCCTGTTGCCAAACAGACAGAAGCACTGGCTTGTTCCACGGCGTCTTTAAGTAGGAGGGAAGAATGAGGCTGTCACCAAAGTCTGACGTCGAGCCAAGCAAGTGAATCCTTTCTTCTCCTTTTGTCTCGTGAGACCAGGGAAAGTATCTCTCGTTGTGATCTAGTTGTAGTTCGGAATCTGTCGAGCTTCGCATCGCCCAATTGCACGAGCCGTGCAGTTTCAGGATTGTTACGGCTGACCGATCTTGAAGATCCTTCCCCACACGGAAACCATAACCACCCCGACAATCCCACTTCCGTGCTTTCCAAAGGATCATTTCATGCAATAAATCCCAGTTAAAGGTGATGAGAGTGTTACCGGGATGAATCAGACTAGCCCAAGCCGTCATCACGTTCTGTCTGTCCTCGCACTTGCCACAAGGCGTGGTCTCATAAATATGAGTGGAAACCTCTGACGATAGGTTCTGAAAGGTCTCAGTGATGAGTTGAGCAAACACCCCAGGAACCTGTTTGAGGTCGTATGGCTCCAGATCAGAGGTCACCCGAAGTTGATTGTCCGGAAGATTTACTAAGTCAACCAACGTTAGTGTGACTTCGAGGTCGGTGGATTTTTTTTGGAGAGTGCGACGAATACAGTCTACAACCTCCAAACAATGCCTGCCCGATTCTCCAGGCTCTGCATCTTTCTTGATAGGTGGGCTTGGGAAAATCTTCCCGGAAGTTGCGGCCCAATCCAACGTAGTTCGCAAGCGACCGGCAAGGGGAAAGCCAGCAAACTGCGATGCACCTGCGCCAAGGATATAGACCGTCCCTGTTCTCATTGCTTCGAGGAGGATGGGGTTAGTTTTTCGAGCGCAGCTTCAGTGGCGGGGAAAGCTGGTTCTAACCGATGTGCCTCACGAAAACTCGCGGCAGCACTATCTGTGTCGCCTTGCTCATATAGAGCTAATCCAAGAGCGAAATGTCCTGCTGCAAAGTTTGGTTCGAAGCTTACCCCTTGACGGTATTCCTTTATAGCGTTGGCCAAATCTCCCTTGCGCTTGAGTGCATTCCCAAATTCAAGATGTGCGATGCTCGACTCCGGCAGAATTCGTAGCGCATGTCTAAATTCCTCTATCGATTCGTCTAGGCTCCCCCTCTCGCTAAGAGTAACTGCCAGGAGAACATGTCCGCTAAATCCATTGGGCTCAAGCTCTATGAGTTTAAGAAAGTAAGTGGCTGCCTTCTCGAGGTCCCCATCCTTTCGCGCTTTCAGTCCAAGCTGATGATATGTAGCCGAAAGCAAACTTTTAGCCGGATAGAAGGAATCCAAGCGTAGAGTTTGCTCATACTCTTCAGCTGCGCCTTTCCAATCTCCAAGGTCGTATAACACGCCAGCAAGATAAAAGTGGGCGCCGGAGTTCTCCGGGTTGATGCGAAGGGCCTCCTCAAATTCATGACGGGCTTCATCCAGGCTCTTTTGAAGATGTAAGATGTAGCCTCTTGTTAAATGTGCTTCAGGAATTCCAGGGTCAACTGCTAGAGCTTTTTCTGCCAACAATCTCGCTTCATGTATTGCATCAGTCGTGATCGGTCCTTTAAAAAAATCTAGCTTCGCCCAGGCCCGACTTAGCAGGTAGTTTGCCTCCAGTCTGTTGAGTGATCGCGTGCGAAATTGCTGCTCCTCTCGGATTGTTGCGGATGGAAGCAGAGCACCTCGAACTCTGGGCTCAGTGAGTTCTCTCTGCAACTTGTCTAACTCTGTCCGCAACCGCAACATTTCTGTTTTCACACTCTCATTCTTACGTAGCGCATCGATTTGCTTTGGTACAAGGTCTGTATCGATTTTGACCGAGACATCCATGCGGATAATATGGATACTCCCTTCAACTGTGTCCTTGGTTGCTAATTCGGCAACTTCCAGAATGCCCGCGGTGTAGCTGCGAATTTCCTCTCTTGTGAGGTCAATGCCTTTTACCTCCACAATGCTCTCGATGTAGACGCCCGCCTGCTCAAGTGCCAGACGTTTGGCATCCAACAGAGCGAATCGTTTCGCGTCAGTTCGGGTGTCGTTGTCGCCCATGCGGTATTCGCCAGTGGCGCTAATCGTGCGAACTTCGGCTGTGGCAGTTCCAGTGAAGAGTAAGACCACCACTAATGGACTGATCGCTGCTACATGTGTGATTAGACACTGGTGCACGTTTGTTCTCATCATACTGACCAGTGAGCGCATGGTTGAGCTACAGGGTATTCCTAGGCGTTGAAAAAGTCTAGAAAGTGCAGCAGGGTGGTGGGTCAGCTTTGGGCGGAGAAAACATCGTTAAGGATGGTCCTAGAATTGGGAAGAGGGAAACGGTGCCTGGAGCCATTTCTCTCATTGACATGGCTCATTCAGATACGCGTCATGCGCTGCACTAATGTCGCTGAATCCGCTTGAACCGATGCCGGCCAGCGACAGCAGAAGTTTTTTCTGACGAGCGATCAGCCTCCGTATCGCAGGTGTCTGCATCGGCCAACCTGACGAATCCTTCCGCAACCTAGCGCGACGTGTCATGGAGAAGAACGCCGATCTTTATCGTCGTCTCTCCTAAGCTCAGTTCGCCAGCCGTTTGAGCATTGGCCCATATCGTTTGCGAAGATCTTTGATCACGGCCTTGATTCTTTCAGAGCCGACTCCAACTTTCATTTTCCGCTTTTGGATCTTGCGTTTCATGTGGCTATGATACCGGAAGCCGGGGAGCGAAAACAGAAACCCACCGTTACACCTTCTCTAACCGCACTGGTCCGTAGGTGTGTCTGGCTTTCTGGAGTTCCTTCACATGGCGGCGGAGCGCAAAAGCATCCGCCGGTCTGGCTCGCTATGTCAAGATGGTCTTGACGAAGAGCGCTGCTGAGATCACCGGCACATCGGCATACTGCTGCCGCTCAAAATCTTGATCGCCGGTGATGAGGATGAAGAAAGGGGTCGGGAATCTTTTCAAGATTGAACGATGCGGTCAGCCTAGATGTATCCTAAATTAAGACGGCCTCTTTTCAATCCAGATGTGGCCACTCCCACCACCGTGTTTGGCGACGTACCGGTTCATTCCTGAACTATCCAGGCAACCCCAAGGCAAACTTCACGGCTCGTTCGACCGCTGTCAGCTTCTCCGGTGACAGGACGGTGATTCGCTCACTCAATGTTTTTTTGGGAATGGTGGTGATGGTATCAAGGTTCGCCACACACGGCTTCGGTAACCCCTCTGCGACTCCCAGCACGACCTCGGTTGGAATCTGACGCACACGAGTCGTGACCGGTGCAACCGTCACCAACTCTCGTACTGCATACGCTTCGTTGCGAGAAAGCAGCACAACAGGACGCCGACCGGCCGGCACAGGCAGGTCGGCCCACCAGACTTCTCCGCGCCGCATCACCAATCCTCCGCGATGAACAATCGAACAGCCGAAGCCTCGGCCGCCTTGACCTCCTGCTTGCTTTCCGGCTTCTTCTGATAGCCGGCCTCATACTCCCGAATTAAGACGGCCTGCTCCTGCTGCCGAAGCCAATGATGCAGGGCATCTTGCATCACAGCGCTGCGGCTCTTCCCACTTTTCTTGCGGGCTTGCTCAACAGCCCGGTAGAGGTTGTCGGGCAAGCTGACCGCCACCTTCGTTGCTATTTTCGACATAGTCACGCCTCACATACAACGGTATGAATGCAGTATGCCATGAATTCATACCACAGGCAACGACAGTCAAGGGAATCGAGTGGGGTCACTTTTTGACTTTGCGTCCCACTCTTGCAGGCCTCTGCTGACATCACTCGCGATCGACTTGCCCTGCCCAGCGAGTTCTCCACGATAGACGAAGAGCAGCAAACCTCAAACCTCTCTCCGTCCTAGAAAAGGCGCACCCACGTCATCTGTCTCGTCAAATGCCATTCCAAATGACGACTCACTCGTCATGAGCGCCCGATGGGAGCGGAAGCTGGGTGCGGATGTCGCTACCTGATCTGGAAATTAATTGAGCGGGCTGAAGCGATGCGGGCTAGACTTTTCCAAGCCGCACTGGCCCGTAGGTTTGGCGGGCTTGGTGGAGTTCCTTGATATGGCGGCGGAGGGCTGGGCCGAAGGTGGAAGCGAAGACGGCTTTTCTGTGGGGCGCGATGTTGTGCTCGACCTGCTCGATCGTTTCCGTCAACTGCTTGACCAGTCGTTGGCCTGAGCCGGTGAGCCACTTGAGATGCCAACTGGCGTACTCCAAATCCTGGATTGAGTAGCGGACGGATTCCACTTCTTCAAGACATCGAAACCTGGCCCGCTGCAGATCGCGCAGGGTCAGTCCTGCTTGTTTCCAGCGAGCCGATCCACCCCGCCCGGATGCCCACGTCGAGAGTCGTTCGAAGAGCACCGCTCCCATTGTGAACGTAAAGGCCGCATGCAGAATGCCTCTGAGCGGACGCAGGCTGCGGCGCCAGGGGGAATAGAAGATCTGCTGGTTGCGATCCCCGTGATACATGATGTGTTTGCGCAACAAAAGATTTAAATGGTGATGGCTATTCTCGTGGATTAAGTCGTCAATCAGATCGAGATTGTCCCGATCGAAGCAGTTAATAAAGGATAGCCCTGGTCGATGGCGATAACTGAAACTGACGACGCCCTTGGCCTTGAGCGGAATAATCCGAGCGGTCAAGAGCGCGAGCACCTCATGTCCTTCAGGCCAAGTATCTTTAATGATCGTCCACGCCCGCCCGATTCGCGCAACTTGATCAGCTGAGGTGGAGGCCACCGTACGAGGTTGGCGATCTCTCCCATAGACAAGCATCGGCCCGACTGTGACGGCCCCGGATCGAGTCTCCATTGCCACGACTGGCGGCCGGTGCATCCAGCTCCATTCTAATCGAC
>JAYTTD010000014.1:0-10118 GCA_043745235.1 Nitrospira sp. | reverse complement strand
TGAAACGTATCCTCACCACAATCTGTATTTCATTCAATCGGATGAGTGGGACCTGGAAGTACTCGGAGGCCTGCTGATGTCGAAGGTTGGACAGTTTTTCATCGAATCGTATGGAGTCCGCATGCGAGGCGGCTATTTGCGCTTCCAGGCACAGTATCTGCGCCGGATTCGAGTCCCTGTCCCTGCCACCTTGTCCAAGCTGCAGTCCCATGAACTGAGAGACGCCTTCCGTCATCGTGACAGGCCCCACGCACCCAAGTAGCGTTGGATCTGTATGGAATTACCACTCGCACGATGGAGGCGGCGCTTGAACATTGACAAGAGACTGCAAGCCGCCGTCCAAAGCTACTGGGACGCCCGAAGGCAAAATAAAGACAAGCAGGTCAAATCGGGGAAAATCGATGCCGGAACCCGAGGTGAGGTAACAGGAGGTACCCAGATGGGTGCCCTGGAGGTCTTAGTTTCAGACATCCTGTGCGAAGCCGGATTGAAGAAGGTCGATGTCCGCACAAGAACCGCGCTTGAGCTGCCAGGTTATTTCAGAGCCACAAAGAAATGGGACCTCATCGTCGTCTCTGACGGCGCGCTGGTCCTGGCGATGGAGTTTAAATCCCAAGCCGGCAAGTCCATCGGCAACAATGTGAACAACCGTTCAGAAGAAGCGGTGGGCAGTGCCAAGGATATTTGGACAGCGTTTCGAGAAGGCCGCTTTGGTCAGGCCCCTCCTCCCTTTCTCGGTTACTTGTTCTTGCTGGAAGATCGCGATAACGTCAAAACCTCTGTCGTCAACAAAGAACCGTACTTCCAGGTAGACCCTGAGTTTCGAGGAGACACTCATCTCAAAGACACTGCAGCCATCCGACGGTATCGAGGAGTGTCCTATAGCAAACGCTATGAACTACTGTGTCGCCGCTTGGTGCTGGAGCGGCTCTATACCTCAGCCTGTTTCATGATGGCTACCAACTCACCAAAAACCAAAATCACGCAGCCGGCTGAAGACCTAGTTTTTCAGCGCTTCGTGGCCGCTTTACGAGGTCACGTCGTCACATTCTTGGGCAGCCGGAGTACATAGCTAGACCGCACAAGACGTGATAGCCAGGACACAGCTATCCGCACACTGACGAGACGAGGCGAGAACTGCTTTCGGAAACCGCCGAACCGCGAAGTGCGAGGTCCAGCAATAGCCCCGGAAGCTCACAAGCGTTTTGGTCAACGTCACGCTAGTGCCTTGCGGAGGTGAGTGGTCAAAACCCGTCGAGGAGCGCTTTCTTCTTCGCTGCGAATTCGTCATCGGTGATCAAACCCTCATTGTGAATCTGCTTGAGCCGTTTCAGCTTTCCTTCGAGAGAAGTGTCGGGGTAAAAGGAAAGGGGCGATCCTCTATCCTGGCCACCATCTACCGAGGGAGCGCCCAAGGAAAGCGGTTGATAGGTGAGGGCTAGCTGTGGCGCCTCAGGGATCAGGAAAGTCCCAATCCCGTTGTCTTCTGGAGTCAGGCTTTGATGGGGACCCGGCACAAATTCATAGATTGACCCGGCGATCATATGCAACGGATTCTGCCACAGCAGCTCACGGACACTCGACATCGTCACGGTTTCACGATAGTTTCCCAAGATAAGGTACAACTGCAAATCTTTCACAAACCAAGCCCCCGTCGTGATTTCGGTAATTTCTTGTGTCTTCGGGTTAGTCAATCCGAAGACCACCATCTCCGAGGGCTGCGCCTGAGCAAATGCTCGCGTCAAGGTTTCGCTGAGATAGTCCACCTCAGCCGGAGTAAAGGCCTGCAGTGCCGGCCCATTCGGAGCAGGAAAAAAGAGCATGCCCTGGCCGTGTTTCTGGACATGGATACTGCGCAGGATCGGCTTCCATTGTTCGGCGCTCCAACGGAAGGGATGGGAAAAAGGTCGGGCGCTTTCCGCATGACGATCCTTTGTGGAAGTCTGCAGCCGGACAAATCGATCCGCCTCCTCACACATTCCGCAGGCCACACGACTGGCTGGTGGTGCCAAACCGAGACTACAGACAACGGCCAGTACAGTCACCATCAACATGGGAGTTGAAAGAGCTCGCTTGTGTTTCCCGCCCGCTGTCATTCTGTTTCTCCACGGAAGACGCGAGTGGCGTAGCGCACAACAATGTCCTCCTCTTGTTTGTCTTCAATAGGCAAAATCGAGCCCGACGAGCATCGTTTGGCCTAGAAGATTTCCACATGTGGGAGTGCACGGGCCGCTACTTGAAGAAACAGCATTAACTGACCCGACGCCTTGCGTGCGGTAGGTATTGTATTCTGCATGCAGTGCGATATCGGTCCTAGTTGACTGGTGAATATAGTACCGGACCAAAAAGGTGTGCGAGTCGACGTTATTGTAGTTTTTGGCAAACGTCGGATCGCCTTGCCGATCGTTTCTGATGATGTCGTAGCGATAGGAGAAGAACCAGCCTGGCATTCCGACCAGCGGCAATTGAGTGGGGTACCAATCCAACTCGACAAAAGCGCCATTCCATGAGGCATTCTGGGCACCTGCAATCCCTTGCGACACAAAGAGGTTCTTACTGTCGTTCCCATGCACGAATGCGCCAAAGAGATTCCATTGTCCATCGTAGGTGAAACTTACATCGGCACCAATCCGATAGAACGGCTGACCGCTCCCCCCAACGGCCTGGCAGGTGGGGCAGGTGGCATTCACCATCGTCGGAGCATTTCCGTATGCGCCGAACAGCCCGATGCGATGGCCGGTGACAATGCCATAGCCCCCAAACGACTGAGTCATACGGCCATAGAAATTTACGTTTCGACCACCTCCGGGGCTGCAGGGTGGCCCCCCTGCAGGCTGAACGCATCCACCGCCGAGAGGGCCTGAGAAAGTGTTTGTGCTGAGACCCGCGAGACTGTAGCGGAAAACCCCGTCTGTGACCGCCGTCTTGGTAGTGCCGGCCAGTTCAACGCCAGGTGAATTCTCTCCGATCGCGAAGGAGTTGGGGTTGAGGTAGCTACTGGTCGATGTCCCGCCGATCGTCGCTGTGTAAGGGGTACCAGCAACATAGTGATACATCACGAACTTCGTGTTGAGGGTGGGACTCCGTTTCTCGCTGTAGGGCACATCGAGTTCAAACTTCCCGATCTTCAGATTCATGAGATACGTCCCTGGCTCGCCTTTGACACCGAGAAACCGTTCGAGCCGGTTAAGCCGGACATAGGCAGCCTCCAAGTCGCCGTCCGATGCTCCCGTGCCAAAGCCGGCACTCCCAAGGCCAGGCGTAAGGACGAGACCAAACGAAATGTCGCGGTGCAGGAGGCCAAAGCTTAAAATATCCAACCCCGTAAAGCCAAACCCGCCGGTCGTGACCCCACTGCCATCTGTTCGGACGCTGGCTGCCTGGTAGCCGACTGTCGTCCGCATGGAAAGGGGCCAGTAGCCCATGGTGATCTTTTCATTAGTGGGAAGGTCCACATCCGCGTCGAATTGATACCCTTGGTCACGAAATTGGTTCCCGAAATCGTTGAGCTTCGGAAATCCTGGTACGTGGCAGACGTTGCACGACACTCCGTATTTCCGTGCAAACGCGGGAATGGCATCAGCCTCAGGCAGGAGAACGCTGATTTCATACGTGAACAGGCCGATCAGTCCAAGCAGACAGACGACGAGGCCACGTATCGCACGAGTACTCATGGTTGTATCCCTTTTTTTTAGACCCGCACTCGCATGCGCAGTAATGATGTCACGAATTCTATCTCCCTCGAAGCGCTAGGGCCTCGCAACGCGATACTACGAATGTGCGGTGCAAAATGTTCGGATATAGGCCACGATTTTCCACCCTTCCTCTTCCGACAGCATCGCGGGGATGAGTGGTTGCATCCCCGTGCCTGGACTGCCGTGTTTGATTACCCAAAACAGTTCCCCATCCTTCCGCTCTTTCTGAATGGCGCAGTTCGTGAAATCGCGTGGCGGGTGATGTGATTGGATATGCGCAGCAGGACCGTCGCCTTTGCCACTGATCCCGTGGCAGAGATGACAGTTCCCCTTGCCTTCGTAGAGCGCTTTACCCGCTGCGACAATGTCTGGCGGGGCTGTGCGAGCGTCCCCAAAGAGGGCCTTATAGCTGAGAGCCTCCTCCATTGCGGAAGGGGGAACGTCTCGGTCTACGGTAGGCTGGCGCGGGGCGCAAGCCGCTATGGCGACCATGGCCATCATGGCAGGGAGCATGAAGTAGCATAAACGGTTTCGGTAGTGCATCAAGACACCTCCTTAACTGTGCATGAGCCTTGCCACGTGTTTTTGAGAGATACTCCCCCTCATGAAGCTCTTAATACACAATACGCAATTCACGTTCCTGTAACTGACCGCTTTCATGGCAGACAAACTCTCAGAAAACCGCGCGGTGCTTCAGCAGAGAGGAAGTTTTCCATTTGGTAACTTCTCAGAGATGGAGCTTTTTGCGACAGAGGCTACTCTCTTCTTGGCCCAGAAAGCCACAGCAATATTCTAGATATGCCAGATTGGAGAGCCCCTACTTGCCTGGACATGGCCTCGGAATGCCTGGGGCTCCTTACTGAGGAATCTCGATGCTTCAAGGCATGAGCGAAATAGGTACTGCTATGTCAGGAGAGAGTCAAAAATGAAACACGTAATTTGTGCGCAACCTTACCACCCGCTCTACCCTCCGATTGCATCGCAATCGATTTCCCAAGACATGCCAATAACCCACCCTGGCGAGGGCCTTCCAATCCTATTCACCGCTCGTTAAGGGAGCGGTCGAGGTTGCCCTCCACTGCGCGCATTGAGCGACCACAGCTTTATCGTGGGGGCTCTGCAAGCAAGGAGGGCACCTGACCGCTCCCGAACGCCTCATCCCCCTCCGCCCCCGCCCGCGGTTTCCAGTCCAAGCTGTAATATTCTCCCCGATCCCGCGCCCAGGGGTCGAATACATTCACCACCGCCTGGAGCTCGCCGGCCAGTTCCGGCATCGTCCGCAGCAGCACACGTTTCAAGGGAGAGACCGGCTGCTCATGGCCATTGGGCGTTCCCTGCTCCATCATTTCGGGGCCAAGCCCGTTGTTCGTGACCCACTCGACGCCGAAGTTGGTGTAGAACTCCGGGCGAAAACTGGAGGTGAAAAACCGGTCGCTGAACAGGCGGCGCGAGGCGTTGAGAATAAACACGACGAACTGCGTTTCAGAAATAGCAAAGCCATGCGGCCGCCTGAATTCCGCGAGCCATCCGACCACGGTATCGACGTCCTCAATGTTGTCGATCAGGCTGCCGTGTGGATGCCTCAAACAATCGTTGATGGATGAGCCGTCATCGTTCAACTGCGCCTCGGTGATCTTCTTGGATTCATCGCAATGATGTTGCCCGTACACCTCACGTAACGTCTTCACAAGTTGCTCTTGCTTGTGTCGATCCGGCGAGTCCTTGGGTACACGCGTATCGACGAAGTCATCGAAGCTGGTCAATTGCTTCAAGCCATACTGCCGCCGGAACTCGTTGTAGCGGGGAATGCCCCGCTCCCGGTCCCTGATGAGATCAAGCGCAGCCACGTCGATCTGTTGCGTGGGGGATTGCAGACGGGGCATCTTCAGGTTTTGCGAAAATTGCGGATGGTTCTGCAGTGTCAGGGCCCCCAGCCGCTGGCGGCCCATGCTGAGCGCCCAATTCGCGAGCCCCTTCTGCCGCATAGCCTCGGTCGCCTTGCCCCGGAAGGTCTCGATCACCGGCACGTTCTGTCGGATGACGTTCGGGTCCTTGTTCCACTCACGGTATTCGATCAGGTCCGGCAATAATGGGTGTAACCGATACACCGTGATGAACTCTTCTGGAAAATTGAAGGGAGAGCCGAAATGGTTGACACCCCCGTTGATATGATCGTCGTTTTTCAGATCCCAGCGGTCTTGTTTGTTGGGATCAAGCAGGCCCACGAGCGGCACTCCCTCATACACTCGGTTGCCCAACCCGAAGATGCCGGGTCCGCCAGCCAGCGCCGCATAGAGGCTGTTCGCCTTCTTCGCATCATTCGTATCGTCGAGACGGCGCACGACTCCCTTCAGCGCGTCTGCCACCGCCTCATGCTCGTGGAAGACGCCATGCCAGTTGGCATTCATGCCCCGGTTCAACGGCTCGTTGTAGAGCAGTTGCGTGGTCCATTCGATGGTGTGAATTTTGGCAATCTCAGCCGCGACGACCAGCCGGGCGACTTCGAACAATTCGCCCGGCGTGACGTCTCTATAGCGGATGACGCGATCGGGGTTGGCGGGATTTCGTAAACCACTATCCCTATCGGGAGCTTGAGCAGCCTGTGTTCGGAATGCATCGACAAAGGCGTTATGTTCTCTGGCAAACACGTTGTGGTAGAAGCTGGTCCCGATACTCCAGTTGTCCGGAAAGGCCGTGGCCTCCTGACCGGACCACTCGGGATTGATCGGGTCACCCGATTCAAAGACCGGCAGGTACCCCAGCTTGTCGCCCTCGCCCATTCCCTCTCTGACCTGGATCAGCAACAATTTAGCCGAGTCTTTGGGATCGCGCTTTACGCGTGTGCCTGACCGCTCGTCGTATCCGTAGAGCTGCGAGGCATCCCACCAAGCGGTGACGTGATTCGCGGTGGTCTTCGGCGCCCGCGTGAGATAGGTCTTGCCGCCCTGCATGAATGACCGGGGCTCCGTGCCTTCAGCGATCAATGCCGCATCGATCTTGTCATCAGGCCGACAGCCCAGCTGCTTCACTTCCTCGCTCGTCAGCGGCTGCTCAATGTTCTTAACCAGTTGCGTGGCGCAGCCGACGGCCATCCACTCCGGACGATTGTGCCCCTCTTCCAGATGCGAGAACCAGTCGTGGGTCATGAATTGGATCCAGAACGCCGCCAGCACATTGAAAAACGGCGCCTTCTGGTACTCGCACTCGGCCTCCTTTGCACCACCCGGCAAGCCGTAGCCGCCGTGACATCTATCCGGTTTCGACTGCGCTCGCGTGAATAGCTTCCGACTAATGATCTGGGGATCGGGCTTCAACAATCCCAATCGATCCCCATGGCGATTCCTGGTCATCTCATTCAGACCCAGATCGGGGAACGTGGTGTTGAACTCCACGTTCCGCGCAAAGAGTTGATGCGTCGATCCCATCAGCGGGTTGCGAATGTCGTTACACGTGCCGGTCATGGTGCGGAAGCGAATCATCTCTCCCCGACAGGCCTGCGTCTGGTCGCCACCGACAGCCTTGAAGTCGGGATGGCTCTGCGGCAATCGCATCTCTGGCCAGGTATTCAGCACCGGCCCGACCTCACCGTTGCGGCCTGTGACGTAAGCCTCATAGGTCTTGTTATTGTCGAAGAGATTGAACTTGATGAGTTCGATCCGTTGCAATTCCAGCTCGTAGAGTGCGCCGTTGATCCCGTGCGCATTAGCGCCAATCACCTTAGCCTCAGCCAGGAGCCACGCAGGCGCTCGAAACGTAGCATCTCCAGCAGACCAATAATTCGGCCAATCCAACCAGGGACCCTCCCTCAGACTCTTCGCACGCTTCCCTCCGAGACAACCCGCGGTAGTCTCTGGCACCTTCCCCAGGAATCGTTGCTCTCTGGTCTTCGCGACTCTCCGAATATCTTTTTGCCAAAGCATCTCGATACAATCTACCGTGGAGTCCACAACGATGCCGAACGAACCTAGCCCGCTGCACCCCTCAAGAACACAGAGTCCCGTGACGATCACCAGCCATGACCATGTACCCATTGGACTCACACACAACCCTTCTCAACGACGAAACCCATTGCACCGCACATAACCGGCCACAAGCTACTTCTCGTGCAAGAAAAAATCAATGTTCGCTAAGGGGGAATATATTTGCTTCCATGAAACGCAGCTTCAGATGGGAGAAGGATCTCAGTGATGATTCTTTTGGCTACATCAGCTGGAATACAGCAATGCGGAGGAATTGGTGTGACTCTTTTCCTAAGACGTGGGCATTGCAAACGGCGTATACTGTTCATGTCGAGTGAGCCATCATGATCACAGCGGAATCTTGATCATGAAACACGTCTTCGCCACAGTCGCGTCGTCCTTGAGCAGTCCTCCATCTCTCTCAGCCATTCCAGCCGCGACCTCTGTCGGGAGGTCAGCCACCACAGGAGGTGTCACCATGTCCATCTCACGAACACTCAAGATGTATCTCGATCATGAACATGTTCATTATGACGTGTTGCCTCACCCGGAAGCGTTTCGTGCTGCAGAGATCGCCCACACACTCCACACCCCGGAGAAAGAAATGGCCAAGGTCGTGATCGTGAAGGTGGATAGGCGGTTCGCCATGACGGTGCTGCCTGCAAGCTGGAGCGTGGATCTCCATCGCCTCAGAGACATCTTTCTGACTCACCATGTGCAACTCGCGACCGAGAATGAAATCAAATGCCTGTTTCCCGATTGCGAGTTGGGCGCAATGCCCCCCTTCGGCAACCTCTATGGGCTCCCTGTCTATGTCGATCAATCGCTCAGGGAGGACGAGGCGATCGTCTTCCAAGCCGGGACGCATTCAGACGCAATCCGCATGCGCTACATGGACTTTTCCGCACTCGTGTTTCCGATGGTAACGGAATTCCACCGTTCACCCTCAGAAGTCTGGTAACCCATGATGTCGCAATCTCTTTCGACAACGACTCCTCTCGGGAATACTCTTCTCTCGCGAATCTTGATCGCAGTCGATGGCTCTGAGCACTCCGCCCGGGCGTTGCGCTACGTGGGAACTCTCCTGCGCGATACTCGCGACGTGCAGGTCACGTTGTTTCACGTGCTGAAACCGATGCCGCGCGAACTCCTGGAACATGGCGGATCCGAAGATCCCGCAGAGGAAATTCGTCTAGCCAAAGAGTTACAGCAGGATCAGGAGAACTGGGTCCGCACAGAAAGCCTGTTTGAATCCCCTATTTTGGTGACTGCGCTAGAGCTGTTTGGACAGACCGGATTTCCTCTGGACCGCGTCACGATGAAGTTCGGCCACGAAGACGATGTTGCGCGCACTATTCTCGACGAAGCCCGCGCTGGAGGCTACGAGACCATCGTGTTGAGCCGTCACGGCTCGAACAGACTGAACCGGTTTTTCGGCGGAGGTATCACGGATCAACTTCTGCGTGACGCGTCTGGCTATACGCTGTGGGTCGTAGAATGACCAAACGGGCAATGTCCTGGCCGTTATGCTGGATGAGATGAGCCCTTCATGAGAAAGTTTATGATGCTAAGAAGGCAGAGAGACTACGACGGCTGAAGGACTCAGCATCTGCTAGATGCGCCTGACTCTGTCCATCGGGGCGACATTTCAAAAATTCTAGACTCAGTGCTGCATCCCTCTCTCGAAAAATAACCCGCGGTTGATATCGCCGAGACTGACCATCCCGACAAGCACGCCCTGGTCAACGACGGGGATTCGCCTGAACTTCTTGAGACCCATGTACGAGGCGGCTTCCAGAACGGGATCGTGGGGTGCCACCGTCACGGGATTCCGGCTCATGATCTCTTCTACTTTTCCACCAAGCGCCTCAAGGTACCCCTCTTCCATCTCGACAAAATTCCGGCTGTGCACGTTGTCGTGAATGTAGTCACCATAGTTCGGATACAGCGGCAGCAAGACATCGCGCAAGGTAACGATTCCAATGAGCTGATTGTCTCCCTCGATAACAGGAATGGTTGCGCAGTGACGGTTCAACATTTTCATGACCACCGACCGGACCGTATCTGTCTTCTTGGCTGTCACGAGACCGGTTGACATAACTTCATGGACAAGCATGGCTACCTCCATTCTCTCAATGGGATAAGAAGTCTCACCCGAATCTCTTTTCCGCACTAACGCCTGCCCGATGACACGACGACCTCGCCAGGTCACCGACTTTCAACGATCGTTCGGCTTGTTTCACGAACAAAACAACACGGGCGACCTACACTCAAGTAGGTCGCCCGTGGATGGTGCTTAGCATACCGGCGGTCTCTCTATCTTAGCTCGCCGTCCGGCCAGCCCCGCGCTCCAGATGCCAGAGCACGGGGCCGACGCACTACAGTCGAGTACTCCCCTTAGTAGGGGATCACGTGCAAACAGTCCTTGCTCTCGTTGTTCCAGACCACATCGCACAGGTTGGAC
>JAYTTD010000013.1:0-10178 GCA_043745235.1 Nitrospira sp. | reverse complement strand
ACAAGGTGGCGGTCCTGAGGGATTTGGCGGAAGCGGATTCGGCGACGCCTTCAACGATATCTTCGAGGATTTCTTCGGAGGCCAGCGAGGCGGCAGTCGTGCGGAACGCGGCAACGACCTCCAGTACAATCTTGAACTGACCTTCGAAGAAGCCGTCTACGGGAAAGAGGCCAAACTCAAAATCCCGCGATGGGAAGTGTGCAGCGACTGTAAAGGAACCGGCGCAAAGAGCGCTGCATCGGTCAAGACATGCCCCAGTTGCAAAGGGGCTGGACAGATGCGATTCCAGCAAGGGTTCTTCAGCATCACCCGTCCCTGCGACCAATGCGAGGGGGCGGGACGTATCGTCACAGAGCCTTGTCCTGCCTGCCAGGGCCGTCAACGCATCTATCGAGAGCGGACCATCGCCGTACACATCCCAGCTGGAATCGAATCAGGCATGCGCCTGCGCCTCTCGAACGAAGGGGAGCACGGAGTCAACGCAGGCCCGCCAGGCGACCTCTACGTGGCGATTACCGTCAAACCGCACCCGGTCTTCCAACGCCAAGGACAGGATATTCTCTGCAATGTCCCCATTCATATGGTCACAGCCATACTCGGAGGAAAGATTGAGGTCCCCACGCTGAAAGGCAATACGGTCATCAAGATTCCTGCCGGCACACAGCAGGATAAGACCCTGCGCATCAAAGGCCTGGGCATTCCCAGCCTCAAGAGCCAGAATACCGGCGATCAGCTCTTTGTCATTAAGGTTCAGATTCCCACCAAACTGACCGCTCGTCAGAAAGAACTGCTCCAAGAGTTCGGCAAAGAAAGCGGTATGTCGATGGAAGAAGACAGCGACGGCTTCTTCGACAAGATGAAGACATTTTTCGAATAGCGCAGCCAGTCATCGCCCAGAGCCCGCATGATGTCCACGTTCTTCGTCGACCCTGACGCCATCACTCCCCCCACAATCCGCATCACCGGCGACCTTCTCCATCATCTTCGCGCTAGTCTCCGCGCACACCCTGGAGACTCTCTCACCTTGAATGACGGATGCGGAACCCGCTACCGCGTGGAAGTGACCTACGTCACCTCACAGGCCATCGACAGCCGCATCATCGATCAACAGACCGAGCCGGCTCGCAGGACCTCACCCATCGTGCTCGGACAGGCGTTGATCAAAGGCGACAAGATGGACTGGGTCATTCAGAAGGCCACAGAGCTCGGAGTCGCGACCATCGTGCCCATTCACAGCACACACAGCGTCATCAAGCCCAATCCGGAACGCCTCGAACATCAACGATCCAGATGGGAACGCATTGCGCGGGACGCGGCACAGCAGTCGGAACGATGGACCATTCCCACCATCGCAGACCCGGTAGACCTCGCAGAGATCTGCCGTCACTATGTCTCGACGCCTCTGAAGGGTATGCTCATGGAACGCTCCAGCGGCCCCTCGCTCGCAACCATGCCGTTGCCGCAGGACCATGCACATTCGATTATCTTGTTGATTGGACCGGAGGGGGGATGGGCAGCAGCCGAGCAGAGTCTTGCACAGGAGCAGGGGTTCCTCCCGCTCACCCTTGGACCACGAATCTTGCGGGCTGAGACCGCAGCAATCGCCGCGCTCAGCATCCTCCAATCAAGACTCGATGAAATTGCGAGCGAGACAAGCTAGACGTGCGCGACAGGCGCGACTCGCAAAGATGAAACTGCCCGACTATCTCGCTTTTCTCGCACGTCTCGCGAGTCCCGCGCGAGGAACGAGATGCGTTTCACTACTGCGGTCAGCGGCCAGTCGTCAAATGAATGATCATACCTTTGTCTCCGCTGGCCCAACCCTCTGTTCCATCAGGGAACGAGAGGCCGAACAGCGAGACTTTCGCAATAGGACCCTGCTCTATCCAGGTATAACCACTATCGGTGGTTTGATAGACGATGCCTCGCTCCCCCACAATCCATCCGGTCTGAGGTTTTGTAAAGCGCACGCGCAAGAGATCGGTCAGCTTTGTGCAGGTGCTGGCGCAGGGTAATGTACGATCAATCCATTGACGGCCACCATTGGTCGTGTGAAAGATGGCACCGGCGTTCCCGACGGTCCACCCGGTCAACATATCAGTAAAGTACACATCGAACAGCGTGACCGCTCCCTGAGTCTCTTGCGGGATCCAGGTCGTCCCGCCATCCTCCGTCATCAAGACGGTTCCCACAGCCCCAACCACCGTCCCATGCTGTGCGGTGAGAAATTGAATGCCGTAGAGAGCAGCGCTCGTCTTGCTCGATTGATCGACCCAATGAGCCCCGCCGTCCTTCGTATGAAGAATGGTCCCGTTGCCACCGACCACCCACCCCTCGCTGGCCGACACAAAAGAGAGCCCGAATAGCGTCACCTGGGTATCGAGGAATTGTGCATGCCACGTATGCCCCCCATCTTGGCTCTGGCGAATCGTCCCATTGGCTCCGACGGCCCATCCCTGCTTCTCGTCGAAAAAGAAGACGCCCGAGAGGCTCGCCGTGGTGCCGCTAACGACCTTCTTCCACTTCTTCCCGCCATCGACTGTCTTCAGAATGGTGCCGCCAGACCCTACGGCCCAGCCCAGCTGAGACGAATGAAAATAGAGCCCCATCAGGACGGCTTCCGTATGGCTCATTTGAGGGGTGATTGTCAGAGGAGAGTCAGCGGTCCACGAGGGAGGCGCGTACAACAGCGTCGCCAGCACCACGACTACCAGGCATCCGCCAGATGACAAAGAGGACACCCGCCATGATCCGGACAATCCATCTCTCACTGGGTGGTGTCGGCATCCGGACGATTGGTATTGAAGTATCCTTGATCCGGCATGCCCTTAGCTTCAATGGTGAAGGTGCCCGCTTCCAACGTCAGCCACTTCTTCGAAGTACAACAAGTATTGTCAGGCTGCACATCCCAGGAGCCCCGCCGCACGATCAACGGACCAGTGGCGAGCTCATTGAAGAACTCGTTGCGCTTCCCCACCCCAAAGAGATTCCGATGGGGCACTCGTACGACGATCTCCGTATCCGTCCAAGACATCACCTGCGCCGCGACATTGTTAAACAGCACTTCCGTTCGCGAGACGTTTTCACCCATCTCGATATCGTCTCGCCGCTTATAGGCCCCCTGGTTGAGGCGCAAATCGGCATGCTCTGCTGTTTTCAAGAACGAGCCGAACCCCGACCCCTTGATCGTAATCAGTTCATCAAGTCCGCCTGAGTGCGGACTGTAGGAATCGATCTTCGGTGTCACGAGCGTAAAGAACCCCGCCTCAGTCTTCAGCACTTCCTTCGTCGCACAACAGGAGCCGTCTGAGTTGGGCTTCGTCGCGCCTCGGTACACCACGACCGGCCCGCTTTTCGCACTGAACGGCACCCACACATCGATGCGATCGTCCTGCCAGCGATAGATGACGGCGCGCACCCCACCGATATCGACTCGATTCTCTCCCGTGTTGAAATCGGTAAAGGCATAGGGGGTCGCGCCGCTTTCTGAATAGAACCCGAAATGTTCCCCGCTGATTCTAAGCAGCGTACCGATCGGGGCGGCAGAAGGCGTCAAGGCGATCACGTGTGGTACGTGAACCGTAAAGGTCCCGACCGTTCGCTCACGCCCCTGCATAGTCAGTATGATGGGTCCAGTCTCCGCATCCATCGGGAGATGCACGACGATCGCGTGATCGGACCACTGAGCGAGGGTGGCGAGATGTCCGCCGAACGTCACCATGTCACCGGGTTCTTTCGTCGCGCCAAAACCCTGGCCAAAAAGGACCACCTTGGTCCCGACAGGCCCACTCACGGGATCGACGCGAATGCCCGGAGTCAGCCTCAGAGGAACGGCATTGCTTATGGTGTGCTGGACCGGAGCGCAACACGATCCATTCGGCAAAGGATCGGATGAGGCCAATCGAACCACCACATCGCCCGACACAGCATTCGTGGGAACCTCGACCTCTATGAGGTCGTCTTTCCAGCGACGCGGCCTGATGATCACGCCCCCGATCATCACATCGTTGACTCCGAACATCGTATTGGGATCGCGAGGACCAGCCGTGACACCGAAATGCGCCCCGGCAATCTGCACCGTATGGCCTGGTTCGATCTCTTCCGGCGTCACTGAAGTAATCGCCGGCTTCACCACCGACAGTGTCCCAGCAATCAACTTCTTTTTCCCAGCCATGACTTCAACGGGACCGGATTGAGCGTGGAAGGGAACCTTCACCTCGATCAGGTCGGATTCCCATCGCTGAATCAACGCAGGAAAACCGCCGACGGTCACGCGATTGACTTGCACGGATCGAAATGCGCCAAACCCCTTCCCGCCGATCGATAGGGTGGCGCCAGGGACCGCCGTTGCCGGATGTAGCTCAAGCGCGGATGGAGCAGCCGCAAACACGCCGGTGCTCAGACCGGCCCACAACATCATCGCACTTACACCGGCTACGAACGCATTCATGAATTGGTTCATCTGGTCTGTCTAGTTCATTTGGTTTGTCTGGTCTATCTGGTTTATCCGTTCAGACTGGTTCAACTAAACAAACGAGATAGACCAGATCGACCAGACAGACCTGCTAGTGGATACCACATGAAGCGAGGGCGAGAACGGCCGAACTATAGCAAGCAGTTTTTTCGAGAGTCAAGCCGATAACCTTTTCCAGTCATGCGTTTCTGACCAGTTCGGAAGAGCCATCAGGAGACGGAAAATATCAGTTCAATTTCAACGGAAGCTCCGCGAGGCAACTCAGCAGCTCCCACAGCCACACGTGCATGACGACCAGACTCTCCAAAGATTTCAACCAGGAGGTCCGAGGCCCCGTTGAGGACTTGAGGCTGCTGCACAAACCCTTCCGCCGACGCCACATGCCCGACGACCTTCACGACGCGCGTAATTCGGTCCAATGTCCCCAGTGCCTGCTTGGCGATTGCCAATGCATTCAGGAGAGCGAGTCTGGCCGATTCCACCCCCTGCTCGACCGTCAGCTCGCGTCCAAGCTTACCGGAGAAGGCCAACTGCCCGTCTCGCATGGGAAGGACGCCGGATAAGAATAAGAGATCCCCGGCCTGGACCGCTGGAACATAGGTCGCCAACGGTTGCGGCGGAGGGGGCAACTCGATCTGAAGTTCCTTCAGTTTGTGTTCGTAAGACATTTCCAAACCCGCATGCTCCCTTTACCCCTTACGATTCACGTTTCACGCACTATCCCGCGCGGAGCGCATCGAGAAAACTCTCACCCACAGGCAGTTGGTCCCCTTGCAGGGCTTCCACAATTGTATGTCCCAGATCAGCAGCCGAAACTCTGATGCCGAGATGAACCCCATGTGCCAACCTCGGCCCAGTGGCCAAGAGAGGGACATATTCCCGCGTCGGGACCTGATCCACCTTCGTGATATCCTGTCCGTGATTGCCCGTCAGGACAAGCAGGTCGCCCGGGCGAAGCTGTTCCAGCAACCCGGAGAGCCGTCGATCAAAATCATAGAGGGCCGTGGCTGATGATGCCGCATCCGATTCCAGAACATCAAGTCCGGCAAAAATCACTCCACGGGGAACCTTTTTCAACATCTTCGTGACCTCAGTCAATAGCGCCGTCCAGTGCCCAGCGGGAACGGAACTCGTGAACCCGCGACCGCTGAAGAGATCGCTGACTGTTCCCACCCCAACCAGGATCTGGCTCGCACGATTGAGCACGTCGAACATGGTCGGCCCAGGAGGTTCAATCACGAACTCACGGGATTGTGGGCTGAACTGTACCGCACCGGCATCACCCAGGAGAGGATGGGCTGAAACACGCCAGATTCCCCAAGAGTCCTTGAGCAATTTTCTCGCGTCCCGGCAGCGTTGAAAGAACTCATCCCGACGCATCGCGCGCTCATGCACTGCCACATGGCAAGTTCGTCGTCCATCCGTCCAGACGATCAGCGCGCCCGACGACAGATGTTCGGCCTCACACTCGCGTAACATGGCCATCCCTGAAGCGCGGCGGTTGCCGATGACCTTGCGACCAAATACCTGCTCAAGGACCGCGGCCATGTCGGGAGGAAATCCATTGGGATACACTGGCCCGGCAACATCCGTCAGATGGCCGGCCATTTCCCAATAGCCAACCATGGAATCCACACCCTTCGAGAGAAACCCGAGACGTCCGAAACACCCTTCCGGTTGCCCCATCACCCGCACACCTTTGATCTCTGTGATGTGCCCAAGCCCGAGTGCTTCCAGCGTGGGAAGGTTGAGTCCCCCAACAGCCTCGGCCAGGTGGGACAACGTGTTGGAACCGACATCGCCGTATTCCGCCGCATCGGGCAGAGCCCCGACGCCGAGACCATCGATCACCAACACAACAACACGGTTAATCATGGGCGCACTATAGCAGAAGGAAGATAGACGCGCGAGACATGCGAGACTGGCGGGACGAGTTGGTCTGGTTCATCTGGTTAGTTTAGTCCAACCAAGCAGACCAACTAAATAATCAGATTCTTGCACTTCACGTTTCACGCCTCACGGGCATCAGAGATGCCGTTGCCACTCGGCCACAATCGCCAGACTTGCGCTGGTGCCGATCCGGTCCGCACCGGCCTCAAGCATGGCCAGCGTGGTCTTCCAATCCCTGATACCCCCCGAGGCTTTCACCTTCACCCGACCGGCCACAGCCTCTTTCATCAGCCTCACATCTTCGACCGTCGCGCCCGCGACGCCGAAACCGGTCGACGTTTTCACATAGTCGGCTCCCGCCTCCACAACCAACTGACAAGCCGTACGCTTTTCATCCTGTGTCAGATAACAGGTTTCGAGGATGACTTTGTGTTCGATACCTGGTGTCGCATGCACCACTTCAGCAATGTCCGTCCGCACATACTCATGATCTCCCGACTTCAGCCGGCTCACATTCATGACCATATCTAGCACCTGTGCGCCGCGCGCGACCGCTTCAACGGCTTCGGCGACTTTGGTCTTCGTCGTGTGACCGCCCAGGGGGAACCCGATAGGAATGCCGACACGAATCGTCGTGCCTGCGACAGCGGCTACCGCTTCCTCCACATAGCACGGCGGAACGAAAATCACGGTGAATCGATGTTCCTTCGCTTCCTGGCACAATCGAAGAACATCGATCTTTGTGGCATCAGGACGAAGCACAGTATGGTCTATGAGATCCGGTACATTCCATTCAGTGATCACTCACGATACTCCTTCTTTCTGGGCAAGAGTCCTCTCCCCGGGAACGATTGATGTCTGGGAATGGGTTCCACGACGAAAAGGCCGCTTCTGATATTTCTCCACCGCCTTATTGTGCTCGATCAGCGTCGCAGAAAACTGATGCGTACCATCGTTCCGGGAGACAAAATACAACGAGCGCGAATCAGACGGGTGGAGTGTTGCGCGAATGGCCTGAATGCCTGGGTTGGCAATCGGTCCAGGCGGCAGTCCCTGCACCCGATAGGTATTGTAGGGACTGGGACTGGATAGATCTTTCTTTCGCAAGTTTCCGTCGAATGCCGGTAGACCATAAATGACGGTTGGATCGCTCTGTAATGGAATGTGCTTCTTGAGTCGATTGTGAAACACCGCAGAAATCTCCGACCGCTCGCCGCCCGATGCGGTCTCTTTTTCAATGACGGATGCGAGGGTCAGCACTTCGTGCATCGTCATGTTGAGTTCCTGCATCCGAGCGAGGAGATCCGTTCCGACCTCCTGCTTGAGCTGCTCGACCATGGCCACCAACAGCTCTCGCGCCTTGATGGGACGAGGAAACTTATACGTGTCGGGATAGAGGTACCCTTCCAACGTCTCCGCCTTGATCCCTAGTGACGCAATGAACTCCCGATCTTTCGCAAGCCGGAGAAACTCTTCGCGATCCGTGAGGCCCTGTTGCAAGGCCACATCGGCGATTTGAGCGATGGTGAGTCCTTCGGGAATCGTGAGCGGATGGAGCAGCACTTGGCCGTTGATCAGCTTGGAGAGAATCTCTGCCGGAGTCATGCCGGGATTCAGCTCATACTCACCCGCATGAACTTTCCGGTCGGCAGATCGAGATTTTCCCAATAGGACAAAGGCAATACTACTCTTGATCAATTGTTCGCGCTCAAGCAGTGTCGCGACATGTTGAAACGTCGCGCCATCCGGAATGACGACGACTTTCGAGGGAGGGTGTTCTTGCGCAGGAATGGCTGGGCCTTCAGCCCAACGAATCGCCTGATATGCGGCGACGCCAAGAGCGACCATCACGACCAGCAGAAGTCCGAAAATGATCCGTAGGCTCATGTGGTGGCTCGACTGTTTTCGTATCCGAATACTCATCCGCCCATGATTCCGGCTCTATCTTCGGCGCCGGTTCAAGGCTCGTCAGATAACTCTGGAGCAGAATTGAAGCGGCGATGCGGTCCACCACACCCTTCCGCTTTTTCCGGCTGACATCGGCGGCGATCAAAAGGTCTTCCGCCGACTTCGTCGTCAACCGCTCATCCCACAGAATAACGGGAACCGTCACTCCCTGCTCCAGCCGAGCGTGGAACTCGCGCATCGCCTGGATCGCCGGTCCCTCGCGGCCATCCAATTGAAGGGGGAAGCCCAACAGAACTTGTCTGACCTCATGCGCCACGACGAGGGCTGCAATGTGGGCAATGTCTCGGTCCAACGTGCGCCGATTGAGTGTCTCAAGCGGTTGGGCGGTCCAGCCAAGCTCGTCGCTTAAGGCCACCCCAATCCGCTTGGTCCCGTAATCGAGCGCGAGAATTCGTTTACCCTGCATTAGTGTACCGCTCTTGCATGCGTTCGACCAGCCCAAAGACCTTTTCCAACGCCGTATCCAGCTTGGATGGGTCCTTCCCGCCAGCCTGCGCCATTTCGGGCCTGCCGCCACCGGTACCGCCGACTTCCGCCGCCATCTCCTTGATAAGATCACCCGCTTTCAGTCTAGCGGTCAGATCCTTCGTGACGACGACCAGTAGCGAGACTTTACCATCATTGGCAGCGCCGAGAGCCACGACACCACTCTTCAACTTGTCCCTCAACTGATCGGCAAGCGCCCGCATGCCATTCACATCCAGGCCATCGGTCCGCTGTACATGCACCTGGATGCCAGCGATTGTTTTCACCGCGGCCTCGACCGCTGACCCGCTGGCCATTTTCAATTTCAGCTCTTCCAGCTCGCGTTCTTTGTCTTTGAGCTGCGTCATGACCTTGCGTGCTTTGGCGACCAGCTCCGACTGGCCAACCTTGAGCAAGTCCGAGAGTTCCCGAATATCCGTTTCCAGATTCTTTATGTGTACGAGCGCCCCGCTACCGGTCTGGGCTTCGATACGGCGCACGCCGGCTGCGACCCCGGTCTCCGACATAATCCTGAACAGACCGATGTCCCCTGTTCGTTGACAATGCGTTCCGCCGCAGAGCTCTTTACTGAAGGACTCGACGGTCACCACCCGTACCTGCTCGCCATATTTATCACCGAAGAAGGCCAATGCCCCCTTGGCCACCGCATCCTGAATGCTCATCACCTCAGTCGCAACCCGCTCGTTCTTTCGCACCTCGTTGTTCACGACCGTTTCAATTTCATCGATATCCCGGGAAGACAGCGGTCTGAAATGGGCAAAGTCAAATCGCAAGCGATTGGGCCCGACGAGCGACCCATATTGTTTCACGTGAGGGCCCAGCATATCGCGCAACGCGGCATGGACCAAATGGGTGGCAGTGTGGTTTCGCTGAGCGTCCTGCCTCCTCGTGGCATCGACGATCATACGCAGCGCCTCACCCTCGCGAATCCGCCCTTTCGTAACGGTCCCCTTATGTAGGATTACGGTCGGAATTGGTCTCGTCGTCTCCTTGATCTCGACTCGTCCCTCTGGTCCAATAAACACCCCCTGGTCACCAACTTGTCCTCCGCCTTCCGCATAGAACGGCGTCACATCCAGGACTAATTCAACCTCATCGCCTTCCGCCGCTTCTTTGACCAACCGGTCGCCTTTCAAAATCGCCTGCACGAGACTCTCGCTTTCCAGGCGATCGTAGCCGATAAACTTCGTCGTACCGAGACGCCCGGCCAATTCCGCAACAGCAGGCCGAGTCGTTTCCTGTTCAAACCCGCCGGTTTTTCGCGCGCGATTCCTCTGCTCCTCAATGGCCAGATCGAACCCCGCCTCATCGAGCGTCATCCCCTGCTCACGGCAGGCCTCTCCCATCAGGTCAATTGGGA
>JAYTTD010000012.1:0-10397 GCA_043745235.1 Nitrospira sp. | reverse complement strand
ACCAGAATCCCCGCATCTTCACGTGGACCGCGTCCGTGGAGAGCATTTTGACCAAAGTCTCCAAATGTAAAGAAGCGTTGGACTCACTACACTAGCTTCCCTAGGCAAAGTAAATTTTGAAATGTATTTGCTCATATTTATAAGATAAATTGTCGCGCTTTCCTTAGGCGGAATTGATGGAATGGATATCGTTCGGTTAAATGATTTAACAAGCACGCCATCTGTCGCTGCCGTGACATCATATGGATCAGTTGGGCTTCCAATGATCACAACAATATGATCTAGCCCAGGTTTTTTTAACTGAAACTGCTACCGATCCATCCTTGTTTTCGCTTCTCCTTGCTTCCACCATCTCTAGTTCATGAAAACTAACACCGAATGGAATAGATAAATCTAACAAGGCTTTATCTTCATGATTAGTTACTACACAGGAAACGATGGAATCACTCGGGGGCCCGTCCTTTTTAATTTTCAGATCAGCAGGCCAGGTAAAACTCTTCCGGCCATTATTGGGCACCTCAACGGCAAAATGAGTAATGTTGGGGTTCAGTTGCAGCACGTAAGCCACTGAACCAGGATTAACTGTAATAGGTAGGTGCCCGTTCTTGAACCTGACGAGTAAAGCGTTAGATGGCTTCTGTGGGGGAGGAGGAGGAACAGGTTGTTCTGACGGTTTTGGTTTGTCTAACGATATATTTAGTTCCTGTTTTTGTACTTGTGGATTCATATAGAGCCATCCAGCATGCAACAAAAAGCCTACTCCACCAATGAATACAACAGCTGCGAAGATAATTAATCCGGCGCGAAGCTTCGCACTGAGCATTTCCGCAGGTACTAACCATTGGCCTAGTGCCACGGCGATACCCACGCAAGCCAGGCTAACGCCAATCCCAAACTCCATACAACGCTTCCTTGATGAGGGGGCCAGGATAGCGGGAAATCTAGGTGGGTGTCAAGATCAACACAATCGCCTCTTGTTTCAGATTGACAGGTGCGGTAGGATTTCATATACATACTCGCTCTCAGACTGGGTCTCACCAGTATGTCGTCGATTCGTCGTTCGAGCACACCAGTGAGGAAGCCGTTCCCACCTTTCTCTCTTCAGGCCAATGAATGAAGGAGGGGAATGGGGAGCTGGGAATCAGGGGCTATCGTTCATCACAAGTATTCATTACAAGGAGGTAGTCATATGAAGAGTGCGTTGTCAGTTATATTTGGCGTGGCAGCCGTCGCGATTGTTGCGGCGCCTCTCACCTCATTCGCAGGTGGGAGCATTTCCGGTAAGGTGACCTTTGCAGGGAAGTCTGAGCAAAAAGAATTTTCCTTCGCCAAGTTCCCAAACCCCAAGTTCTGTCCCAAAAACCCACATAAGGAATTGATGGATGGGGACAAGCGATTCCTGAAGCAGATTGAAGTCGGCAAAGATGGCGGCCTCAAGAACGCGGTGGTTGCCGTCATTGATATCGAAGACAAGGCGTTCATTGATGGGTATCAGGGCACTGAGGTAGTTGCGGAATTCTGCGAGTTTCTGCCGTTCGCCGGAGTGGTGGTGAATAATAAGTCCTTCAAGGTTGAGAACCATGACGCCGATCCGGATGACCCAAAGTCGCTTCAAGGTGTACTCCACAATCCGCACAGCTTTGTGGTGAAGGGCACCAGCTCGGCCACCGGTTTCAACATCGGTTTGGCCAAGAAGGGTGACAAGCTCGACAAGCCGGTCGTGTTTCGTGGCGGAGCAGAGAAGGATGGCTTCTATCGTTTACAGTGCGACCAGCATGAGTTCATGCAGGGCTTCTTTCTCCCGGTGTCGAGCCCGCACTTTGCGGTTGTGAAGGACGATGGCTCCTTCGAGATTAAGGATGTGCCGGCCGGCAAGCACAAGGTGGTGGCCTGGCATCCGTTCGCCGCCAAGGGCAAGAAAGTGGAGTTTGAGGTTGATGTAACTGATGGCGGGACGGCCAACCTCAAGGCCGAAATCAAGTAAGCCGACGTTTCGTATTGGCGAGATCACCCGCAATCAAAGGGCAGCGGAGCAATCCGCTGCCCTTTGTGTTTTCCCCACCGGACACAGGTTTCTGCTGCCTTGCCTTTCAGTTTCCGATCTAGGTAAAATGCCGAGTTTCAAAGCGATTTGCTTGAGGGGAGTGGTGTGTCACGAGAACTCTCGCTCGCAGAAATCTTCCAGCTTGGGTACTACTGGGAGACCAAAATCCTGCTCACGGCTGTGAGGCTGGATGTGTTTTCTGCCTTGGATGGGAAGCAGAAAACCCTCCATGACGTGGCCGGTCGTCTTGGTGTCCATGGGGAGACGCTGGGACTGCTGTTGAATGCCCTTGTCGCGATGCGGCTATTGAAGAAGGACGGAGATTCTTATGGGAATTCGACGGTCGCGTCCACCCATCTGGTCCGGAATTCTGCCCAGTATGTTGGGCATCTCCTTCTGCTGCACGATGCGGAATGGGATAACTGGGGCAAATTAGAACAGACGATTCGCACGGGACAGCGGTCGGTCGACCGGCACGTGTTTGAGACAGACCCTGATCTAGGCAGCAACGTACTGGCAGTGCTCCATCGGATTGGGCAGCAGAGCGGGCCAGATCTTGCCAAGCGGCTGCAGCTGAGTGGGCCGGTTCGATTCCTGGATTTGGGGGGCGGGGCCGGGACCAATGCGATTGCGTTCTGTCAGGCCTACCCAGCGCTGAGTGCCACGGTGTTCGATTTGCCTGCGACGCTCCGACTGACGGAACGCACAGTGAAAGAGGCTGGTTTGGAAGCGAGGATTGCGTTGCTGCCTGGCGATTTTAACAAGGATGGACTGGGCGGACCCTACGATGTCGCCCTGATGTCCGATATCCTGCACTACCAAGATTTTTCGACGAACGCAGCATTGGTGAAGAGGGTTTGGACCCATTTGGCGCCTGGCGGCCGGTTGGTCATCAAGGATCGATTCTTACATGAGGCAGGAACTGCTCCAGCCTGGACCACCGCGTTTGCGGTTCACATTCTCGTGAATACAGAACGAGGCGGCTGCTACAAGACAGCAGATGCGATCCAGTGGATGGGGGAAGCCGGCTTTCCCACCGTGACAGAGTTGGAACCGTCAGCGGTCGTGCAGGGTGTGAAGGGTTATGAAGCCTGAGAATCGGATGGTTGCTTTGGTTTGTTTCGTTTGTTTGGTTGATCGGAACTAACAAAACAAACGAAATGAACGAAATGAACCAAATAAACCACGACCAACAGGGCCGTCATGTTTGAATGGCTGAAAGAGCCGGGATTTTTCGGAACCCACGCCACGGTCGGGGCGGACATCAGTCAGCTCATGGCGACGCTCTTTACGGGGCTCTTCGTGATCGGCTGGATTCAGGCGCGGAGACGTCGGGCCGATGCCCATCATTGGATGATGTTTGGCGGGATGATCGCCATGTTGGCGTTCTTCATCAGCTACTATTTATTTCGTCAATTAGGCGTGTTGGCGTTTGAAGGCAAAGAAGGATTCGGTGGATCTGAAGCACTCTATCGCAATGTGTTCATTCCCATCCTCATTGTTCATATCGTGCTTGTGGTCATTGGGCTGGTCATGGCGGTCTACATGATCGTCTTGGGGTTCCGAGCCCAGTTGATCGAGCAGGGGCGCCGGATTTTGAGCGATCGCGTCTTGCAGACGACGTGGGGGAAGATCGGGATGATTTTCGGTATTGTCTGCCTGCCGGTGGCGGTGTACTTGCTGTATCTGCTGGGCGTCGATCGTCTTCGGATGGGACGGCTCGTTGTGTGGGCCGGATTTCTCGCCATTATTGCGGTTGTGTTCGCCGTGGAAATGACGATCCAGCGTCTGTGGCCAGACGGCGGGCACCGCCACCGAGCACTCGGACGTTTTACGATGGCCATCTATTGCATTCTGTTTGTGACCGGAACCACTACCTACACGATGCTCTACCTTCTCTATCCGGGAAAGATTGGATGAGTGATGAGTGATCTGTGATGAGTGATGGGCACGCAACGCAGAGATGGCGGATAATCACGTGTTCCGAGACGTTTTACGTTTTACGTTTCACGCCTCACGGTGTTTCACCATGCTGACCTGTGGTTGCGGTCGCTGGATGCATACCGAGGGGATCGAAGAACGTGCGTACGATGACGGGACGCTCCAGTGGTTCATTCGGACGGAATGTCGCGGCTGTGGGCTAAGAGTAGGGGTCGATGTTCCAGCCGGTCAACCCGGTGGGCTCATTGATCGGATGATGTGGACTGACGATGCGATCCAACGGCTGGATCGCATGCCTCCGTATCTTGCCCCGCTCGTGCGCGGTGAGGTCGAGCAAGACGTGCGGGTGAGGGGAGAACGGGTCATCACCTACGACACGTTGCTCCGTCCAAGAACCGGCGAACGCATCGAGTGGGATCTTGATGCGGAACGTCGATTGGACAGGGTTCCGGCACCGGTACGCGCCATGGCACGCATTGAATTAGAGCGGACCGCGGCCGATCGCGGGGAGACGCGCATCACCGTCGCACTGATGGAAGAAGTGAAGGCGCGCTATTTCGGAATGGGCGCACAAAAGATGTAAGGGGTGAGGCGTCAGGGGTAAGGCGAAAACAACGGAGGCCCAGTCACCTTACGTCTCACGTTTCACGCCTCACGGAATTATATGTTGCATCGAATGGCATTACGCGTGTTACCTAGCCTGAGTCTGGCCGTCACAGAAAACTCTGTGCGTAAGAAAAAGCGGATCGTCATGTTTGTGCCTGGGTTGGTGGCGTTCGCGGTCTATCGATTGGCCAAACTGCTGTTGCCGCTGTCGGAACCGATCGTCTTGTTAATGGTCAGCGGTGTTGTTTCGTTGGTGACGGCGCTATTAGCCTATCGTGTCGGTCGCGTCACTGCGTGGGGTAAGATTTTCCGGGAGGATGGAAGCCGGTTGCTGTTCTGGCTCGGCGGCTGGATCGGATTTGTGTATGGGGTTCAGTTATCTCTGTTGGTCTTGGCGTTGCTCTGGCTCGTCGGGTACGACTATCTCAAACATCCGGATGGGCCGGCTATGATGGCCATCATCATTTCCTGTACGTCTGTCGCGCGCGATGCGTTCGAGATCGGTCATGTGCGGAAAGTGGCCCTCATGGGCCGTCCATTTCCGACATTTCCCAATGGGGTGGGCCTCCGCACGATGGTCGGCAATCAGGCGATGGAATTTGCCCCCTGGGTCGGAATAGGTCTCGTCGTTGGTGCACTGGGCGCGTCGTTGGGACACCTGGTCGAAGCGAATCAGGTCGCGGCCTTGATCCAGCTCTCGGCGGTGGCGGTGTTCGGAGGCGGAGTCGCGCTCTGTGCTTACTTTGGCGGGCTTCGTCCACAGGCAGTGTGGACTCAAGGGCTGCTACAGACGAAGACGACTGAATTGTTCAAATATTGGTGGTGGCCTGGACTTTCCTTTGCTGCGACGTACTATCTGGTGGCGGCGGGTTGTGTAATTTTTCTCTTAAGACAGCCTGGAATTCCTACATCCTATGCCATGGTTGCTGGCGGGTTCGTGACAGGCATGATGGCGCTGTATTGTTACTACCTTGGGTTTCGCCGACAAGTTGAAGAACAGCAGGGACAGACGATGTCGAGTGCCTTGCTCCGATGTCCCTTCGTCATGGGAATTCTTGGCAAGTCAACGGGTGCAGGCGTTTCAGTGACGGCTGGTTCTGGCTCCGGCTCGAAGGTCTAAGTCCATGGTAATGAAGAACAGAGCGTACAGAGTGATTGGGTATTCTGCCCTGCTGATGGTCGTTCTTGCGGTCTCGTGGATTGGCTGGGGTTTCGATAGTCAATCTTTTGCCGAGAGCACGACCGATCGGTACTTCAAGACACTGGGGACGCCCCAGGGGCCGCCGGCTCCCTCTCCTGAGGAGACGGTCTACTCGGGCATTGGGTCGTTCGACAGTCGATTGCTCGTATGGTTCGTCACACAACTCCACACCTATTTCGGTGGATTTGTTCTCGGGTTGCCGATTTTTTGTGTGTTGCTGGAATTTCTTGGGCTCAACAGCAGAAAGCCCGAGCTCGCACTTCGCTATGATGGCCTCGCCCGTGATTTGGCAAAAGTCGCCCTGCTCGCCCTATCGGTCACGGCTGTGGTTGGGAGCATCATGCTGGGGATCTTTCTCTATTTCTACCCGAGCTTCATGAGGTACATGGGCGGAACGTTCAAGACCTTCATGCCGGTTTATGCGTTCGTGTTCCTCGGAGAATCGCTGCTGCTCATTACCTATTACTATAGCTGGAACCGGCTGGCTGAGCCGGCTTTGAAGTGGGTTCATGCATCGATCGGCTTGTTAAGTAACTTGTTTGGGACAGCATTGCTGCTCCTAGCGAACGCCTGGTCGGCCTTCATGATGGCGCCGGCTGGTGTCGATGCGCAAGGGCAGTTTTTGGGGAACGGATGGCATTTGCTCCATTCGGCCCTGTGGAATCCGTTGAACGTCCATCGCTTCCTGGCAAACATCATGTCCGGTGGCGCGGTCGTGATGGCGTACGCGTGTTATCGATTCTTCACCAGCAAGTCAGAAAAAGAGAGCGCCTATTTTGACTGGGTCGGGCATATCTTCTTATTTGTCACGGTCTGCGCGTTGCTACCGATGCCCTTTGCCGGCTACTGGTTGATGCGGTCGGTCTACGCATTCAGCCAGAGTATGGGGGTGACGATGATGGGCGGATTACTCACCTGGCTCTTTGTCGTGCAGGCTATCCTGATCGGCGTCCTCTTCCTCGGAGTCAACTTTTATCTCTGGCAGAGTATGGCGCGCCTCCAAGGGGGCGAGCGGTATCAGCCCTATTACCAAGTGCTGCTCTCGGTATTCATGGTGGCTTTGGTTATTTGGCTGACGCCGCACACCGTCTGGATGTCGGCCGGTGAAGTGAAGGCGATGGGCGGAGCATCACATCCTGTGGTCGGTAATTATGGGGTGATGTCGGCAAAGAATGGCGCGGTCAACATCATGATTCTCGTCACCACCATGAGTTTTCTGTACTACCGTCGCGCCAATCGAACGATGGTTGTGCCTTGGGTCAAGAAAGGGAATATCCTTATCGGCGCGCTGTTTCTCCTGGGAGCGCTCAACATTATCTGGCTTTCAGTGTATGGGTACTATCTGCCGGCGAAGCTCCGCGTCGGGCTGTCGACGCCGCAAGCTGCAACCACATTGACGGTCCTTGTGATCGGAGTGATCATCAATCGTATGATGCTCAAGGGCTCGGTCCTCCATGGGCCAATTCAGTGGGGAAAGATTTCTTTCAGGGGCATGGCAGGTTTATTCGGGTTGGCTGCAGCATTTACATGGGTCATGGGCCTCATGGGCTATATCCGTTCCTCTGGGCGGTTGGCGTGGCATGTCAGTGAGCTGATGGCCGATGTCTCGCCCTGGGCCTTTACACCGGACTTCGCGTTTGCTGCGAAGATGGTCACACTCAATATGATGGTGTTCTGGGGGGCGGTGCTCGCCCTATTCTGGATGTGTCAGCAGGACCGGTCGTCTGCGATGGGAGAAGAGGTGGCCGTGGAGAATGCGAGGGCGCTGGCGCCGCCATCGTCGTCGCAAGAGGCATGAAAAATCGAAAGGGGTGGGAGCAATGAGGCGAGTGGCGATGATGTGGAGATGTCTCGCGGTCGGGCTGGCGATGTGTGGAAGCATCGTATTAACATTAGATGGTGTGGTTCAGGCGCAAAGCCAATCCTTGATCCTAGAGGATTTTCAGGCGAAAGAAGCAGACGGATTTCCCTCGAATTGGGATCATGAAAATCAACGAAGCCAGTCCAAGGGGCGGGATGCGTATAAAGTCCAGGCAGAGAACGGCGTGAATTTTCTGGCAGCGAAGGATGCAGGACAGAGGATCAAGAAGAAGAAGATCGATTGGGACCCGAAGGCTTTCCCCGTCCTCACGTGGCGTTGGCGCCTGCAAAAAGCCACGGCGGACAACGAGCCTATTGCGGCGATCTATGCCTCACTGGATACCGACTTGATGTTTATTCCTGTGTTTACGAAGTATGTCTGGAGTGCCACCAAGCCTGACGGCACATTTACCGAAGGCGGTATGTTCAGCGGTTCGGAAATCGTGGTGCAAAGCGGCACGAAGGAGGTCGGTCAGTGGTTTGAAGAACGAGTGAACGTCTACGAAGATTTCAAACGGATTCACCGGCATGAGCCCGCTCCCAAAGCCTGGGGCATTTCGATCATTGCCGGGCCCGGCGTAGAGATCGATTTTGGTTCGCTGGTCGCGAGCACGGGACGCTAGAACAGTGGACTGTTGTTAGTATGACCGAGTCCATCATGGAATTCGTTGCGCCTTCAAAGGTGTTCGATATCCTGTTCGGCGTGGCCGTGATGGGAACGGTCGGGATGCTCATCGGCCTGATTATGGGCGGAGGTATCATGCCGCTTGCGAGTGGGGCAGGACTGGTGCTCGGTGGCTTCATCGGGTTTATGGGTGGGCGACGTTTCCTGGCGAGTATTTTGGTGGGAGCGCTGTTGGGCGGGGCGCTTGCTTGGTGGATTGCCGGTCCGGAGAGAATATCCGTGGGCGCAGGGGCCGGTGCCGCCATGGGTGGATTTCTCGGTGTACAGATCTCGATGTTGCTGGATATGCGCGCGGCGAAGAAAAACCGCATCTGAGCGGGCTGATCCCGCCATGTCACGCACAATCGAAGGAGCTTAAGACGCAATGGGAAATAAGGGCGTACTCATCGGTTCGATTGCCTTTGTCTTTGGGTCCTTCATCCTGATGGTGAGCTTGCTGGTCTATGAGTCCTACAAGGCGAAGCAGATGAAAGCACTGGCCATGTCGATCAAGACCGAAGCTCGCCCTGCGCCGACCAGTGCACTCTCGCTGGATTATTCCATGTATAAAACAAAGATCGGCGATGAGGGCCGAGAAATGGTGCAGGTTCCCGAAGGCCCGTTCATTATGGGCAGTAAAGATGGCGACCCAGATGAGGTGCCGGAACGCCAAACATATCTCAAGGCGTTCTATCTCGATACGAAAGAGGTGTCGCAAGAGGAATATGCCCGGTTTGCCAAAATGACCAAACGTCCGCTGCCCAAGATCGAAGTGTTTGAGGACGATCAATCCAAGCTGCTGAGGCCTGAGTTTGCGGCGATGAGCATGACATGGGATGAGGCGCTAGCCTATTGTAAATGGGCAGGAAAGCGCCTTCCCACAGAGGCGGAATGGGAAAAAGCCGGCCGTGGTGAGGGAAAGCGGAAGTATGCGTGGGGCGACACCTTCATGAGCGGCCGTGCCAATGCGAATGTGGATGGGAGTGAAGATGGGTTTCGGTATCTCGCGCCTCCTGGATCGTTCGAGACAGGGCGAAGCCCCTATGGGATCTACGACATGACCGGAAACGTCGCGGAATGGGTCGCGGACTCGTACGACGAACATTACTACCAGAAAGCGCCGTACCGCGATCCGAAAGGGCCAGAACCCGTCGATTTGAAAGTTGTGCGGGGAGGATCGTGGCGAGAGACCGAGCATAACGCCCGGCTATCTAAGCGATTTGCCGCAAAGTTATGGCGGACGGATATCACGATTGGGTTTCGCTGTGCGAGCGATCTGGAGGTTGGCGACAGCCCTGTGGCGCCATAACAGACATGCTCGAAACCAAATTCAAGGTTCTCTTCCTATTTGCCATCCTTGCGTTTGCTGTGATTCCCATCATGGGAATCTACCGCGGCAGCATACTGACTCCGTTTGAAAGATCTTCAAATGACTCCACGGACGCAACCCCATCAGGGGCGGTTGACCCCTCTCAGCTATCTCGCGAAGAGCCAGTTCGGGAAGAAATGGTTTCGGTCCCGGCAGGCCCCTTTACCCGTGGGACCGATCAAGGGGGGTTCGATGAACACCCGCAGCGCACCCTGACATTGGATGCGTTCGCCATCGATCGGTACGAAGTGACGAACTTTCAATACCAGCAATTTGTCAATGTAACCGGACATCGTAAGTCTGGTCCTCCTGCCCGCTATGCCAAGAACATGAGCAAGATGCAGGGTATCAATCAGCCTGTGGTCTACGTCTCATGGGAGGATGCGGAGGCCTATTGCAATTGGAAAGGGAAGCGGCTTCCAACTGAAGCGGAGTGGGAGAAGGCTATGCGAGGGTCGGATGGCCGGCTTTGGCCCTGGGGTAATGTAGAGCAGCCCAACGGGGCGAATTGGGCCAGGGTGCAGGATGGGCATGAAGTCTCCGCATCTGTCGGTACAGTTTCGACCGATAAGAGTCCGTATGGTGTCATGGATGGGGCAGGAAATGTGATGGAATGGGTGGCCGACTGGTATGCAGAACGCTACTTTGAAGAGGCCCAAGAACGGAACCCGTTGGGCCCGGATCATGGCGTCTATCGGGTGCTTCGTGGGGG
>JAYTTD010000011.1:0-10487 GCA_043745235.1 Nitrospira sp. | reverse complement strand
TTGTCGATGACCGGAATCGCGAGCAAGTTGTACCTCGCCACCTGACGAGCGACTTCTTCCTGGTCCATGTCGACCGTCACGCTGATCACGTCGCGCGTGGCGAGGTTTTTCAGCGGCGTCGCGGGAGGGACCGTCAGCAACTGCCGCAACGAGAGCACCCCGACCAAGCGCTCATCCTTGTCGGTCACGTAAATATAGAACACCATTTCCGCATCCGTCGCCAACTGGAGACGTCGGATGGCATCCTGCGCCGTCGCATCTTCCGGGAGCGCAAAAAACTCCGTCGTCATGATGCCGCCAGCCGTATCCTTCGCATACTTCAGCAGGTCGGCGACTTCCGTGGAATCCTCCGTCCGCATCAGCGAGAGAATCGCTGTGGCTCGTTCTTCCGGCAGAACCCCGAGGATGTAGGCCACGTCGTCAGGGCCGATGTCTTTGATCAGCCAGGCGATATCCGAGTGCAGCAGGTCCGCCAGCACCTGATTGATGCTGTCGCTGTCGAGCTCGCTCAGCACTTGGCCGCGCTTCGACTCGCCTCTCACCAGTTCGAAGACTTCCCGCTTTTCTTTGGGGGACGACAGATGCACAATCACTTTCGCCACGTCAGCCTGATGCATCCGGCCCAGCATCTTCGCGAGATTGGTGATCGCACCCCGATGCAACAGCCGTTGCACCGACAACAGCACGATGTCGGACTTGGTCCGGCCTCGATCGGCTTGGTCTCGCAGCGCGTCGCGGAGGAGATCTTTATCCCCTGGACGAGGGCGCGGATCCACTGGATTCGACTCTGTCATACGTTCGGTCGGCTGCATCACGATCCTGCTAGCAGGCTGTTGAAAAAGTTCGCCAGCGGCGTTCTCGCTTCGCTCAGAGGCTCAACGTACCGAAGCGTACGACTCGCCTCTTCGCTTGCTGCGGCCTTGCTGGACGACCTTTTTGACCAGCCTGCGAATAATGTTGAACGAACCTGTAAGTATCCTGGCCTCATGTTTCTGTCATGCTCACGTAGTGTATCAACACCCAGCTAGTAGCCTAACTCGGTAAGAGCGTGCTCATCTTCTCGCCACGCCTCCCGCACTTTCACCCATAGCTGCAAAAACACTTTCATCCCAAAGATCTGTTCCATGTCGCGTCGCGCCTCGGTCCCGACTGCTTTGAGCCTCTCTCCATGCTTCCCGATCAGGATCGCCTTATGAGACTCACGCTCGACCAGTACCGTCGCGCTGATGCGCGCCAGCTTCCCTTCCTCGACAAACTCGTCGATCTCCACGGCAACCGAATAGGGCACTTCCTCATAGGTCTGGTGCAAAATCTTCTCTCGAATCATCTCGGCCGCCAAGGTCCGCATAGACTGATCGGTGACCGTGTCTGCATCATAAGCCGCATCCCCTTCCGAAAGATGGGCCACGGTCACAGACAACAGTCGATCGACATTATCGCCGGTTTCAGCCGATACCGGCACCACGTCCGTCCAAGCAAACAACCTCGCGTAGGTTTCCATCACCGGCAGTAATTTGAGCTTATTGACCAGATCCACCTTGTTCAATACGAGAATCACCGGGCGTGGACGTTTCCTGACCGCCCCTTTTACATGATCGATGACCAAGAGATCACCGGGGCCAGGGGAACCTGTCGTGTCCATCAACACGTACAAGATGTCTGCCTCCTCCAGCACCTCGACCGTGGTACGGACCATACGACGATTGAGCAGATGTTGCGGCTTGTGCAACCCCGGCGTATCGAGCAAGGCAATCTGCGCACCTGGTGCATGCACAACCCCCAGAATTCTCGTCCTCGTCGTTTGCGGCTTGTCCGAAACGATCGCGATCTTCTGCTCAAGCAATCGATTGAGCAACGTCGACTTGCCGACGTTCGGTCGTCCAATGATCGCAACTGTGCCAAACTTCATGGTGCGACGGACATAGCCACTCCTATCATGGTGCTGGAATCAATTGGTACACAGTTTCACCTTTGCGAACATAGCCGAGCTGCTCTCGCGCCAACTGTTCGATTTTCGCGGGGTCGTGTTGCAATCGATCAATGTCTTCCCGAAGCGTGCGAGTTGTCCGTTGCAACTCCTGAAGATCGACGTCCAACTGTTGGGCGTGCTCGCGCATCGAAAAGTACCGCGGTAGCCCCATGTCGCCAAAGACCAAGACGATGAGCAGCAGTAGACACGCGGCAACTCCAACATAGTGCACCGCTGTCACCATGCGGCGCTGCCAATCAAGCCACTGCGGTCCCCGATTCCGCTTAATAATCATCGTCGCTCGCTCGTCATCCGCATCGCCCAGGCACCGCCTCACGCCCCCGATAGACGGCATTCGGACCCAACTCTTCCTCGATGCGGAGCAATTGATTATACTTGGCCACACGATCCGTTCGGGACAGCGACCCTGTCTTGATGAGTCCGCTATTGGTCGCGACCGCCACATCCGCAATCGTCGTATCCTCCGTTTCTCCGGATCGATGCGAAATGATTGCCGTGTAACCAGACCGTTTCGCCATCTCGATCGCCTCCAGCGTTTCTGTCAACGTGCCGATCTGGTTGAGCTTGATCAGAATGGAGTTTGCGATCCCTTCCTTGATCCCTTTGGCAAAGATCTCCACATTGGTCACGAAGATATCGTCTCCGACCAATTGGACCCGCTTGCCCAACTTCTCCGTCATCGTCTTCCAACCCTTCCAATCCAACTCGCTCAACCCATCTTCGATTGAGAGAATCGGGTAGCGATCCACAAGCTTCCCATAGTAACTGATCATCTCTTCGGAGGAGCGCTCAGGATTTTTTTCGGCTTCAAGGCGGTACCGGCCCTTCTCATAGAGTTCGCTGGCCGCACAGTCCAATGCGAGAGCGATATCACGTCCCGGCTTATAACCGGCATCCTCAATCGCCTGCATAATCAGGCTGAGGGCCTCTTCATTCGATTGGAGGTCCGGCGCAAACCCGCCTTCGTCACCGACAGCTGTGTTCAACCCTTTTTTCTTCAGCAGCGACTTGAGCGTATGAAACACCTCCGTCGCCATCCGGAACGCCTCGCTGAAACGTGTCGCGCCCACCGGCATGATCATGAACTCTTGCAAATCCAACCGATTGTCGGCATGAGCCCCGCCGTTGATGATGTTCATGAGCGGCACCGGCAACACTCGCGCATTTGTCCCGCCAAGATATCGGTAGAGCGGCTGGCCTGTTTCTGCCGCCGCCGCCTTCGCTACGGCCAACGACACACCGAGAATCGCATTAGCGCCGAGCTTCCCCTTCGTTTTCGTACCATCCAGATCGATCATCGTCTGATCGATGCCGACTTGGTCGAACGCTTCTTTCCCTAACAACTCCGGCGCGATCAGCTTGCTGATATTGGCAACGGCCTTTGAGACGCCTTTCCCCATCCAGCGCTTCTTGTCGCCATCGCGCAATTCAATCGCTTCCTTCTCACCGGTCGAGGCCCCGGACGGCACCGCCGCCCGCCCACGCGCCCCACTTTCCAGCGTGACCTCCGCCTCGATCGTCGGATTCCCCCGTGAATCTAAAATCTGCCGTCCTTTGATCTCTCGAATTGCGCTCATGCTTCCCCCTCAGGCTGCTGAAAAAGACCTTCAACTTCGTTCTCGGCTCGACAAAATCCTCAACGTACCCCAGAGGGTACGCCTCCGGTTTTCTCTCACCTGCAGCCTCGTTGGCCGCCTTTTTGAGCAGCCTGGCCGACCCCGGAACAAAAACTTATACCACCTCTACTTTGCCGCAAAGTCAAACACAGGTGTCTGGAGCACTCTCGACGGCGATCGCTGGTCCCACACAGTCTTCTGTAAGCGCTCAACCGTATCAGGGCTATACAACCGTTCCCCACACTGATCGCAGACCTTCGCAGGGACATGTTCGACGACAACTAATTTGTCATCCATTTGAATCGTATAGGTCACACTCTGTTCCCTCATTGGCGATCCACACACATCGCATTTCATGCTATGACCTCCGTACCTTGAACTCGATCCAAAGGGCAGGGTCTGCTTCATAGACAGTAACAATCTTCACTATGGGCCTGCTTGGATCACTGCATTGAACATGAATAGGACGGCCCACCCTCGTCATTCCGAAGATCAAACAGCTGGGACCATACTTGTCTTCTGGATAAACCTCAATAACCTCTCCGCCAGCAATGGCCTCTCGCAACTCCTGCACTGAAATATGGCGAATGATCGCCTGATCGACGGCATGTTGGGAGAATTCAAAATCTCCCCGCTCAACTCTCCTTCGAATCTCATCGATCAACTATTCCCCCGCGAACCCAACATCACCGTCCCTTGATCCCTCTAACCGCACTCATTCACCACTCCCATTAAATAAGTTCCCTGAATTCATATCCCATCACTCGCCCTATCCACATGAAACCATAGGCTAATGCCGGAAGAGCTACGAGCAACAGCGACAACATCAACCCAGCCCGAAATGCCTTCGGCCCAAACTGTAAACCCTTTGTACCAATGAAGGGACGCAATGCTAACTCCACTATCCACCCACCTGTATAGAAGATATTTGCCAAAACGCCGAATATTAGAACGCTAAACGGCTTAACTCCTGTTTCAGCTCTGATATCAGGTGGCGGCAAAAACACAAAAAGAAAAACGAGTCCAACGCTAATCGCACCAACAAAACCAACTATAAGATTGTAAAGAACTCGCCGTACTTCCCACCAACGGATGATTGAGAAACAAGTTTCCGGCTCATTCGTGCGTTCAGAAATGGCCCTACACCACTCTCGTATCAATGGACTCCCTCGTCACATCCCTGATGCGGGTGGCGCCGATCTGGGAGCCCGACCACCCGCAGCGGGGTCCCTACACCGAGCGGGGTGCGAGGACGGTCGGGCTGATCGGCGACAGGACCCGCGCTCATCCCAATTTCTTCTTCAGCAATTCATTCACCTTCCCCGGATTCGCCTTTCCACCTGACGCCTTCATCACCTGCCCGACCAGGAACCCGAGCACTTGCTGCTTTCCCTCTTTGAACTGCGCCACCTGCGTTGGATTCTTCGCGAGCACATCGTCGATGATCTTGTCGAGCGCCCCTTCGTCGGATACTTGAATGAGCCCCTTCTCTTGAACAATCTGTTCCGGGGTCTTCCCGCTGCTATAGACTTCGGGGAAGATCTCGCGCGCGACTTTCAAACTGATTGTTCCTTGCTCGACCAACTGAAGAAGACTGACGAGCCGTTCAGGTGAAACCGGTGATGCGCTCGCATCAGCCCCTGAGTGATTCAGCTCTCTGGTCAGTTCGCCCATCACCCAGTTACTGACGGTCTTGGGGTGATTGAACAGTTTCACGCAGGATTCGAAGTAGTCGGCCATCGCCTTCGAAGCCGTCAACACTCCGGCATCGTATTCTGACAGCCCAAACTCGCTGACAAATCGTTTCATTCTGGCTGCCGGCAATTCGGTCACGTCCTTGCGACAGCCTTCGACCCATTCCTTCTCCAGCTTGAGCGGCACCAGATCGGGATCGGGGAAGTAGCGATAATCGTGAGCCTCTTCTTTGGAACGCATCACCGCCGTCTCGCCGCGATCGAGATTCCAGAGCCTGGTCTCCTGATTGATCTTGCCGCCCTCGCTCAACACCTTCGTCTGGCGCTTGATCTCGTATTCGATGGCATCCTTCACGAACTTGAATGAGTTAATGTTCTTAAGCTCGACCTTTGTCCCAAATTCCTTCTGTCCCAACGGGCGGAGCGAGAGGTTCGGCTCGCAGCGGAAACTTCCTTCATCCATATTGCCGTCGCAGACCTCGAGATACATGAGCACATCGCGGAGGCCCTTCAAATAGGCCACGACTTCATCGGCCGAACGCAAATCCGGCTCCGTCACGATTTCCAGCAGCGGTGTTCCCGCCCGATTCAAATCGACACGGCTCCCATTTATACCGGCGACGTGGACACTTTTCCCCGCATCTTCTTCCAGATGGGCGCGACGGATACGGACGCGCCTTGTGCCTTCACTCGCCGCAATCTCGATCCAGCCGTGCTCGCAAATCGGCGCCTCATATTGCGAAATCTGATAGCCCTTGGGTAGATCCGGATAGAAGTAATTCTTCCGTGCAAAAAGATTGTTCGTCGCAATGGTGCAGTTCAGCGCCAAGCCCCCACGCACCGCCATCTCGACCGCCGCCCGGTTGATCACCGGCAACGTGCCAGGAAGCCCCAAACACAGGGGACAGGTCTGGCTATTCGCTGTGAGTCCGAACATCGTCCCGCAGCCGCAAAACAGCTTGGACTTCGTCCGCAGCTGCGCATGCACTTCCACTCCGATGACGACTTCGTAAATCATCGGTTAGCCGCGATCCTCTCCACGCAACCGATCTCGCTCACGTCGCATCGCCTCACGACCGGCGTCGAACGCCTCGCATAGGACCGATTTCTTCGAGTCGACAAATTCTTTCCCCTCCCCCACGACCTCTTCGAACGTTTCACCTGCCCGACCGGCCAGGTCACGAAGATTGCCCTCTGCGCGACGGGCATAGCCACGCAGCTGCTCCCGCGACTCGCGCCCAGCCTGTGGGGCCAGCAGCAACGCCGCCACCGCGCCTATCGCTGCGCCGCCCAAAAATGCGAGCAAGACCCCTGCTGATGAAGAACCTCGATCATCCGCCATTGTAATGCCCTCCTTCTTCTCGAAACCGTTCCTTCATGACGTGGGTTGCCGCTTTCAATCCAGCGACCACGCTCGCCACATTGGTCAACATCGATCCGCTCGTACCCTTCACAACATTATGCACGTGCTGAACCGATTCCCCCACTTCTCCGACCGCGTGCAAAAGAACAGCCGCATGCTCGACTCCCATGCGGGCTTGCTCAGTCAGATCGTTCACGTTGCGACTCATCGCCCGAAGTTCACCGATTAGCGGAGGCAAGTCGCTGTTCATTTTCGCCAGAAGCTGTTCAGACTCCGCCACGGTCTTGCGAACTTGAATCAACATGGGTACGAGATAGCCCACCAGCACTGCAAACGCAACAGCCACAAGAATCGCAGCCATTTCGACAATTGTCATAAGACCTCCGTTAGGCGATAGGCGTCAGGCGTGAGGGGGATATGAAGCTTCTTGTTTCCAATTCGCCTTATCCCCAACGCTTCACGCCTCACGTTTTACCGTATCACCGGTTTTTTCGCTCGCCACTGCGTACTTTGTTCATAGGCATAGGCCGCTCGCAAGAGCGTCTCCTCTTCAAAGGGACGACCGACTATCTGGAACCCGATGGGAAGCCCTGCCTGACTGAATCCGCAGGGCAACGCGATGGCCGGCACACCGGCGAGGTTCGCTGAAATAGTGAAAATATCCGACAGATACATTTGGAGTGGATCATCACCTTTTGCGCCGAACTTGAATGCCGGTGTGGGTGTCACGGGCGTCACGATGAGATCGACATCCTGAAACGCCGCTTCGAAATCCTGGCGAATCGATGTGCGCACCGCCTGCGCCTTGCCATAATAGGCATCGTAATACCCGGCACTGAGGACGTAAGTCCCCAGCATGATCCGGCGTTTTACTTCTGGCCCAAAGCCTTCCTGCCGTGTCTTCATATACAACTCAAGCAGATCTTTGGTCTCTTTGGCGCGAAGCCCAAACTTAACGCCGTCGTATCGGGCCAAATTTGAACTGGCTTCAGCCGTGGCAATCACATAATACGTGGCGACCGCCGCATCTGTCCGCGGCAACTGGATTTCCTTGATCTCCCCACCCAAGCTTTTTAATTCTTCAATCGCAGCTCGTACCGCCTGTTCGACTTCCGCATCAAGCCCCTCGGCGAAGAACTCCATCGGCACACCGATCTTCAGTTTTTTGAGATCCTTTTTCTTGAGCGCCTTCAGATAGTCCGGCACCGGAACATCTGCCGATGTCGAATCCAACGGATCGTGACCGGCAATGGCTCCGAGGAGGAACGCGGCATCTCTCACATCTTTTGTAATCGGCCCGATTTGATCGAGCGAGGAGGCAAAGGCGATCAACCCGTACCGGGAGACCCGCCCATAGGTCGGCTTGAGACCCACCACACCACAGAACGCCGCAGGCTGTCGGATCGACCCGCCGGTATCGGACCCCAAGGCCGCGGCACATTCGTCGGCCGCTACAGCCGCTGCGGATCCTCCGCTGGATCCACCCGGCACACACTGCAGGTTCCAGGGATTGCGGCTGGGCCCCACGGCAGAATTCTCGGTTGAGGAGCCCATCGCAAACTCATCGAGGTTTGTCTTCCCAAGGAGCAGATACCCCTGCGCGCGAAGCTTGGCTATCACGGTCGCATCGTAGGGTGGAACGAAGTTCCCGAGCATACGGGACGCGCAGGTCGTGAGCACCCCCTCGGTACAGATATTGTCTTTGATCGCCAGTGGCATGCCCATCATCGGCGACGTCTTGCGCCACCCTTTCAAGGAAACATCAAGCGCGCCGGCTTGCGCAACCGCAGCATCTTTGGTGTGCGTGATGTAGGCCTTCACCTTGGGCTCCACCTGGCCGATCCGCAATCCGTAGGCGCGAACGATCTCCGTCGCCGTGATTTCTCCGGCAGTGAACTTTTCATGGAGCTCGTAGAGCGAGAGTGTATGAATCGACATCAGTGTGTCATCTTCCCGGACACAATCTGGTTCTTCTCGTTGACCCGGACAATCTTGGGAGCATGCCGTTTGATTTCCTCTTCTGCGTAATACTCGTAACAGAAGATGATAATCTGATCGCGAACCGCGCCTTTCCGCGCCGTCGGCCCATTGAGGATGATCTCACCCGCGCCGCGTTTTCCCGCCATCGCATAGGTCATAAAGCGCTCGCCGTTATTCAGATTGGAACAGACGATCGCCTCATAGGGCAAAATCCCCGCTGCGTCCATCAGATCCTCATCGATCGTCAGGCTGCCTTCGTAGTCGAGGCAAGACTCCGTCACCGTGGCCCGATGAATTTTTGACCGCAACATTTGTCTGAACATTTGACCTCGCTTAAAGGGGTTGTCGATCTTCAATAATTTTTGGCACCACAAAGAACCCGTCTGCCGACTCCGGCGCATTCGCCATTGCACGCTCGACGGACAAAGACGGCCGCACAATATCGGGACGAAACACGTTGACGTACCCCGGCACCGTCGCCGTTGGTTCGACGCCTGTGGTGTCGTACTGTTTCAACGTCTCCACATGCGTGAGGATCTGGCTCAACTGTTTCGCAAACGCCGCCTTTTCAATATCCGTCAACGCCAACCGAGCCAACTTCGCGACCTTCTCAACTTCTTGCTGTGTTATCTCCATACAATGGTTCCTCTGGTTTGTTTAGTGTGTTTTGTTCATCTAGTTCAACCAAAGGAACGAGACAAACCAGACAAACCGTCCATGGCTACTCTACCGTGACGCTCTTCGCAAGATTCCGTGGCTGATCCACGTCCGCGCCGCGCAGCACGGCAATATGATACGCCAAAAGCTGCAGTGGAATCGTAAACAAAATCGGCGAGAGCAACGGATGTGTGTCGGGAATCGTGAACACCGCATCAGCGATCTTCCCCAACTCCCGCTCCCCTTCCGCCACGAACGCAATGACCGGTGCGTGCCGGGCTTTCACTTCCATCAGATTGCTCACGGTCTTTTCGTACAACCGGTCCTTCGGCGCCAACACAACCACCGGCATGTCTTTATCGATGAGCGCGATCGGGCCGTGTTTCATCTCGCCCGCGGCGTAGCCTTCCGCATGGATATAGGACACTTCTTTCAGCTTGAGCGCTCCTTCGAGCGCGATCGGAAAGTTGATACCGCGACCGAGAAACAAGAAGTTCCGCTTCTTGTGATACCGCTTGGCAATTGCGACAATCTCCGCCTCACGACCGAGCACCCGCTCGACCAATACAGGAAGTCGGACCAGTCGATCAAGCCAAGCCTTGCCATCCGCGACAGACAGGGTTCCGCGCACACGGCCTAAATGCAACGCCAGCATGTAGAGCGCCGTGAGCTGGGCCGTAAAGGCTTTGGTCGAGGCGACGCCGATCTCAGGCCCGCAATGCGTGTAGAGGACACCGTCTGATTCGCGGGCCAGGGTACTGCCCACCACGTTCACGATTGAGACGACACGTGCCCCTTTTTCCTTCGCCTCACGCGCGGCGGCCAGCGTGTCCGCCGTCTCGCCGGACTGCGAGATCGTGATGAAGAGATCGTCTTTGCCGACCAACGGATCCCGATAGCGAAATTCGCTGGCGATATCCACCTGCACCGGCGTGCGCACCATCTCCTCCAACAGATACTTCCCGACCAACCCCGAGTGCCAGGAGGTGCCGCACGCCACAATCCAGATGCGGCCGACAGCGGCAAACTGTTTGGGCGTCAATCCAATATCCGGCAGATCCGCCTCGCCGGTATCGTAGGAATAGCGGCCGCGCATCGTGTCGAGAATCGTCTGCGGCTGTTCGTGAATCTCCTTCAGCATGAAATGCGGGAATCCGCTCTTTTCCGCCGCGGAGGCATCCCAGGTG
>JAYTTD010000010.1:0-36605 GCA_043745235.1 Nitrospira sp. | reverse complement strand
TCTTGAACCCTCTGAGCGCTTTGCCGACTCCTTCACCGATTTGCGGGAGCTTTCCCGCCCCGAAAATGATGAGGACAATGACGAGGATAATGATCAGTTCCGAGATCCCCATGGTACCAAACATGGCGTGATTCCTTTTCCCTAGGAGGATGCTGAAAAAGCCCGCCAGCTTCGTTCTCGCTTCGCTCAGAAGCTCAACGTACCGAAGCGTACGCCTCGCCTCTTCGCTCGCTGCGGCCTTGCTGGACGGCCTTTTTGAGCATCCTCCTGACTAGTCAAGCACTATCATCCTACTGTGTTGTCACAGCAGCGCGTCACACAAAAACTGAGTTTTTCCGCAGTCGGCTAGAACCCTGCCCGACAAACTGCTGTGGGCGTTGCCTTATTGAACGTCGAATCAACTTTATAGGCCAGTAGGAGGCACTGTCAAGGAAGGGAGAGAGGGCTAGAAGAGCGGTACGATTTCGCTCTGCAACGGCAAACCAAACACCAACGCCTCGCGCTCAGCGAGATACACGTCCAGTTCACTCCTGATCCCAAACTCGCCGGGCAAGTAGATCCCTGGCTCAATAGAAAAGCAGGTTCTCGGCATCAGACGGCGGGTGTCTTGTGTCTCCAAGCCATCGATGTTAGCTCCGTTGCCATGAACGTCTTCGCCGATCGAATGGCCCGTGCGATGGACAAATTGATCACCATAACCGCTACGTTGGATAACCTGCCGGCAGGCGTCGTCGACTTCCCAACCGAATGGGCGATGGCCGGCAGCTATTTCTGTCCGGACGAAGGTCAAGGCCGCGTCCCGTCCCTGCCGGACCAAGTCGAAAATCTCGCGATGTTTCGCCGGCACCGTCTGACCGACATAGCCGGTCCAAGTAATATCGGCATAGACTGAGCCGAGCTCCGCTCGTTTGGCCCAGAGATCGATCAAGAGCAACGCATCGCGGGTAACCTCGGCAGACCCCGTCTCTGGCGGACCATAATGGGGGTCCGCACTGTGGGCATTTACGGCGGCGATTGGTGCGCTCGACGTGACCATCCCGGCCTCGCGTATACACGCCAGGATAAACTGCTGCACTCCATATTCAGTGAGACCGCGGCCTTGTACCACGGCGTCATGTACATAACTAAATGTCTGATCGACGATGCGCCGCAGCGCCGCCGCGGCAAACTGATGCGATTCGAGTTGACGGTCCGTCCAGCGCGCTTCAAACGTCTGAATCAAATCCGCTGAACTGACCACCTCGACGTCGTAACTTCTGATCAACTCGATCGTGCCGGCATCCACGCGCGATACGTAGGGAACCGCGTTGAGCGGGGAATACTGCATAGCCACACGGAGGCCACCGGCGAGCAGGCGCGCGAGGATCTGCCGTTGCTGCTCCCACGACACATAGCAGTCGGCCTGGCCCGGCAATGTATCCAGCACGTGCGGCTCGATGCGATGCAGCAGCTTGACGGGAATCCCCTGCGCCGGAATCCAGTAGTACCATCGCCTCGTCACATGGATGGTAGGATCGAGTTGGAGTATACGATAGCCGAGGGGGTCGCTCCCGCGGAAATCATAGAAGAGCCAGCCGTCGATCTCAGCATCACGAAGTGCCTGCTGAATCTCGCTGACACGCTGATATATGGCTGTCGTCATCCTGTATGGCATCTTATCGTCGCGCTATCACGCCGTCAATGAGACGGTCGTTCAGATCGATGGTCATGTTACAATGTGCGCCATGTCCGTTGATCATGCACCAGAACCTTCCCAGTTCCGTGTGACCCTGTTTGTTGGATCGCAGCCAGTGAAGGGAAGACCCTTCACTTCTTCCTGTGTATTCAACGTCAAGAAACGGAGCTGGAAGGGCGGGATTCAGGTCGCCGTCGCGATCACTCAGGGCCAGATTGATTCGCTCAGCACCGATATTAATTTCTCCCACTGGTTGGCCCAGGCTCTGATCGATCTCTCAGATGAAGATCGCCTATCCTATCAGGAACGAGCCCATGAGCTGTTTATCCAAGCAGTCTGTTGGTGCAAGCTGGACCTTGCGTTGCAATCCGGCATCACTCAAGAGAACCAATGTCTCGCAGACGACACATGGATCACTGAAGTCAGAGACAGCGTGATCAGTCGGACAACCTTCATCACGTCCTACATTGCATCTGAACTGGACCTTGTACTAAAAGACGTGACCGCTCCATAAGACGCTCCATGCAGGCGCGGCAGGGGGTTTGCATTCAGAGTTGAATTTGCTATAACCCCACTATCACTGAACCGTGGGTGAGCGCCCTGGGATCAATCACTGCCACGCAGCTCACTTTGTCGAAGAAGGAGGATTATCTGTGAACACATACTTGTCTTCATCCAATCGCCCCCGTGCGATTTCCAGCTTCAAGCTGGTGGCAGTTTTCCTGCTCCTGGCCCTGTGCACCATCACCATGGTGCCATCGGCGTGGAGTCAAGAAGCCACGATCCCCTCGTCGAGCGGGAGCACCGAGGGCGGAACCCCGTCAAACGCAGGCATGCAGGTCGCTGCCGGTTTCTCCACCCTGTTGTATCTTCCACTGAAGGTGGCCTTCGCCATCGGAGGAGGGATTGTCGGAGGACTCGCCTATGCGTTTTCCGGCGGGAATGAACAAGCGGCCAAGAGCATCTGGGACACTAGTCTCTACGGCACCTACCTCATTACCCCCGATCACCTACAAGGCAATCGACCCATCCGCTTCCTGGGGGTCGTTGATTCGAATGAAGCACCGGCGCCAGCCCCTGCTCCAGAGCCCATCCGCTAGCCAATGAAACCGATCATCGGCGTCACACCAGATTTTAACGCCGGTGATCGAAAGGAATGGGGTGGGCGCGAGCCCACCTATTTTTTACGCGCCCGCTACATTCGTGCCATCGAAGAACTTGGCGGCATCCCGCTGGTCCTTCCACTCCTCACAGACCGGACTACGAGGCGGCATATTCTTCACACCCTCGACGGAGTCCTCCTCACCGGAAGCGGACCGGACCTTCCCCCGTCATTGTATGGTGAACGTCAGCGTTATCCGTTCAAAATCGTGAGCGAGCGTCGCGCGAGTTTTGAGCTGGACATCGTCTACCTGGCGAAACAGGCTGATGTCCCTCTACTCGGCATCTGCGGAGGCATGCAGACCATGAATGTCGCCTGCGGCGGCAGTCTGTTCCAAGATATCTCATCCCAAATCTCAAAACCGCTCCAACATCGACAACGAGTTCCTGCAACACGTCTCAGTCACACCGTCACCCTCACACCCGGTAGCCTACTTCGTCGCATCGTACGATCGGTGTCGATGCGGGTGAATAGCTCACACCATCAATCGGTCAATGCCGTCGCGCCGTCATTGATTGCCAGCGCCCAGGCTTCCGATGGTATTGTGGAGGCGATCGAATCTCCGGCCCACCGCTTCTTTCTCGGCATCCAGTGGCACCCGGAATTCCTCTTCGACCGGCACCCCCTCCACCGTCGGTTGTTCGAGGCCTTTCTGCGCGCCGCACGCGCCACAGAACGCGGCGCGTGAAGCGTGAGAACCGGCTGGTTTCTCTGGGCTGTTTGGTTCATCTTAGCTTTTTTCTCGTTCAACCAAATAAACGAGACAAACTAAACAAACCAGGTCAACCAAAGAAACCAGATGAACCAGATCAACCCGTTCAGCCAGTCTCACTCGGCTCTCCAATGGAGATGGCCTGCTATACTTAACCCCATATGGAACAGAAACTCGTTGCCCCTACAACGCCTTTCGTCATCCCAGTGTCCTAAGGGGGTACAGTGATCAGCCGACTCTTCCGAACCAAATCCATCGAACAAATCCTCGCGGACGCAGATCATCCCGATCATCGTTTGAAAAAGACCCTCACGGCCTGGGATCTGACCGCACTCGGCATCGGCGCGATCATCGGCACCGGCATCTTCGTTCTGATCGGCACCGCCATCGTCGGCGATATCCACCGGCCCGGGGCAGGGCCTGGAATCATTTTGTCCTTCGTCCTCTCCGGCCTCACCTGCGCCCTTGCGGCACTCTGCTACGCTGAGTTTTCCACCATGATTCCCGCAGCCGGCTCTGCCTATACCTACTCCTATGCCACATTGGGAGAGTTCTTGGCCTGGATTACCGGCTGGAACTTGATTCTCGAATACGGCGTGGCCTGTGTCGCCGTCGCCATCGGGTGGTCCGGCTATTTCAATAAGCTGCTCAGTCTGGCTGGGATCGAATTGCCACACTGGGCTACACATCCACCGATAGGACCTGACCCGGGCGTGGCAAACTTTCCTGCCGCCATTATCGTATTACTTGTCACCATCATCCTCGTCATTGGGATCAAAGAAAGCGCCCGTGCAACCGGCATCATTGTGTGCTTGAAGCTCGCAGTCATCCTCTTCTTCATTGCTGTGGGGACACCGGCCGTGAATACCGACAACTGGACGCCCTTTATGCCGCAGGGATTTGCCGGTGTCGGTGCCGCAGCGGCCATCGTGTTCTTCGCCTATATTGGATTCGACGCCATCTCGACGACCGCCGAGGAAGCCAAAAACCCTCAGCGGGATTTGCCGATCGGGATCATCGCCTCTCTCAGCATTTGCACCATCCTCTACATTACCGTGGCCGCTGTGCTGACCGGCTTGATCCCCACCGCACAGATCGACATCCATGCGCCGGTGGCCGAAGCGCTGAGCATGGTGGGCTTCAAGTGGGGAGCGGCGATTGTGGCGATCGGGGCCGTGGCCGGAATTACCAGCGTACTCGTCGTGATGATGCTGGGGCAGATCCGGGTATTCTTTGCCATGTCGCGAGACCACCTCTTGAGCCCCTGGCTTTCGACCGTGCATCCGCGCTATGGCACGCCTCACTATGCCACTATTCTCACCGGCATTGGCGTGGCCACACTCGCTGCCCTGATTCCCATCGGCGACGCGGCGGACATGACAAACATCGGTACGCTCTTTGCTTTTGTCTTGGTCTGTATTGGTGTCGTGGTCCTACGCTACACAAAACCTAACCAGCCACGCCCATTCCGGCTTCCGTTCATGCCGGTCGTCCCCATCCTGGGCGTGCTGGCCTGCCTCGGCCTCATGAGCTTTCTCCCATGGGTGACGTGGATTCGATTTGCCGTCTGGACTGCCATCGGCATTGTGGTCTACATGGGATATGGCCTGCAGCACAGCAAACTGGCCGCCCCCTCCCCTGATGGCCACCTCCCAAAACGTTCGCTCTAGCCCGCCATCATAAAAAGACCGTTGTCTGGTTTGTTTGGTTTATCTTGTTTATTTGGTTGAACGAAACTAACCAGATGAACCAAATCAACCAGACAGACCAGATGAACCAGATAGAGCAGGTTAGCTTGATTCGTCTGCAGGCTGAGCCACCAGGGCTGGGGCTTGAGCAGGAGCCGGCGTGGTATCGGTAGGAACGGCCGGAAGGGCTGCGGGCGCGGCAGGCTGGCCCGCCGACACCGATGCAGCAGCGGGCGGCTTGGGAGGAGCCGGTCTCTCCGGCTTAATGCCTCCTTCCCACGAAGGACCAGAGTACATATCTGTCGAGAGCCCTTTCGTTTTCCATTTCTCTTCGAAATCCGCGGCCGCCTTGTTCGGCGTTTCACCACTCCCCACGACGTTATTCCACGGATAGGCCTTCGGGCCGATTTGACACCCGGTATCCGTCCGCTTCAAATACAAAGCAATCGGATTCCCGCGGTACGGTCCAAGATAGATATGCACGGAACCGACGTATTCGAGCAAATGCTCCATGCTGGTCTCCAAGAGGGGGGCATGATGCCATAAGAGGCGAGGAGAGGGCAAGGAGTTGCGCCTCTTGGCATGGCTCCGCTGAGGCATGCACGAGACACATCCGTGAGATACAAAGCATGGCAGAGAACGGAATTCGCTTGAGTCAAAATTCACACTGACCCACGGCTGCAAGAGACGGTTGATTGACAGGCTTTTCAACCGTCCCGTAGACTGCTTCCTATGCCCTCGCGATTGATCACTCCGATTCGCTCTAGCAGCAAGAAGACCACCATCGGTTTCGTCAACCTGGGTTGTTCGAAAAACCAGGTTGATTCTGAAATCATGCTAGGCACATTGGTCACGGACGGATTTGCCTTGACCGATGATCCGAAGAAAGCCGAGGTGGTCATCATCAATACCTGCGGTTTTATCGAAGAAGCCAAGCAGGAATCGATCGATACGATCATTGCGCACGGCAAGCTGAAGAAGACAGGGTCCTGTCGTGTGTTGATTGCCGCCGGTTGTCTGGCGCAACGATATCAAGGAGACCTCCTCACGCAATTGCCGGAACTCGACGGTGTGGTGGGGACCGGCGAGTTCGGAAAGATCGCGGAGATTTGCCGGGATCTGCTGGCGCCGAAGAAACGACAGCAACGACTCTGGATCAGCGAACCGCCCTACCTGTACGACGCAGACGCGCCGCGTCTCCGTCTCGGGAAGGCCCATAGTGCCTATGTAAAAATCGCCGAAGGCTGTAACCGGAATTGCGCCTTCTGCGCGATCCCCTTGATGCGGGGCAAGCAGCGAAGCCGCCCTGTGGAATCGATCGTGGAAGAAGCGACGCGCCTCGCAGCAGAAGGCGTGAAGGAGATCAACCTCATTTCCCAAGATACGGTGAACTATGGCGTCGATCTTGGACTGCGCCAAGGCCTCGTCACCCTACTTCGCGAGTTGGTGAAGGTAAAAGACTTGCGCTGGATCAGACCGTTCTATCTCTATCCGCAACAAGTATCAGACGAGCTGTTAGATCTCTACGCAGGAGAAGAAAAGATTACCAAGTATATCGACATGCCGCTGCAACACATCAACGATCGGATGCTCAAGCGGATGCACCGGCTCGGTGATCGGGCCGCCATTGTTTCCCTTGTCGATCGAATCCGGACGCGCATTCCCGGCGTCACGTTTCGTACGGCCTTCATCGTGGGGTTCCCAGGCGAGACGGAGCAGGCGTTCGACGAGCTGAGAAGTTATGTGGAAGAGGCCGAGTTCGATCGGGTGGCGGTATTTTTGTATTCAGACGAGGAAGACACGCCGGCCGTTAGGCTTGATGACAAGGTCGAGCGATCGGTCATGGACGAGCGAAGAAATGAAATCCTGGCTGCGCAAGAAGGGATTGCGGCCGCACGAGGCCAGGCCCGTATCGGCTCCGTCATGGAGGTCTTGGTCGAAGGAGTCTCAGAAGAGACGGAGTTACTACTCGAGGGACGCCATGAAGGGCTGGCTCCGGAGATCGACGGCGTCGTCTATATCAACGATGGGGCCGCCACAGCGGGAGAGATCGTCAAGGTCGAAATCACCGATGCGGCCCTGTACGATCTTGTCGGCCACATCGTCACCTAGCGCCATTTCCCACCAGTATCGTTGCTCGCCTGCTACACTTGTACTGACCACTCTCATTCGAAAGAGAGGCCCACGATGGCACACCGAAAAGAGTCTATCGTCCTCTTGATCCATTGTAAGGATCGCAGGGGTATTGTGGCCCGTGTCTCGGGCTTCATTCACGACTTCGGCGGGAACATTCTCGATTCGGATCATCATACCGATGAAGAGACGAACGAATTTCTTATGCGTATGGAGTTTGCCACCGAGGGTTTGCAGATTCCGCCCGATGAGATCGCAGCCGCCTTCGCTCCGGTCGCGAAGACCTTCGAGATGCGCTATGAGGTTCGCCTTTCAAGTCGCCGAACGAGAGTTGCGATGTTGGCCTCGAAACAGGATCACTGTCTGGTAGATCTGCTCCAACGGCACAAACGCGACGAGCTGCACATCGAGATCCCTGTGGTTATTTCCAATCACGATACCTGCGCTGGTTGGGCCGAACTGTTCAAAATCCCCTTCTTCGTCTGTCCTGTGACGAAGGAGACCAAGCCGCAGCAGGAACAGCAAGTCCTCTCCTTGCTGAAGGATCATCGCGTCGAACTCGTGGTCATGGCTCGGTACATGCAGATCCTCAGCGCCAACTTTCTTTCACAGGTCGGGTGTCCAGTTATCAATATCCATCACTCCTTCCTGCCCGCCTTCATGGGCGCCAATCCCTATCGGCAGGCCTATGACCGGGGGGTGAAAATCATCGGAGCCACGGCACACTATGCCACGGACGATCTGGATGAAGGTCCCATCATCGAACAAGACGTCATGCGTGTGGGCCATCGGGATACCGTCGATGATCTGGTGAGAAAGGGGCGGGACCTGGAGGAGATTGTCCTGGCCCGGGCTGTGCGCCGCCATGTTGAACGACGGGTTCTGGTGTATGGCAGAAAAACCGTGGTATTTGATTAGCAGGCCGCTGAAAACGCCCGCCAGCTTCGTTCTCGCATCGTTCAGACCCTCAACGTACCCCAGCGGGTACGCCTTCGGATCTTCACTCGCTGCGGCCTTGCTGGCGAACGTTTTGAGCGGCCTGCCTGGTAGGCTTGGAAGGGATCGGGAAAGATCAAGACACACAAGATGGGGCAGCATCCAGCTGCCCCATCTTCGTGATGGTGATCATTAGACTTTTGCGCTGAGGAGCAGCGCGTTGCCTCGCCGGTCGATCAAGATCAAGACGTTCTCGCCCTCCTTCAGCCCGGACGACACCATCTCGAAATCCTTCACCGACTTCACCGGTTGCCGGTTGATTTCCCGAATCACGTCACCCCGCATCACCCCGGCTTTCTCTGCCCCGCTGTCCGGTTCGACCGCCGTGACCACTACGCCCTGCGCCTTTCCCTTGACCCCGAGCTCCTTCGCTGTGGCCCGATCGAGATCCTGGATGGCCACTCCGGCAAAGGCATAATCCGTCTCGCCAGTCTCCGCCTTGGCGATCTTCGCGGTTTCCGGTTGTTCGCCGATCGTCACAGTGAAATCCTTCTCGTGACCGTCACGGATCACCCGGATGGTCACTCTCGTACCCACCGCCGTCTTCGTCACCTGCCGCTGGAGTGCCACAGCATCTTCGACGGACGAGCCTTTGTAGGTCGTAATGATATCCCCTTGCTTGAGCCCTGCTTGGCCTGCAGGGCTTTCGTCCTTTACGTCGCTGACGAGGACGCCTTTCGCGTCTTTGATGCCGAATGATTTGGCCAGATCCTGGTTGAGATCCTGAATTCCGACTCCCAAATACCCGCGCACGACCTTTCCACTCTTGATCAAGCTTTCATAGATCGGCTTGCTCATGCTGGTGGGAACGGCGAAGCCGACCCCCTGGTAGCCACCGGTCTGGGAGAAGATCCCGGTATTGATACCGACCAACTCGCCTTTGGTATTGACCAGGGCGCCACCGGAATTTCCAGGATTGATTGCCGCATCGGTTTGAATGAAGTCCTCGTACTGCGTGATCCCCATGCGGCCTCGACCCAGCGCGCTCACGATGCCGAGAGTGACGGTAGAGTTGAGACCAAAGGGGTTTCCAACCGCCAGCACATATTCCCCGACTTGCAATTTGGTGGCATCGCCCCAGGAGACCGTGGGAAGGTTCTGTCCGTCGATCTTTACGACGGCAAGATCCGTTTTCGGATCTGCTCCGACAATCTTTCCCGCGAACTCCCGTTTGTCCGGCAGCGTAATGGTGACGGTGTGTGCTCCTTCAATCACATGGTTGTTGGTCAAAATATATCCGTCTGGTGATACGATCACGCCGGATCCCAGCCCACTACCCCGATGCTCTCGTGGCTCACCGGGACCAGGCGCTTGCGGCCCATGGAACCCACGAGGGCCAAACGGTCCCCCCGGTCCTCCGAAGAACTCCTCCATTCGTTCACGCAGTTCATCCGGTGCACCCCGGCTATCTGACACTTTGCCCCCAGTCACGGTAGTAATGTTGACCACAGCCGGTGTCACCGCCTTCGCCACTTCCGTAAATCCATTCGCTGGCATGGCGTTCATCGTGATGGTAACCGGCGTCAACGTCGACGCAACCGGACTCGATGCATGGGAAAAAGGCAAAGATTGGCTGCCCCAGATCAGAAGGGTACTCAGCGCCGTCACCGCAATGGCGCTTCCAATAGTCTGACGAACGAGCTGTCGCATGATTCCCTCCTTGCAATTGACCGAACGAGGTAAGGATGTGTGAGGACGTTCAATTCAATGAACACCGTAACAGTCGGCGATGAGAGGAGTGTTAGGAGGGGATTAGAAATCGTTAAGCTGATGCAGGGACTAAAGGCAGCATGACCGTAAAGGTCGAACCTTCGCCGACCTTGCTTTGGACACTGAGATGCCCCCGGTGGGACTCGACAATCCACGCGCAGATGGCGAGCCCAAGGCCTGTGCCCTTTTTGGTATGGGTCCGCGCGTTATCGGTGCGATAGAACCGGTCGAAGATCCGAGACTGGTCCTCTTGCGCGATCCCAATGCCGCGATCAGTCACGGTCACCCGTGCGTGAGTCTGTTCGATCGTCAGCGCGATGTCGACGGTGCCGCCGGGGTGAGAGTATTTGACCGCGTTATCCAAAAGATTCAGGAACAATTCGCGTAAGCGCAATTCATCTCCCAATACCACTGCCGACGCAGTGGTTCGTAGTACGACCTGGATGTCTTGTTCGTGCCCCAGCAGCGAGGCTTGCCGGTGAAGGTCCTCGACGAGCATGTCCAGTGGGACCGGCAGACGTTCCATCTTCACCTCGCCCATGTCGGCCCGAGAGAGAAAGAGCAACTCATCCACAATCCGCGTCATCCGATCGATTTCTTCGAGATTGCTCTCCAGAACGACTTTGTAATCTTCGGTTTCGCGAGGGCGCCGAAGCGCAAGTTCAGTTTCTCCTTTCATCACCGTCAACGGCGTACGCAGTTCGTGCGAGGCATCGCTGCTGAACTGGCGGATCTGTCGAAAGGAGGTTTCAAGCCGGTCGATCATGTCGTTAAACGTCTTGGTTAGACGGCCGATTTCGTCAGCCGAGGCCGGGACAGTCAGCCGTTGTGTGAGATCCCCTCCGGCAATACGTTGGGCAGCCAGCGTAATCGCATCGACCGGGCGAAGGGCTCGGCCGGCCATGAACCAACCGCCGGCGAGCGACACAGCCAGCGCGATGGGTATACTGACCAGAAGCACTAACAGGAGACGGTTCAGGGTCTCTTCGACGGAGTCCATCGAGGTGCCGACCTGGATGATATAGAGCAGGCTGCCTCGATAGATGATGGGAACCGAAATGAGGCGTAACGGCGGTTCCTTGGGATATTTTGCGAACTCGAGAAGCATGCGACCTGATAAGGCGACTTCCAAGGCCTTGGGACTTAGGGGCATCTCATGCTGTTTGACGTTCGGCGAACGAATGGTGATGGTGCCGGATGGGCTGAAGATCTGAAAAAATTTATCGATACGCGCCAGTTCAGGGAACTGCGACATGAGTTCATCTTCGTTGACGAGCGGGAGGAATCCGCGTTCTTCCAGCGACCGAACGGCCGCGGCGGCAGTTTCCTCCAGCGATTCATCGACCGCATCGCGGAGACTTCGAGCAGTGACCACGTACAGGACTGTGGAAAAGATGATGAGAATGAGGGCGAGGGCTGTGCCGTACCAGAGCGTGAGCCGAACACGAAGCGGCATCAGTCGGCCTTCAGCATATATCCGCTTCCGCGAATCGTGTGAATCAGCTTCTTTGATCGTCCCCGGTCGATCTTGTTGCGGAGATAATTCACATAGACATCGATAACATTGGTGAACGTATCGAAGTCCTGATTCCACACATGTTCCGAAATCATGGGACGGGTCAACACGCGCCCCGTATGGCGCATCAGATATTCGAGTAGCGCATATTCCTTCAAGGTGAGGTCGATCCGCTGGCTGCCTCTGGTCACTTCGCGCGTGGCCGGGTTCAATGCCAGATCGTCGATCTGAAGCACACCGGGACTCTCGGTGGAGCCGCGGCGGAGCAGGGCGCGAATTCGGGCGAGCAATTCGTCGATGGCGAAGGGCTTGGTGAGGTAATCGTCGGCTCCCGCGTCAAGACCCTTGACGCGTTGGTCGACTTGCGACTGGGCGGTCAGAATCAGGATCGGAGTTTGAATCCGTGCCTGGCGAACGCCCTTGAGAATGTCCAATCCGGGCAATGAAGGCAACATCAAGTCGACGATCAGTAAATCGTAATTAGTGTTGAGCGCCATCTGAAGGCCCTTCGCACCGTCTTCACACAGGTCGACGGCGTAGCTCTCCTCTTCAAGCGCGCGCTTGATGAAACAGCCGACTTTGGTTTCGTCTTCAATGACTAGAATACGCATGGTTGCCGATGGAGGATTATAGCAAACCTGTGTTGACTATTTGTCTAACAGGATGTGGAAAATTTCATAGCTTGTTAAGGGAGCATCATTTCGGCGGAAAGTGCGTGACCGTTACGGGCCCATACGTCAAGGTCGCTCCCTCCGGAGTCCGTTGGATAAGGCTGTGTCTCAACCAATTCTGATCATTGCGAACGGGGAAGTCCGACCGGTAATGGGCTCCGCGGCTTTCCGTCCTGGCAAGGGCGCTGGTGACAATGGTCTCCGCGACATCGAGAAGAGACTGGAGTTCAAACGCTTGCACAAGTTCCGTATTAAACACCTGCCCTTTGTCCTGTACCGTGACGGAGCCGGCACGATGGATAAGCGCAGTGAGTCCCGATATCGCAGCAGACATGGATTCGTGAGTCCGAACGAGGCCGAGATTGAGGCTCATCAACTGGCCGAGTTCTTCCCGAATCTGCCAGGCTCGGACCATTCCCTCCTGTGTCAGCAGGCGTTGGACGCGCTGCTGCTCGATGATCAGCTGGTCTGTTGTGAGTGCCTGTGGCGTAACGGTTCGAGCATATTCTGCGGCTCGAATTCCGGCACGCCGACCGAACACAATCGTTTCAAGGAGTGAATTGCCCCCGAGCCGATTGGCGCCATGCACGCTGACGCAGGCACATTCACCCGCCGCGTAGAGGCCGGGGATACCTGTGTCGGTCCATTGATTGGTCCGGACGCCACCCATCTGATAGTGCGCGCCAGGACGGACAGGAATGGGAGTTTCGATGGGGTCAAGGCCGGCAAACTCAATGGCAAGCTCTCTGATCTGAGGGAGCCGTTCGAGAATGCGCTGGCGTCCAAGGTGCCGCAAATCCAGCAACACACACCCATCGACCCCGCGGCCTTCAAGTATTTCTTGCCCGATGGCCAATGAGACAGTCGAGCGGGTGGCCAATTCCATCTGCTGCGGAGCATAGGTCTTCATGAACCGTTCGCCTAACGTATTCAGGAGGTAGCCTCCTTCTCCGCGAGCCCCTTCGGAGATGAGGATACCAGTCCCCTTGAGTGTGGTGGGATGGAACTGGACGAACTCCATGTCTTTCAGTGGCGCACCGGCACGATACGCGAGCGCCATGCCGTCACCAGTGTTGATCACAGCGTTTGTGCTCGTCAGAAAAACGCGCCCGCTGCCTCCCGTGGCCAAGATAACGGCCTTGGCTCCGATCGCGTGCAGCCCTCCATGGATCAGGTCCCACGCGACGACTCCCTTACAGGCGCCGTCTTCCATGATCAAGGCCGTGACATACCACTCTTCGTACACAGCGATACGCCGTTTGAGCAGCTGCTCGTACATCGCGTGGAGGATGGCATGGCCGGTACGATCTGCTGCGTAACAGGTGCGGGGGAAACCCGCTCCGCCGAACGGACGTTGTGCGATGCCTCCCTGTTCGTCGCGACTGAAGATGACCCCCAGGCGTTCTAATTCGAGAATGTCATCCGGCGCTTCGCGACACATGGCCTCGATGGCATCCTGATCGCCGAGATAGAGCCCGCCCTTCGCGGTGTCGAAGGCATGGGCTTCCCAGGAATCGTCCACTCCCAACGCCGCGTTAATGCCTCCTTGCGCAGCCACAGAATGGCTACGAACCGGATGGACCTTGGATATGACGGCGACATCGAGATCCGGCGGTGCGGCAATCGCCGCCCGCATCCCTGCCAGACCGGCTCCGATGATAAGAATGTCGTGTAGTTTCATAGCTTGCGCGTCCGATCCGTGGGACGTGAAACGTCAAACGTGAACGGTTTCGGACAATCCTACGTTTTACCTTTCACGGCTTACCTTTTACGGCTTTGATGTCCGCACTCATACGTGACTCTCCGTCTGAAGGCAAGTCCGGAAACTTTCGACCGGCCCTTGGAGAATAGGAAGTGAGCATGATATTCTGCGGGCCACGAGTGAGTCAGTGAGTACATCAGAGATCTCGACCGACGAGATATATCCGAAGGACACGACGAACGCCATGGCCACACCGGACTTTCTGAACCCGACCGATACGTTTATCCATCGCCATCTTGGTCCTACCGACGCCGATATTCGTGAGATGCTTACCACCATCGGCTTCCAGTCGCTGGAGGAACTGAGCGAGGCGACCGTGCCCGTCGACATTCGTTTACGGAAAGACTTGGATCTACCCCTTCACCGCGGCGAACAAGCCGTGTTAAAAGAGATCCGCTCCATCGCCGCAGAAAACCAGGTGTACCGTTCATTGATCGGCATGGGCTATTACGACTGCGTGACGCCCGGCGTGATTCAACGCAATATTTTCGAAAACCCGTCCTGGTATACCCAGTACACGCCCTACCAGTCGGAGATTGCCCAAGGCCGTTTAGAAGCACTCGTGAATTTTCAAACAGTGGTGGCCGACCTCACCGGCTTGCCCCTAGCCAATGCTTCGCTCCTGGATGAAGCCACAGCGGCAGCGGAAGCCATGGCGATGTGTCTCGCTATTTCACGTTCGTCAGGCCACGAACGGACAGAGTTCTTCGCCGCGCAGGACTGCCATCCTCAAACCATTGCCGTGATGCAGACGCGGGCTGAACCGCTTGGCATGACGCTGCGCGTAGGACGGACGCAGACCATCGACTTTTCCAACCCTCAGCTGGCCGGCATTCTGCTCCAATATCCGGCCACTGACGGCTATGTCGGGGATTACAGTACGGTGGTGGCGCAGGCCCACGCGGCCGGGGTTCTTGTAGTCGTCGCCACCGATCTGCTGGCCTTGACCCTCTTGTGCCCACCGGGGGAATTCGGGGCCGATATCGCCGTGGGTTCCAGCCAACGATTTGGCGTCCCGCTTGGATTCGGCGGTCCGCACGCTGCGTTTCTTTCGACCACTGAGGCATTCAAACGGCAAATTCCAGGACGCATCGTTGGCGTGTCCAAGGATGTCACAGGGAAGACCGCCTACCGACTTTCCCTGCAAACCCGCGAACAGCACATCCGGCGTGAGAAGGCGACGAGCAACATTTGTACGGCGCAGGTGCTTTTAGCCATCATGGCGAGCATGTATGCGGTCTACCACGGGCCGGAAGGCTTGCGACGGATTGCCGAACGTGTACACGGCTTGGCGGTAGTACTGGCAGCGGGATTGCGGCAGCTTGGATTCGATGTCGCAACGGAAGCGTATTTCGATACGATTCGGATTCGCCTGACGAAGATGCAGTCCGAGCCCATCTTGATGAGGGCCAACGAGGCCGGCATCAATCTTCGCCGGCATGAGGACCATTCTATCGGAATTGCGCTCGATGAGATGAGCACGGAAGACGAAATCCGGCGCCTGATGGAAATCTTTGTCGGCCATGATTGCCTGCCTTTTCTGGTGCGGGACTTGAGCGGCAGCGTCACCACACGTTTCCCGGCGAATCTTACCCGCACCAGCACGTACCTCACCCACGAGATATTCAATCGCTATCATACGGAGCATGAGATGCTGCGGTATATCCACCGTCTCGAGACGAAGGATCTGTCGCTCGTCCATTCGATGATCCCGTTGGGGTCCTGCACCATGAAGCTGAACGCAACGGCCGAGATGCTGCCGGTCACCTGGCCGGAGTTCTCACGGCTTCATCCCTTCGCACCGATCGAGCAAACGAAAGGGTATCAAGAGTTGTTTCATCAATTGGAGGCCTGGCTGGCTGAAATCACCGGACTCTCCGCCGTGTCCTTACAGCCGAATGCAGGCTCTCAGGGCGAGTATACGGGTCTCATGCTGATCCGAGCGTACCACCGGAGCCGGGGTGAAGCGCACCGGGATGTCTGCTTGATTCCCCTGTCCGCCCACGGCACGAATCCAGCCAGTGCGGCGATGGTGGGTATGACGGTGGTGACGGTCGCCTGTGATCGACAGGGCAATGTGGATGTCACCGACCTTGAAGCCAAGACTGCTCAGCATCGTGATCGGCTGTCGGCCCTCATGTTGACCTACCCCTCGACCCACGGCGTCTTCGAAGCGGACGTGCGGCGCATCTGTCAGATCGTTCATACGCATGGCGGGCAAGTCTATATGGATGGGGCCAACATGAATGCGCAGGTGGGACTCTGTCGGCCCGGGGACATCGGCGCGGATGTGTGCCATCTGAATCTACACAAGACATTCTGTATCCCTCATGGCGGGGGGGGGCCTGGGATGGGACCGATCAGTGCAGCGCGGCATTTAGCGCCGTTTCTACCAGGCCATCCGGTCACGCAACTGGGTAGACACGATTCCATCGGACCGGTGTCGGCGGCGCCTTACGGGAGCCCCAGCATTGTGACGATTTCCTGGGTCTACATCGCCCTGATGGGGCGCGACGGCTTGACCAAGGCGACGCAGGTGGCAATCTTGAACGCCAACTACATGGCCAAACGCCTGGAGAAATACTACCCCGTGCTCTATACGGGACCGTCCGGGCTCGTTGCGCACGAGTTCATTCTCGATCTTCGTCAGTTCAAGGAGACTGCGGGAATTGAAGCGATGGACGTGGCAAAGCGGTTAATGGACTATGGGTTTCATGCTCCGACAGTCTCGTTCCCGGTTGCGGGTACACTCATGATCGAACCGACGGAGAGCGAATCGAGGGCCGAATTGGACCGGTTCTGCGAAGCGCTGATCTTGATTCATGCGGAGATGCGCGACATCGTCGAGGGCCGCCAGCCCCGCATAAATAACCTGCTAAAAAATGCTCCCCACACGGCACAAGTCGTAACGGCTAGCGAATGGAACAGACCCTACAGCCGTGAACAGGCTGTCTTTCCTGCTCCCTGGGTACGCGACCATAAATTCTGGCCCAGCGTGAGCCGCATCGACGAAGCCTATGGAGATCGCCATCTCGTCTGTACGTGCCCAACAATAGACACCTACTAACGGGACTGCTGAAAAAGGTCTCTGACTTCGTTCTCGGTCGTTTGCCCACCTCAACGTACTGAAACAATACGCCTCGGCGTTCAAACTCCCTGCGGCCTCGCCAGAAAACATTTTTGAGTATCCTGCAGAGATGTCGCTCCTCTAATGCCACACATACAGACTCTCAAGGTCTGTTGTACGGAAATGGTTTTCCACGGCCTGCTAAAGCGCTCCCTCGGGAATCTGATCGAGTTTATAGAAATCAATCGAGTCCTGTCGGCGCTGAGTCGCTTGAGTCGGCTCGTTGCCCTGGGTAAAGATTTCGACGGTACTCGCCTGTCCCTCCTGTTCGTCCTCAAGCAACCCCGTCGCCGGATCGACCTTCACGAACGTCACGCCTTCTGGGATAGTAAAAGCCATGACCGGTAGCGGCGTGAGTGCTTTCTGCATAAAATTGATCCATATCGGTAGCGCGGCATGCGCTCCCGACTCCGTCTCGCCGAGTGAACGTCGATCGTCAAACCCAACGTAGATGCCCGTGACCAGGTTCGGCGCACCGCCGATAAACCACGCATTGATAAACTCGTCCGTGGTTCCGGTTTTCCCTGCAATCGGCCTCGCGATGACCTTGGCCGCTTGACCTGTCCCCTTTTGGATCACGTCTTCCATCATGTTTGTGATCAAGTACGCCGTCTCTTTGGAGATCACCTCCAGTGGTTGCGGCTCCGTCTGTTCCAGCACCTTTCCCGCGTTGTCCTTCACGAACAGGATCGCATACGGCTCCGCACGGATCCCCTGGTTGAGCAACACGCCATAGACGGAAGTCAGTTCCATCAGCCCGACGGAGGATGAGCCTAGCCCCAGCGACAGATCCGCCGCCAGCGGACTGGTGATCCCGACAGTTTTCGCGAATTCAATGACACTCTTGACGCCAACCTTCTCCAGCAACCGGACCGTCGCCAGGTTGTGCGAGTGGGCGAGAGCATCACGCAAACTGACCATGCCATGGATTTTTCTTCCATAGTTCTCCGGCTTCCACGTTTTCTCATCCTGTTCCTGCTCGTAGACAACCGGCGCGTCGAGGATCACCGATGCGGGGCCCATCCCCTGACTCACGGCCGTCGCATAAATGATCGGCTTGAAGGCAGACCCGGGTTGACGGTGGGCCTGCACAGCCCGATTATACTCGCTGCGACCGAAACTGTAGCCTCCAACCATGGCCCGAATGGCACCCTTGCCTGGTTCCAGCGCAATCAGCCCTCCTTCGACGAGGGGAGTCTGTTCCAGTTGCACATGGACGATTCCATGATCCAGCTGCTTCACCATCACCTCGATGACATCACCGGGTTTCAGCACTTGCTTGAGATTCAGATTAACCACGACATCTTTCGCCGTATCCGACCCGGTAAGACGACGCTTCGCCCAGGCCATATCGTCAAAGGCGAGTTTGGCTAGCGTCGTGCCGATCTGCACCAGATAATGGTCCTTTGCGATTTTGGTGACGAACCCCTCACGATAGTCTCCTATTTTTAGTGCCTGATCGGTCGCCGCCCCTGCAACAATGGGCGGGGTTGGGGCAGTCACATCGACCGTACGGAGCGGGCCACGCCACCCTTGGCGCTTATCCAAGTCGCGCAAGCCTGCCGCAAAGGCCGCTTCGGCAGCCTTCTGCATCTCCATGTTCAATGTCGTCACGACCTTGAGCCCGCCCTTGTACACCATCGCTTCGCCATACTTCGCGACCAGCAACTGTCGGACATATTCCACAAAGTACGGCGCAGCCTGTTCAACACCAGGACGACGGAAACTAAGTATCTCCGCTGCAGCTTGTTCGCGTTCTGCCGTCGTAAGGAACTTTGCCTCTTCCATACGTGCCAGCACATGCTCCTGTCGTTTTTTTGCGAGATCGTAGGCCTTGAAGGGCGAATAATGGTTCGGCGATTTCGGGAGGCCAGCCAGAAATGCCGATTCTCCAACCGTGAGGGCGGAGAGGTCTTTCCCAAAATATGTTTGAGCCGCCGAGGCGACACCATACGCGCCTTGTCCGAAGTAAATCTGATTCAAATACAGTTCGAGAATTTGCTCCTTCGTCAGAACCAATTCCATCTTGTAGGCCAGAATGAGCTCGCGAATTTTTCGGTCGAAGGTGCGCTCGGAGGAGAGGAACAGCGACCTTGCCAACTGCTGGGTAATGGTGCTGGCCCCCTCGACCTTGCCTCCTCGGCGCACATTCGTCCAGGCCGCACGGAGCATGCCGACGTAGTCGAGGCCGGGATGTTCGAAGAACCGGACGTCCTCGACCGCGACGACTGCACGGCGCAAGCGTTGGGGAATGTCTGCCACCGGGGTCAGGATGCGACGCTCGATGAAAAATTGACCGATCAGCTGCTGATCGATTGAATAGACCTGCGTCACCAGGCTTGGCTGATACGTCCCCAACTGCTCCAACGCGGGAAGGTCTTTCGAGAGGTGCCACAGCACCCCACCCACTGCCAACCCTCCTATCAAGCCTGCCGCCACTAAACCTAGGAGCGAGATCTGCCACCAGCGCCACGGTCTGCGCGGTGGTAGTTGGCGAGGTGGGTCCTGAAGTTGTATCGGCCGATCCATCATAGCCATGTAGGGTGACGCTCTCGAAGGGGGCTCGGTTTCTTGGAAAGAAGACAGTGGTCACCATACCGCGGGTCCCCCAAAAACTCAAGAAGACCCTGATCAAATGACTTCACCGTAGCCACAGCAATGCACCGCTTCGATATGTCCATACACCAATGTGGTCTTCACCCCACTCCGCCAATACCCATGATTCCAAGGCCCGCGCGGAAGAAAGCGACCGCACGTATTCAAGTTTCCTCTCTTGCATACCGAATACGTAGTAGAAAACGAGTCCTTCCATGGCCACCGACCTTGCAAGACAGTCCGGCCATCTTTGGCAGAGATGGCCGTGATATCGCCAGTTGGCGGCCAGCACGTGAACACCAGCAGCTTATTATTATAGGAACTCCAGAGGGTTACAGACGTGGAGATCGCGCCCATTCCTGATCATGAAGCGGCTCGCCTTGTCGAGTTGGAGAGTTACGCCATCCTCGATACGCCGCCCGAAGAAGCCTTCGATGATTTGACCCGCCTCGCCGCGCAGATTTGCGGGACTCCCATTGCGTTGGTGAGTCTCATCGATACCAACCGCCAGTGGTTCAAAGCCAAGGTCGGCATCGACGCGCCGGAAACGTCGCGCGACATCGCCTTCTGCGCTCACGCGATCTTGACCCCCGACATCCTAGTGGTTCCGGACGCGGTAAACGATAGCCGGTTTGCGGACAACCCGCTTGTGACGATGGCACCGAACATCCGGTTCTATGCCGGTATGCCCCTCATCACGTCGCAACACCAGGCGCTGGGAACACTCTGCGTGATTGACCAGGTGCCCAGGCAGCTGACTCCCGAACAAATAACGGCCTTACGCATCTTGGGGCAACAGGTCGTGAGCCTGCTTGAACTCCGTCGACGAAACTTCGAACTAGAACAACATCTGGCGGCCAGGGTTCGTGCGGAGCGGTCACAAACCGCGTTGCTCCATGCGATCGATCACAGCATGGAAGGCCTCGCATTCTTGAACAAAGACGGCTGCTATACCTACATGAATCCAGCCCATGCGGCTCTCTATGGGTACCGTGTCGACGAGTTGATCGGGAAACCATGGCAGCAGCTCTACACCCCCATGTGGAGCGACAAGATCAGCCGGTCCTACCTTCCCATTCTCTCTATCCAGGGGCGGTGGCGTGGCGAGGTCAGCGGAAAGACGCAATCCGGCGGTGAGGTCTTCCTAGAAATCTCCCTGACTCTGCTACAGGATTATGCCAGTCCTGAACAGTGGATCATGTGTGCCTGTCGGGATATCACAGAAAGGAAAATCTCAGAGTCCCAGATCCAAGCCAAGCAAGACGGATTCGCGCAGGCGCAGGCGCTGGCCCATCTCGGCAGCTGGGACTGGGATGTTAGCATAGGGATCGAGTCCTGGTCTGACGAGCAGTTCCGAATCTTTGGGTATGCCCCTGGCGCTGTCACGCCCACCTACGACCTATTCCGAGAAGCGCTGCATCCAGACGATCGTGCCAGAGTCTTCCAAGCCATCGAAAACGCGTTCTCAAGCATGCAACCATATGAGGTAGATTGCAGAATTATTCGCCCCAACGGGGAATGTCGAAATGTGTACTGTCGCGGCACAGTCACGCGGGATGACGAGGGCCGCCCGCTACGCATGGCCGGCACTGTCCAGGATGTCACGGAGCAAACGGCGGCAGCACAGATATTGGACGATACCCTCCGACGTCTACACATGGCTACGGAAGCGGGAAGAATCGGCGTATGGGAATACTACTTGCCCGAGAATAGGCTTGTGTGGGACGCACGCATGTTCGAACTCTACGGCTATTCGGTCGGCAACTTTCCCGCAGCCTATGACGCTTGGGCCAGTCGGCTCCATCCCGATGACAAACTCCAGGCGGAAGCCGAGCTCCAAATCGCTGTCGAGGGGAGCTCCTTCGACACAGAGTTCAGACTGGTCCTTCCGGACGGTGCAATCCGGTGGATCAAGGCCAATGCTCTGATCATAAAGGACGAACAGGGAACCCCAATCCGGATGATCGGTGTGAACTTCGATATCAGCGCTCAAAAACAGGAACTACTGGCGCAGCGCCACCTCGCCGCTATCGTGGAATCCTCCGACGATGCCATCATCGGCATGGGCCTGGCCGGCCACATCACCAGTTGGAATCTCGGCGCCCAGCTTATCTTTGGCTACACCTCAGAGGAAATCCTCGGCAGGTCCGTCACAATCCTCATGCCGCAAAACCGCCTCATGGAAGAAACGGATTTGCTGACGCGTCTCCTCAGCGGCGAGCGTATCAAACATTTCGAGACCCGGCGTCAACACCAGGACGGGCACCTGATCGATGTCTCCCTGAGTATCTCGCCCATCAAGGATACGACAGGCACCGTCGTCGGCTTTGCCAAGGTCGCCCGAGATATCAGCGAACAGAAAACCGCCGAAATGAAACTGGAGAAGGCTGCACGCGACTTGGAAGCTCGCAATCGGGATCTGGCGATGGCGACTATTCAAGCAGTCCACGCCACGCGAGCCAAGAGCGAGTTTCTGGCCTCCATGAGCCATGAAATCCGCACACCGATGAATGCGATCGTGGGTATGGCGGAATTGCTCCAAGAAACGACGCTTTCGCCCGATCAGCAGAATTATGTCGGACGGTTCAGCCGAGCGGCCACGTCGCTCATGGAGCTGATCAACGCCATCTTGGACCTCTCGAAAATCGAAGCCGGCCATATGGCACTGGAATCGGTCGCCTTTGACTTACCCGACCTCATCGACTTGGTCGTTGAGCTCACAGCTCCACAAGCCACAGCGAAAAAGATTGAGCTTCTTGTCCTCGTGCATCCGGAGGTTCCCACCTGCGTCGTTGGGGACCCGACACGCTTGCGCCAGGTGCTTCTCAATCTGATAGGCAACGCCATCAAGTTTACTGATTCAGGGCATGTCATCCTCAAGGTCGAGTCGAGTCGCGAACGCTCCACTTTCGGTTCGCTCCGTTTCTCAGTCTCTGATACCGGCATCGGCATACCAGAAGGCAAGTGCGAGACAATCTTTGAGCCCTTTACCCAAGTCGATTCGACGACGACCCGAAAATATGGCGGAACAGGCCTTGGATTGAATATCTCGAAGCGGTTGGTGGAACTGATGGGGGGACACCTCAAGGTGGACAGCGCGCCAGGACTCGGCAGCACCTTTTCGTTCTTCGTGGCGATGGCCGAGGCCCTTCCGTTGGAACACAAACCAGCAGTACCGTACCTCGATCTTCGAGGACGGCGTATTCTCGTCGTGGACGACAACGACACCAATCTGATGATCGTCCGTGAACATCTATCACGCTCAGGAGTCCTGCTCACCGAAGCGGCCGATGGAGCTGCTGCCTTGATGGCGCTGGATAAGGCCCGGCACCTGAGCGAACCGATGCACCTAGCGATCCTGGATTTTCTCATGCCGGATATGAATGGGCTGGAACTCGCGGCGGCTATTCGCAAGCGAACGGACTGCGCGACATTGCCCTTGGTCATGCATGTCTCGGATCTTCAGGCGGACGACACTCGCCAAGCCCACAACTTGGGCATTGCCAGCTACCTCTATAAGCCGCTGAGCCGAAGACGCTTGTTGGAAGCACTGTCCGTTGCGCTGAATCAGGCACCGTGCGCGCCTGCTCAACAGAAGCTGGCTGCGCATCTGGAACCGTCCCTCCTCCCTTCACGCCGGATTCTGCTGGTGGAGGACTTAGCGGACAATCGCGATATCATCGACCTCTTCTTGAAAGAGGCACCCTACCAATTGGACATGGCAGAGAACGGAGCCATGGCCGTGCAGAAGTTCCAGACTGGAATGTACGATCTGGTGTTGATGGACATCCAGATGCCGGTCATGGATGGACTCCAGGCCACAACGGCCATTCGTCAATGGGAACGTGAGCAGCACCGCACACCGACGCCAATCGTCGCCCTTACAGCCAACGCATTCAAAGAAGAGTCAGACAAGAGCCTGGCCGCAGGCTGCACAGCCCATGTGACAAAACCGATTAAGAAGCAGACTTTGCTGCAGACGATTGGACAATACGCTCAGCAGCCATCGGGATAAACGGCCTGAGACAGAGGGACACTCAATGCACGGCCAGCCATCAGATACCAAACCGACTCTGCTGCTCGTCGAGGACGAACAAGATACGGCGAGGCTCATCACACTGATCATGGGGAAAGAGGGGTACCGGGTCGTGCACGCCGCCGATGGCCGTGAAGCGCTGCGTGTAATCGGCTCGATGCCGCCGCCCACGCTCGTCTTGTTGGACATTCAGCTGCCGCATGTCAACGGCATACAAGTGCTGGACACGATCCGAACCGAACCAAACCGGACTGGGACGACATTCCAGTGGTGATGCTGACTGCGGTGGCCGATGAGCCGCATGTCCGCGAGGCGTTTTCTCTCAGCGTGAAGGATTACGTGGTAAAGCCATTCAAGCCAGAAGCGTTAGTCAGCTATCTGAAGCAACTCTGCAACCCACCGCCGCAGAGACAGGCATCATGATTCGATTGCGCTTCACAACAAGACATTCACCCACAACCTTGTTTCCGGAGATGTTGCTATGAACACGGTTCAATTAAGCACCACTGCTGCTGCGCAGGGAAAAGAGTTGGTATATGTGGATGTCTCCTTTGAGCCGCTCATCCAGAAATTTCTGACCAACCGCAAAAAAGAAGTGCCTGCGATGGAGACGGCCCTCGCCGCGCTTGATTTCGACAAGGTACGCAGCATCTCACACGGGATGAAAGGTGCCGGGGGAAGTTACGGATTCGACCGCATCACAGAGATGGCGGCCATCATCGAAGAAGCGGCAAAGTCGAGCGACGCATCAATCATCCAGCGTGAGCTCCCCGTGCTGAGTGCGTATTTGGATCGTGTCGAGGTAGTCTACGGTTACAGTCCGCGAAAGAGAAAGGAGTGCACATGAAAAACACAATACTGGTTGTCGAAGACGAACAGGATACCGCCGATCTGCTCAAGAGCATCTTGGAACGGGACGGCTACGCAGTGGTCCATGTGAAAGACGGACGCCAGGCGATCGCCCTGACCGAGACGATACGCTGCCCGTCGCTCATCCTATTAGACATGGTCGTCCCCTATGTCAATGGATTTGAATTGCTGGGAGTCATTCGCAGCCATTCTGATTGGCAACAGGTCCCAGTCATCATGGTGAGCGCCAATAGTTATCCGCCTGATATCCAGAGAGCCCTTGCCGAAGGTGCGACTGACTACCTCATCAAATCGGACAGCCAGGGTGAGTTGCTCAAGAAAATACGAAAGGTGCTAGGATCTCCTCCGGAATCTTCAGGTGCTGAGGGGTTACCTGAATCGGATGGCCGAAATACGTCTCCACCACGCCGCAAAGCTAGGCAACGCGCCCGCAACCACAAACGATCGGATAAAGCTGCCTGAAAGAGATCGTCGCACCCGCACAAGAAACCTTCCGAAGTAGCGCGGCACTTACAGTCCGCGCGGCAACCCGGCACCCAAAGCTTTGATCTCACCTGGAAAACCCTCATAAGGTCATGCATATATGCACCGACAGAATCGGTCTGGCAGCTGAGCGGTCTGTATCGATGAGCCCAAGGGAATGACGCCCGATTGGGCAACATGGTTAGGACAATCCCCTGAAAATCCCTGTACGCGCGCGGTGCAACTGTCGACAATATATCCGCTTGTAGACAGGAGATGCTTCGGATATACTGATATCCGGCGCCTGGACTCCTGGGCGTCTTTTTTTTGGAGCATGCAGCAATATCTATGGATCAGACGGCCACATCGGAATCTCCCGTGACTACCCAACTTGAGCCCCATGAGCGCCGGAGCGATATCCGGAATATCGCCATCATCGCCCACGTCGACCATGGCAAGACGACACTCGTCGATGCCGTGCTCCGACAGACCCATGTCCATCGCAAAATCGACGATATGGGCGAACGAATCATGGACTCGATGGACCAGGAGCGTGAGCGCGGGATCACCATCCGGGCCAAAAACGCCAGCGTGACCTACAAGGGCGTGAAGATCAATATCGTCGATACGCCGGGCCACGCCGATTTCGGCGGTGAAGTCGAACGGACCCTGCGCATGGTGGATGGCGTCCTCATCTTGATCGACGCGAAAGAGGGCCCCATGCCGCAGACGACCTTCGTGTTGCGGAAGGCGTTAGCGCTCGGCCATAAGGCCATCGTGGTCATCAACAAGATCGACCGGCCTGACGCCGTGATCGATGACGTGGTCAATCGGACCTTCGACTTGTTTGTGCATCTTGGTGCGACGGATGAGCAGCTCGATTTCCCGATCGTCTACACGGCAGCGATCAAAGGCACCGCGACGCTCGACATAAACAAACCCGGCACAGACATTACCGCGCTCCTCGACACCGTACTGGACAAGATCCCCGCACCGGCCATCAACGCCGACGCGCCGCTCCAGATCCTGGTTCTCTCGTTGATTCAGGACCTCTACAAAGGCAAGATGGGCGTAGGCAAGATTCAATCCGGTTCGATCGCCCGTCGGCAGAATGTGGTCGTGATCGGAAAGGATGGCGCGCAGTTCCCTGGAAAAGTATCAGACCTCGCAGTCTACTCCGGCCTTGAACGGACGGATATGGAACGGGCCGAGGCGGGAGAAATCGTCGCGGTGGCCGGGCTGGACGAAGTGAGCATCGGCGATACGATTGCCGACGCGGAACATCCGGTCGCATTGACCCGAGTCACGGTCGACGAGCCAACCGTCCAAATGACCTTCTCCGTGAACAATAGCCCCTTCGCCGGACGTGAAGGCAAGTACCTGACCTCGCGACATCTGCGCGATCGACTCTTCAAAGAACTCGAAACCAACGTGTCGTTGCGCGCGCAAGAAACGGATAGTGCGGATAAGTTCCTCGTGGCCGGCCGCGGCGAACTGCATCTCGGCGTCTTGATCGAACAAATGCGCCGGGAAGGATACGAGCTGCAAGTCTCGCAACCGGAAGTGATCGTCCACCGGGATGGAGACAAGGTCCTCGAACCCTATGAAGAACTGACCATCCAGGTACCTGAAACCTATCAGGGTGCCGTGATTGAAGAGCTCGGCAAACGCCGCGGCGAGTTGCGCCACATGCGACTCATCCATTCCGATGCCGGCCCGAGCGAAATGCACCTGGAGTACCATATCCCCACCCGCGGCATCATGGGGCTCAAAAACCTCTTGGTCGCCAAGACTCGGGGCACCATTATCATGCACCATGTGTTCGTCGCGTACGAACCGATGGAGCAGCGAGACCTCACGGTGGCGACACACGGGTCACTCGTCGCACACGAAGACGGAACCAGTACCGGCTATGCCATCTTCATGACTCAAGAACGGGGCACCATGTTTATCGGCCCTGTCGTGGAGGTTTATCGCGGGATGGTCGTCGGCGAGAACAGCCGTGACGAAGACATGGATGTCAACGTCTGTAAAGAAAAGCACCTGTCCAACATGCGAGCGTCAGGGACCGATGAAGCGTTGGTCCTTACCCCGCCACGGGAAATGGGCTTGGAGTTCGCACTTGAATATATCGGTCCGGATGAACTGGTTGAGGTCACCCCGAAGAGTCTGCGTATCCGCAAACGGCTCCTCAACCCGGATGACCGCCGCAAGGCCCGCAAGTCCGTCAAATAGCCTCCCCATAGCGATGAGGATCAGGAAGAAAACCCCCAAACCTTCCGCCCGGCGCCCCCCGCTCTACTTCGTCGGCTATCGGGGAACGGTGCCGGCTCCCGAAGAGCTCAAGACCTGGTACGATCTCGAATACGGTGGGCCGTTGACGCTGCGCGCCGACGAGCAGGCGACGGAATCCTGGCATGCGGCCCATGGGCCATGGACGTCTCACATCGTGATACCACTCCCAACCTCCCAAATCGAAGGCCTGAAGGAAAAACTGGCGTGGGAGCATGAGCATGTCGGGGCCATCGCGCCATCCCTTATGCCACCGCGCGATATGCCGGACACCGTTCTGTTTGCCGCTCGACTCGCGCGGGGTCTCACACTTCTCACGCAAGGCACGGCCTATGATATCACCACCAACCAGTACGTGAATCCGTCAGATTGGCAAGATCGTCCCCTCACCCGCTTCATCGTCAGCGATCACATCCCGATCATCCAGGGCGAGGATGAGCCGAACCGCCGGAGTTGGCGCTATACCCTCGGCCTCAGCAAGTTTGGAGTAGATGAACTCGAGATGTTTCTCGCCACTGGTCTCCCGGACCAGCCTATCCGCGATCTCCTCGGAGAAACAGCAGACGAATTGACCAGGGTCGGGCAGTCACCAAAAGTCGGAAGTCACATCCGTGTAGGACCCGTGGGTCAAAGCGTGGCGATTGCTAATCACCGCACCGCCGCACCAGCCGGACGCATGCTGAGTTTCCGTGAAATTCGCCTGTTGCCATCTAGTTGATTTGGTTCATCTAGTTAGTTTCGTTCAACAAAAAACCAAACAAACGAGATAAACCAAATAACAGCCTTCTTCCGCTGGCAAACTTGTTCAGCATCCTGCTAGGTCTTCAAGACCGTTGACAGGGATTCAAGCCACACGGTAAAAAATACAGACGATTGTGTCAGAGGCTAGACTAAACCCCATGAAGGAGGCATACCGATGAGTGACGTAGCAGCAGAAATCAAGGTGGGCGATACTGCGCCGGATTTTAACTTAAAGGATCAGGACCAGCAGGACGTGAAGCTGAGCGACTACCGTGGCAAGAAAAATGTAGTCCTTTGTTTCTATCCACTGGACTGGAGCCCAGTCTGTCAAGGCGAGAACAAGTGTTTGACCGACGACTTCCCCAAATTTCAATCGGCCAACGCGGAACTGTTCGGCGTCAGTTGCGACAGCTTCTTTTCGCACAAGGCGTGGGCTGATTCCATGGACCTCAAGCATCGGCTGCTGTCGGATGTGCATCGGACCACGGCAAAGGGCTACGGCCTCTACTTTGAGCCGTTGAACTGCTCGAAGCGTGCGACCGTCATCGTGGACAAGAGCGGCAAGGTCGCCTATGCGAAGGTGCAGGAAATCAAGGTAGCGCGGGAAGACAAGGACATCCTCGCAGCCCTCGCGAAGCTCAGCTAGGAAGCAGTGCTGAGGACTGAGTGCTGAGGGCTGAGTAGGGCCCTCCGCTCAGTCCTCGCTCAGTCTTCAGGAATGGCTTATGGCTGGTACGGTCGAAGACGCCAGAGACGAAAATTACAAGGAGTTCACCGACGCGCCCGCGTCGATCGTCGCCTATGGCTTAGCGACCTGCGAACCCTGCATTGCCTACGACCCGATTCTAGTAGAGACCGCCGCCAAGTTTCCCGATGTGAAAGTCGGTAAGGCCAAGATGCATATCCCAGGCCGTTGCCGCGAGATTAAGAAGAGCCATACCTTCGAGACCTACCCCACCACGCATTTCTTTTCCCATGGCAAGCTGCTGCTCACACGCGAAGGTGTCGTCGAGCCGGCTGAACTTGCTGCACTGATCGCGGATCACTTACTCAAGTAGAAAAATGGCGGACAGCTCGACTGTGCTCGCGGAACGCGCACGATACAGCTGCGCTCGTTCGACCCGCGCACTGTGAGATCAACCAGGCTACCCGCTAAAAGAACTAGAAAGGAGTCTTCCGGTAGGTCACCCCCTGAATCCCTGTAGATCACACCTGAAAGATGTGGCGGCAACAATCTTTCCCTTGAAGTTATGAGAGTCGATCACAAATCTCCTCAAGCCCTCGAATTTTCCCCTTAAGACTATTGTCTATTCCAGTCCACTTGTTACTCTCATTAGCCCTAACAAATGGAGTAATTAGTGCTGTACGAAATCTCCCAACGGCCCGAGCACCCCCAACACTTGAAAGCATCTGCTCGGTGACTGATACCCAAATATGCCATTGCTGATTCCATTTTCCCACTAGCTGATCTTGAACGGTATCAAAACTCATATCACGCCTATGTTTTCGATACTCCTTCTCGATACTGTCGCGAAGCTCATAACCCCCTTCGACTTGCTTAACGCAAACAAGACGTTCTTGGGACGACGCCCCTTGCCGATTTTGTGAGCTTTGGGGGAGAGGGTTTTCTCTGTGCCAGTTACTAACCTCGTCCGGCTTAGGACCTGTACCCATGAAGTGAAGGAACTTTTTCAGATGATAGACTTGTTCAGGATTGTTCTTGTCAACTTCACCTCTAGCAATTGCACCACATGAGAGATACTCTGCGACCATAGAATTAGAAGAGTGTTTCTCAAGAAGAACTTGGAGCTCAGGGGTGCTTCGATAATCGATCTTTCCCACCGCCACATCCATGATGCTGATCGCTTCGATGTTCAAGCCCTGTTTGTTTAGCGCTACTACAGTAGGGGGTATTGTGCAGCCCCATTTGTCATACTGAGTCGGTAGCTGCTCAGCGACGGGCTGATTGAAGGAGCATGCCGATGAGAAAGCTAGGACGAAGAAATATAGCGGGAGGAAACGCGTTCTACACTGAACCAACAGCCTTGGCATCCAACTTGACTTATTTGGTCTCATATTTTCTCCAACATTTCTGCCCGGCCGATCTCCCGAGGATCGCTCCGGCGGCAAGGGTGCGAGGGGCCACCGGGCTCAGAGAGGCGGCTCAGAGACAGAATATTATTTCATCGATCGCGCCTTGGAACAGTGCTCGTGCTGAATGAGCCAGGTCGAGCCTTCCTTGCGCAGGAGCGTGGTGCATTGCCCGGAGTCCTGCCCTTCGAGTTCGCCTTTCCTGATCGCCTGAAACACATAGTCGTAGGTAGCCCAAGCCGCTGGGCCTGGTATCCGAACCTGCAGGTTCGACACGGCGCTGATAAAGCGCAGGGTGCTTCCCTTGTTGAGTTCAGATTCATAGTCCGATAGCCACTTCTCGATTGCGTCCCGCGTCTCCGTCTCGCCATCCTGAATGCCGACGTAGTCCTTGGTGTATAGTTTCAACACCGCTTGCTTGTCTTTGGTTTCGGAAAAGATCGCGGCTGCCATGGCGGCTTCCTTGATGGTCTTTTCGATCGCCTCCCCTTCCTCGGCAGACCAGGCCACCCCCGTCCAGGAGAGGCACACCATCAGCAACGCATAGATCAGACCTGTATTCATAGAACACCCGTACTGAACATACGCAGTTCTTGTTTATTTGGTTTGTCTTGCTTGTTGAATTGGCTTAGTTCAAAGAACGAAAGAAACCAGAAAAACCAGCTAACCAGAGAAACCGGACAGATCCTGCTAGCCTGCGTATTCGAAGGACAGATCCCGAGACTGAACGAGACGAACATTCGACAGTCTTCCCGATGAGAGAGCAGGGACCAGTTGATTCCAGATGTGTTCGGCCAGCTGCTCGCCGGTCACGGTCTGCGTCCCGAGGGCCTGATGCAGGTCGTGCCGATCGAACGTCTGCACCACCTTTTCCTGGACCAACCGGTTGAGGGCGCCGATATCCGTCACCATACCGGTCACGGGATTGATGGCGCCATGGACCGTCACGAAGCAATCCCACTCGGGGCCTGGCCTGCCACCCTGCACCGCCGTGAATGAGTACCGCCGCGTGACGCTGGCCACGTCGAGCCCGGCCTCCGCCGTGACATCCGCATACAAATCTTCGTCCTCGTACAACCGAATCGCGTGGAGCGTACCGATGGATTTTTGCGTATCCAGCTTGCTCCAGAGAACACGGGCAAGATTTTCCGACGTGGGAATCCGGCCCTCGAAGTAGGGCATATCCAGGTTCAAATTCTTATGGTCGAACTCTTCGAGCACCTGGAGCAAGATGCGCTTCAAATCGAAGAGATTCACCACCATGCCGGTCTTCGGATCGACCTCGCCTACGACCGTCACCTCGACCATGTAGTTATGTCCGTGCGCCGGCGGGTTGTAACAGAAGCCGAACACGGCACGATTCTTCGCCTCATCCCATTCAGCCTTGATATAGCGATGCGCCGCCGCAAACTCGATACGTTTCGTCAGTAAGACAGATGCCATGCTACCTCAGATCTTTGAGCCATTCTTCGCGCATGCTCCCAGGAACAAGCGCCTCTGCGTGGTACGCGTGATGGTGCACCGTCAGCATAACTGACTGGCGCAAATCGGCAAACGCAGCGGTCATCGACGCGGTCGGACGGAATCGGACGAAGTGCACCGCGCTGATTTTCGTTTCATGGCTGTGGCCGCCCTCGAACAGCCCGAAGACCTGCTCGGTCCCGGCATGGATCGCGACGGTTTCGCCGTGATCGAGTCCCATGAACACATCGAGCCACTCTTTCATCCTATCCTGTTCCGTAATCTCAATCAGTAAGGTGGCGCTCAACTCACCGGACCCCGGCATAAGGGCATTATAGACGTCCAATTCTTCCTGGACTTTGTGGGGATCGAGAATAAGCTCAACCCGAATCATTTCCTGGGTCTGAAACCGCAACGTCTCACGATTTTCGAACACGAGCGTGACGAGCGGCCCAACGGAAATACGGCGCCGCTGCTTGAGCGCGATGATCTGCGAGCGGAACTGCTCCCGCTGCTGTTCATACGCTGCCACGGGCAAGAGGTCTTGGGGAGTCAAGAGCTTCACGATCGCAACCCATAGGCATCGCGCACGATTTGAATCGGATGCTGCGTCGGCCTGCCTCCGGCATGGGCCATGGCGCCGGCCTGATCCAACTGCAATCCCGCCAGCGGGCAATCGGAGGCGACTAGATCCGCCGGAGCCTGTTCAATCACTCGAACGGCCTTCTGCGCGATCAGCATCGAGAGGGGGAAGAACTCCATCTTAGCGGACCATGAGCCATCGTGGCCGGAGCACTTCTCAATCACCTCGACCTGCGCCCCGGCGCACTCCATCAGTTCCTTGGATTTAAATCCGATGTTCTGGTCCCGCAGATGGCAGGGAACCTGGTAGGCCACTCGCCCGGGCTTCTGCTGAAAATCAGTGGCCAGAGTGCCTTCCCGCTTCAACTTCATGAGATATTCACAGACATCGAACGTCCGTTCCGCCACGCGCCGCGCCTCAGGGCCACCGACGACCTCGGGGTACTCCCGCTTCCACATCAAGCTGCAACTGGGCACCGGCACAACAATTTCGTAGCCTTTCTCCACCCATGGCAAAAACGACGCGACATTCGCCGAGGCAGCCTGCTGAATCGCCGCTGTATCGCCGATATCGAACGAGGGCATGCCGCAACAACGCTGTTCGGGAATTACGACATGCACGTTGTTCTTTTCAAGGACTTGAATCGTCGCTTTGCCGATATCGGTTGCTTGATAATTGATCAAGCAGCTCCCAAAGAGCGCGACCTTCCGCGGCGCGGAGGCAGGAACCTGTGCCGTCCCTCGACGCTCCCACCAACGGGTAAACGTCTCTGGAGAAAAGGGTAGGACCTGTCGATCCCGATGCAGGCCGCCCCACGATTCCATCAACCTCCGAAGGAACCGACCGCCCATTACCCAATTGGCAATCGGCGCCACCAGACTCCCGAGAGTACCAATCAGATCCGTCTTGATCAACAACCGATCACGCCAGCTCACTCCACGCGTCGCGGCCAGGTGCTTTTTCCACGCAATCATCAAACGGGGAAAATCGAGGGCATACTGATGCGGCGGCGTATAGGGACAGTGGTTGTAACAGAGCTTACAGTAATAGCACTCATCGACAACCCGGTGGTGGTCGGCGTGTGTGAGCTTCGCGACGTCCCCCTCATAACGGTCGATGCCGTCGAGCAGCGTGTTGAACGATGGACACAAATTGAAGCAGCGCCGGCAGCCATCGCAGACTTCATAGATGCGCTGCGTCTCTTTCAGGAGCCGCGCGGGATCGATGGGGTTGATCAAGCTCAGACCATTCACAGTCACCATTGTCTCCTGTGAAGTCCTGCGAATACAAGATCGGAAAACACAAAGGGTGAGCTGGGGCACCCCAGCTCACCCTTTGTGATATCAGACGAGAATAGATCTAAGGCTGCTTCAGGCTATCGAGCCCCTTCGTGAAACGATTCGCATGGGACCGCTCCGCCTTCGCAAGCGTCTCGAACCATTCAGCGAGTTCCGCGAATCCCTCGTCCCGAGCCGTTTTAGCCATACCAGGGTACATCTGGGTGTACTCGTAGGTTTCACCTTCGATCGCCGACTTCAGATTGGCTTCGGTATTGCCGATCGGCACCCCGGTCGCCGGATCCCCGACTTCCTTCAAGAAATCCATGTGCCCGAATGCGTGGCCTGTTTCTGCCTCAGACGTATCGCGGAACAAGCCTCCAATATCAGGGAAACCCTCAATGTCCGCCCGCCTGGCGAAATAGAGATAGCGCCGATTGGCCTGGGATTCGCCGGCAAATGCGCCCTTGAGATTCTCGTGGCTCTTGGTCCCTTTTAAACTGTTCCCCATGGTGCCTTCCTCCCTATGCTAAGAAATCGTGCCGTCACCGTCAGTGGGATCTTACCACTATGCCCTCGGTGATTAACATAGCCATCCACGTGAGATGAATGGATTGCTCCGGATCGTCATCCGACCGGTCGATACCGTGGCAACTCCGACTCTATCTCAGCCAAGGATGTGTAGAGGCAGTCCTTGGCTGACAAGATCGGGGTCGCAACCGGCCAGGGAATGGCGAGGGCCGGATCGTTCCAGATGATGCCCCGCTCCTCGCTCGGCGCATAATAGTCCGTGCACTTATACAGGAACGAGGCGCGGTCACTGGTCACGCAGAACCCATGCGCACAACCGGGCGGCACATAGACTTGATGCCGATTCTCCGACGAGAGTTCGGCTCCATACCACCGGCCAAAGCTCGGCGACCCCTTTCGGATATCCACCACGACATCGTAGACCGTTCCATCTGTCACCATCACGAGCTTCCCCTGGGCGTGCGGCTCTTGATAGTGAAGCCCGCGCAGCGTGCCCCGCAGAGACTGTGAGTAGTTGTCCTGAACAAAGGGGCCGGGAATGCCGGCGTCCGCGTACCGACGTGCATGGTACGTTTCGAGAAAGAGCCCCCGTGGATCGCGGAAGACATCTGGTTCAATCAGCAATACACCTATGATATTGGTTGTCGTAACCCGCACGATGTTCCGCTTTCTCCTCTTGTCTGTTGCTCATTCGCACCGGTTCTCATGCCCGTGCCGGGCAAGCCAAGCGAGACAGGCGCGATTCGAAGTTCGAAATTCTGGGTTCGAAGTTCTGAAAACTCCGAACCTTCGCTCGTCGTGCCCTTCCCGCCAGCCCCGCCTATCTCGCTAGGCTAACCCGGCGCCGGCTTTTCGGGATCGACGATCTCAGGAGGATCGGGGTACAATTGTCCAAGCCGATCGATCAACGGCTTCGCGGCTGGCGTGCTTTCCTGGGTCGGTTCACTCACCGGATGGTCCCAGATGAGAATATGAATGCCTGCGTCTGTCAGCAACGAGCGAATCGTGGACAGACAGGCTTCCAGCGTCAACTCCGTGCCCTCGCGAAGATTGAGCACACGCTCCTTGGGATCAGTCGGTGGCGCCTCCGTATCGATGAGCGCCCAACAGCGGTCAAAAAGTGTGGCTCGGAGTTCCGTCGGAACATTGAGTGTCCTGAGATCAGCCGTGCAGAGGGCTGACACGAACAGGACAAATTGCAAATCCGGCATCCCGGGATTCTGGATATCCAACGACGGCATGGCTGAGCATTATCGATGGCGACTGACATGGAGTCAACGGGCATACTGCCCCAGCCGCCCAGACGAATGGCCCGACTAACAGGGTGCTGAAAAAGTCAGCCAGCGTTAGAGAACGGTTACAGCTGAGGCGAAGGCTGAGATGAGAAAAGTCAGATCATTGCTCAACCTTGGCCTCGACCTCAACCTGCTTCACTCAATTTAGGAGTGTCCGATCATGATTACCATTTCTTTGATGGGTCAACTTCAAACCGCCGATGGCGAACGGGACCTCGCCTGTGACGTTCCGTCCCCCATGTCCGTCCGCCAGGTGATCCAGCGGCAAGGCATTCAGTTGCGCCATCTTCTCCAACTCATTCGCGAGAAGAAGGTGCTGGTGACCATCAACAAGAAGATCGCCAGCGAGGACTCATTAGTTCAGAACGGCGACGCGATCCGGCTGGTGGGGCATGACGGCATGGGCGGAACCGGGCTCGGTCCATCCATGTAACAAGATCACAAAATTGCAGAGCCGGCTCCCCTCTCGGGGAGCCGGCTCTGTGGTTCTTCATTGGCGCAAACGAGGCCAAAAGAAGGCGCGTCACATACGATCGGCGCCGGATGATTTCCGATTACTTCTTCCCGAGGATCGCATCCTTGGCGGCTTTGGCCACTCGGAACTTGACCACACGCTTGGCTGGAATCTTGATGGCCTCGCCGGTCTGTGGATTCCGTCCCATGCGGGCCTTGCGGTTCGCCAATACGAGCTTCCCGATCCCAGGTATCACAAAGACATTCTTTGCTTCCTTGTAGGCCAAGGCAGCGAAGTCGTCCATGAGCTGGACGGACGCTTTCTTGGTCAACCCGGTCTTCAGGGCCAGGTGATCAGCGATCTGCGACTTGGTCATTGCTTTAGCCATACGAGTAACCTCCTTAAAGAACGAAGATGGTGAAATGCCGTGAACTCGCCCCTCTTGACTCCGCTCAGACTCAGTGAATATTCATCAACGAATAGTCGTGTCGCTGGAAGCGGCGAAAACCAGCGGGAGTCTATCCAAGCGCTCCGAAGCTGTCAACCAGAAAAACACAGGCCAGGCGTAGGGAAAAGCCTTCACCGGCTTTCTTGCAGTTTCGAGACCAGCCAGCGTACAGTACAGGCCGCGTGTTGAATTCGTGCATCACTATCGCCGTACCCCAGAGCCGCTAGTGTAGTGAGTCCAACGCTTCTTTACATTTGGAGACTTTGGTCAAAATGCTCTCCACGGACGCGGTCCACGTGAAGATGCGGGGATTCTGG
>JAYTTD010000009.1:0-10599 GCA_043745235.1 Nitrospira sp. | reverse complement strand
TCGTGCAGGGAAATCCGACAGACCTGTTAGGTGGGTGCGAGGATCTTGCCGCTTGGCTCGTTCAGGCACATATGATGGATCAAACCCACGCCGTCGCGATCATGACCCAATGGAGTCACAAGGATCAGGAACAACTGTTTGAGCAAGGTGTAATGTTCCGCAGAACGTTGCGGGACATGGTTGCCCGAATCGTCGCAGGCAAGTCTATTCCTGACTCGGTGGTCGCATCCATCAACCACATACTGTCCCGATACCCCGGCTACTCACAACTGGTGCACACAAAGGGACGCTTTGAGCGACAATTTCAATCGCAGGCCACGCAGAAGGACGGCATGCTGGTCTCTCTCGCCGAGGCTGCGAGCGACTTGCTCTGTTCAGGCACGTTGTCCCTGGTCAGAAAGTGCGGGAGTCCGGCCTGCATCCTCTATTTTCACGATACGACCAAAAATCACACGCGCAATTGGTGCAGCATGCAGCTGTGCGGCAATCGAATGAAAGTGGCGGCCCACTATCAGAGGAAGAGGAATCATCCAACAGACTGAGTAGGCGGCTATGGAGATGCATTGCGATGCGAAAAACTAAATCGGCGATTCTTAAAGCTGTCCGAGACACGGCGCAGGGACTCCATAAGGCGGGCGTGATGGATCAGATTACGCTGCAGGAACTCAACCGCCTGTGCTTGCCTCCGGTTCCTCCGCTGAAGCCGAAGCAAATCAAACACATCCGCGAGTCCTCACGGGTCAGCCAGGCGGTGTTCGCCCGTCTCCTGAACACGAGCGTTTCGACGGTGCAGAAGTGGGAGATCGGCCAAAAGCGTCCGACGGGCACCGCCCTCAAGTTGCTGCACCTGGTACAAGAGCGTGGCCTTGATGCCGTCGCCTAACAGGATGGTGAAAACGTCCGCCGGCACGAAGAAGGTTGAAGCTCAGGTTGAGAGTAGAAGCGTCTGATCTTTTCTCAACCTCAACCTCGACCTCAGCCTCCATCCCCTCCTCAGCGCGCATCGAACGAGCACATTCTCCTATCTATCAATGGCCCTTCCAAGCTCGTTTATTTTTCTCTCCTGGAAGGGCACCCATGTTGGTCAACGTGCGGCCGTCGAACGAGGCCCTTCTGAGGGCGCGCGGTCCGGGAGCACAGGACCAACGTGGGTGCCCTGCTGCTCCGCTTCCTTACTCTTTTCCCTAATATCGGAGGGGCGGCCTGGCGGTTTCCAACGTGTGCGCGTCCAACGAGGGCCTTCGGAAGCCGCGCGTTGCGCGAGCACAGAAGATCATCAGCCTCCATCCCCCTCTCAGCTGAACTGATCCCACGTATCGCACTGTTTGATCGACCAGTACACTGCTGCTTTGAGCTTCTGCAACCGCACGTTCTCCGGATCGCGCATGGCTGAGAGCTTCTTGTCGAGATCGTAGAGCGGCTGGATCGATCGTTTATCAGGGATCTTACCCAGAGCCCAGGCGACTTCCGTGAGTACTGACCAGTCGGTCTTCGGATCCTTCAGTTTGGCCAGCAACGGCGGCACGACTGAGGCATCCCCATGCAATCCGCCGAGTTGGCCCAACCCCTTGGCTGCTGCGGCTTGCACCTCGAGGTCCGGTGACGTATTCATGATCTCAACAAACAGCGGAATGCCCTCTTTGCCGAGATGGCTCATCGCCCCAATCGCTTGCTTCGCCAGATCACGATCCCTGAGCACCTCTTTCAGCTTCGGCAAGGCCTCGTCGGCTTGCATCTCGCCTAAGAGAGAAATAATTTTTACTTTTCTGGCCTGCGGCGTGTCGGATCGATCGAGCAACTTCAAGAGCCGCTCCGGCTGACCCCATTCAGCGGCCAGCAACAAGGGAAAATCGTATGTCTCGAGCATGTCCCTCAATTTGCCCATGGCATAGGTTCCCGGATCTCCCGCGTTGGCCGATTGCGCGGCTTGTCCCGCATCTTCAAACTCGGTTCGGACCTCTTTCTGCCATTTGATTTTCATACTACCGAGAAGATAGGTCATCTGGCAGGCAGGGCCTTTCCACAATCGAGACGGGGCATCGGGCAAATCCGCATCCCCTCCAGCAGAAGTCGTGCCTTCCCAGGTTTTTCGCTGTTCACATTTGACTTTGACTACCGCGTCATGGGGCTTCCCCGTCTCTCGCACGACCGTGTATCCCAATTCACCCATCCGGCGTGCGACAAGCTCGGCAATCGGCGCGGCATCAACGGCTCCCTTGTCTGCCAGTGCAATCGCCTCGATACGCACGGTTTGAATCTTCTCCAGCAGCACTTTCTGCTCCGGCGTAAAATAGTCCCGGTAGGCCCATGAAGGAGGAGAAGGAAATGCCACAAGACTAAAGGCCAGAGTTGAGAGCAGTAGCGCAACACGCATCATGCACCTCCTCACCGGTATGCTGGCAATGAATGACGCAGGCGACCTGATTATACCCGTCATCGGAGGTTGAGGCTACCGTAGACATAATGTGGCCCTGTGATGGCGTTTACAATGGTGGGCCATACCGAGGCGTGTCCTATAACTCTTGATCACAGGTTCCTCCTAGCCTCACCCAGCGGTATTTCTGTCTTGCCAGATCTATCGTCGAAGAAATGGAGGCTAACCGTCACATAGGCAACCAAGTGAACACACGTCCACCCCGCAGGAGTATGGGTTGACAGTGAGATACCTCCAACGGTACAAAATACCCACAGGAACATGTAATTTCGTGTATGTGCTCATCATGCTGGAGTCATCTTCTAATAGACCCCACCGTGCGAGAGTGGCGGAACTGGCAGACGCGCGAGACTTAGGATCTCGTGGGTGACCGTGGGGGTTCAAGTCCCCCCTCTCGCACCAGACCACGACATGGCAGTCGGCGATGGCTCGATAGCCAGCGGAAGGCTTCTTACAACGAAAAGGGTTCGCATCAGCTATGAAAATGGACGTGACTGAACTAGGACCCATGAAACGCGCCCTCAAGATTGAGGTGCCAGCCGATGAGGTGACCCAACGGCTTGCCAAGGCCTACGTCGAGTTGAACCGCCAGGTGAATATCCCTGGATTTCGCCCTGGCAAGGCCCCATTGGCCCTGTTGGAAAAACGCTATGCCAAAACCGTGGAAGAGGACGTGATCCGAAACCTCGTGCCGGACTTCTACGACAAGGCCGTCCGCCAAGCGGGGATTGTGCCGGTCCATGTCGAAATTCCCCCGTTGGACCGGGCCAAGATTAAGAAAGACGAACCCTTTATATTTACCGCAACTGTCGAGATCAGGCCGAACATCGAGTTGCGGGACTATAAAGCACCGAACCCGATTTCGCTCAAGCCCGACAAACGCACCGTCACCGACGACCAGCTCGACCGAGGACTCGAAGTCTTGCGCGAACAACAGGCACGCCTGGAAGCCGTACCAGCTGGCCATACCATCGTAGATGGAGACTATATCGTGCTGGATCTGCGCGGCACTCTTGATGGAGCACCGCTGGAAGGCACGAAGAAAGAGGGTCAACTCCACAAGGTTGGATCACACGCGTCCGTCTTAGGCTTGGAGATTGACTCGCATGTCGGAGGAAAGAAAGAAGGCGACGTACTCAATGTACCCCAGCTCTATCCAGCCAGCCATCCCGATCCTCGCGTGGCCGGCAAGACGGTGGTCTTCACGCTGACCATTCAATCCGTCAAGGAAAAAAAGCTGCCGGTCCTGGACGATGAATTTGCCAAAGATTGTGGCCCCTTCAACTCACTCCAGGAAATCAAAGACAAACTGCGAAACGGGATGGAACAGGCGCTGAAGCGAGAGATCGAAGACACGTATAAGGATACGATCATCAAACGGCTCGTGGAGACCCACCACTTCGACCTCCCAGACACCCTGGTGGAGCGTGAGCTGGAGGGCATCATCCGCCAGCATGCACAGCAACAGCAAAAGGGTGGTGCCCAGGAATCGCCCGGCATGGAAGATCTCACGCACCTTCGCCAGGAGCATCGAACTGAAGCGTCACGCCGCGTGAAGCTCGGCCTCGTGTTAGAAACGATCGCGGAGAAAGAAGGGTTGACGGTCACGCAGGACGATCTCAACGCCGAGATCATGCGGTTGGCGTCGGATCTCAAAATGCCGGCGGCCGATCTGGTCAAGATGATCAAAGCCGGTGGACAAGAGTCCATCGATGAGTTACGCCACAGAACGTTGGCGGATAAAGCGTTAGATTTTGTGTACCGCAACTCGGTGATTCAAGGATAGCGCCGAGGCGCAGGACCGGCCTTGAACCTCGGCTTCAACAGGCTGTAAGCGGAAAGGAACGACATGCATGCTAGTTCCCATTGTCATTGAAACGACGAATCGAGGCGAACGCGCCTACGACATTTACTCTCGGCTCCTGAAAGACCGGATCATCTTCCTCGGTGCGCCGATCGACGACATCTTTGCCAACCTGGTTATTGCCCAGCTCTTGTTCCTTGAGGCAGAAGACCCTGAAAAGGACATCAATCTCTATGTCAACTCTCCCGGGGGAAGCGTCACGGCTGGATTGGGCATTTATGACACCATGCAGTATGTGAAGCCCCCGATCAACACCATCTGCCTTGGCCAGGCCGCCAGCATGGGGGCTTTTCTCCTCACCGCTGGAACCAAGGGCAAGCGATTCGCCCTGCCGAACGCGAGGGTGATGATTCACCAGCCCATGGGCGGGTTCCAGGGGCAGGCCACTGAAATCGACATTCATGCCAGAGAGATCTTGAAGATCCGCGAACGACTCAATGAAATCATGGCCAAACATACCGGCCAGCCGTTGGAGAAGATATCCCAGGACACCGAGCGGGACTACTTCATGTCGGCAGAAGAAGCCAAGCGGTACGGTCTCATCGACGAAGTCATCACCCGGCCACCGAAGCTGCTCAAGGCCGTCAGTGGCGACACAGGTAAAGACACGGCCAAGGACAAGTAACAGGGGAGGGTGCATGGCGAAGCCGGATAAGATGGATCGACATCTCCGCTGCTCGTTCTGTGGAAAGAGCCGCGACGAAGTCCGCAAATTGATTGCCGGACCCACGGTCTACATCTGCGATGAATGCGTCAACCTCTGTAACGACATCATCGCTGAGGATTGGGAAGAGGCCAAGGAAGAGATTTCCTCGAAACTTAAAAAGCCGGTGGAAATCAAACACCACTTGGATCAGTACGTCGTGGGACAGGAGCGAGCCAAGAAAATTCTCTCGGTGGCCGTGCATAACCACTACAAACGAATCTCGTCCAAGGACAAAGACGCCGACGACGTGCAACTCCAGAAGGGCAATATCCTCATGCTGGGGCCCACAGGCACAGGGAAAACGCTGCTGGCACAGACCCTTGCGAAATACTTGGACGTCCCCTTCACGCTAGCCGATGCCACCACGCTCACAGAAGCGGGGTACGTCGGGGAAGATGTGGAAAACATCATCCTCAAGCTCCTCCAAGCCGCGGACTACGATGTCGAACGTGCCGAGCGAGGCATCGTCTACATCGATGAAATCGACAAAATCAGCCGCAAGAGTGACAGTCCGTCCATCACCCGCGACGTCTCAGGCGAAGGGGTACAACAGGCGCTGCTCAAACTCATCGAGGGAACCGTCGCCAACGTGCCACCTCAAGGCGGGCGTAAGCATCCGCACCAAGAATTTATTCAGGTCAATACGAGCAACATCCTGTTCATCTGCGGCGGAGCGTTCGTCGGACTCGAACAAATAATCGAGCAACGCCTGAATCGGAAAGCGATGGGATTCGGAGCCGAAGTTCGCGGACGGAGCGAGATACGACTTGGCGAACTGTTTGCGAAAGTTCAGCCGGAAGACTTCCTCAAGTACGGCTTGATTCCGGAGTTCGTCGGTCGGCTGCCAGTTGTCGCCACCTTAGATGAGCTGGATGAACGCGCCCTCATTCGAATCTTGACCGAGCCGAGAAACGCGCTCACGAAGCAGTATGAGAAACTGCTCTCCTTTGAGAAGGTGAAGCTTAAGTTCACCGAGGGCGCGCTCGGGGCGACCGCACGGAAAGCGTTTCTCCAGAAAACCGGCGCTCGAGGATTGCGTGCCATCCTCGAAGACGTAATGCTGGACGTGATGTATGATGCTCCCTCGCAGAAGCAGATTAAAGAAGTCCTCATCACCGAAGATGCCATCCTCGGCAAGCACCCTCCCATCCGAATCTTCGAGCAAGACAAGGATATGAAGACCGCCTAAGCTATTATAACTATAGAGGGTTTCACTCGAAAAACAAGACATCGACCTAGGATGACCCATGCCAGGATGATCCTGGCATGGGTCATCCCTCACATCTTCTCTTCTCGGATACCTACAGCTCTCTACCCCTGCTTCCCACCCCAAACTTGTGGCAATGCTCATGACACTGCGCTTTTCCTCGACAAGATGAAATGCTGCGCTATACTTGCGGTACAGATTGAACGTGGAGGACGTGTGAAATATCCCGTGTCTTCAAGCCTTCGACACAAAGGGAAAGCCCTCGACCTTGATGCAACCCGCGAAGTGATCACCCTTCTGGGGATCAACGGAGAACCTATGGGCAACCTGTCCTGGGACTTCGTCATTGACCAGATTCTGGCCTATCGTAAGCCCCCGGCGAGCCGAGAAACCAGGAATGAGCCGCGCGTGACACTCACCTTTCGTGTCAAATACACAACCCCGGAAGGTCGAGAGTTTGAAAGTCGTGCGGGCGGCATCGGTGGAGGCGGGCTCTTTATCGAAAGCCTAAGCCCTCTACCGGTGGGCACTAAGCTTGCGCTTGAATTTTCGCTGCCAGAACAGCCACCAGAATGGTTGCCGGCAAAAGGGATCGTCGCATGGGTGTGCCCTAAAGCAGACCAATATACGTTTAGCCCTGGCATGGGGGTACGCTTTACGGAGATTAACCCCGATATCCGTAACCGCGTGCTCGAACTGGTAAAATCCCTCCAGACCGTCGGGCAGCCGGCCTAGTGACTATCCATCTGCCACCGAACCGTCCTGCATTCGATATAAGGACCTGACCATGAAGTTTCCTGTGATCACGACGGAAGGGCAGGATGGCAAAGTCCTTGAAATGAATGTCGACCAGGAAGTGGTCACGCTTCACAGTGCTACGGGTGAACTGCTCGGCGCCTTGTCGTGGGGAGCGGTCATTGAACAGATTCTTGCCAGCGACGACGACGTGCGATTCGCTCATGCGCGCTCTCATCCGAGAGCCCCGCTCGCCGTGAAGGTTCGCTACACGACCCCGGAAGGCAAACAGTTTGATAGCTTAACCGGCGGCATCGGTTCAGGCGGACTGTTCATCGAAAGCAGCGCCCCGCTGGCTCCTGGGACCGAGCTGGCCGTCGAGTTTGCGCTGCCCGATCGTCCTTGGGAAAAACACAAGGCCCTCGCAAAGGTCGCCTGGACCCGCAACAAGCCTGAACGGCATCTGCTCTTCCCCGGGATGGGCGTCCAATTTACCCACATCGATGAAAAGGCCCGCAAAGAGCTTGTCGAACTCGTCGAGGCATTGAATCGTTCCCGCCTAGTATCCTAAATTCCCCGTTTTGCCCAGCGTCGCACTCCGCTGTCAATATCCTTTGCGCCTGCCGTTTCAAGCGCGGCCGTCGTATCAGGATCACTGAGCATCCCCAGACGATAGGCAGCCTCTGCTCGTACCCCAGGCGAGGGATCTTGGGCTAACCGCTCTCTGAGCCAAGGGAAGACCGCTGCCCCACCCCATTCACCAACCGCAGCCACGATTCCCTGGCGAACCTCCGCATCAGAGTCATGTCCTGCTGCGACGAGCGCAGGAACCGATTGTCTTGAGTCGCCTTGCAGCAATGCCCGCACCGCCGTTCTCCTAATCATCACATCCGGAGATCGCAGTAGCCCTACAACAGGCTGCAGCAATCGAGAATCTGGTTCGATCTCACCGATCGCCACAACTGCCGCCTGTCGAACCGATTCGGCAGAATCCTCCAGCGCCTGTGCCAACAGGCCAACCACTTCATCAGAAGCTGTGAGTTTCACGCGTCCCATGGCCAGCACCGACGCTTCACGGACTATTGCGGCAGGATCCTGTATAAGGGGAAGAATGGAGTTCGCGGCTCGTGGGTCACCGATCTTGCCCAGAGATTCTACAGCCGTCCGCCGCATCTCTGGCCCCTCATCGCGAAGCAACTCCAGCAAGAACGTAACCGTGCGCTCCTTCAATGAAGGCGGAGAATCCTGAACACAACCGGCAAGACAGAGGACTGACAGGACGACTGAACATACTATGGTGTGACGGGAGATGCGACAGCGCAGGGTGAAGAAATCTGGCAGACTGATAAAAACCGCATCCCAGTTCACGCTTGTTTCGGAGGCTCTTCGTGCAAGGCGGGCATTTCTTTGGCCACATCGATGGATTGCTGGAATTCCTTCTGGGCAGAATCCAGCTCGGCTTGGATGGTCCGCATCTCGGGATCGACCGAATTACGGACATCGGCAACGGCCTGCTTAAACGTCCGTAACGCATCCCCAAGTCCTTCTCCCACACTCTGCATATCCCCTGGGGAAATACCGTCCGGTTGCGCGGCCTTCGCCTTCATCGCCGCCTGTTGTGCCTGCACGCGAGCCACGGCATCCTTATTGACAATGGCCGACGGACGTTTGGCTATCGGCTTTGCCTGGGCGCCCGCAGGAAGAGGCGGGTACTGCGCCCGCATCATCGGTGCGGGAGCAGCCGCGCGTTCTTCCATCGTGGGAGGCTGCTGACCCTGCCCTGTCGATTGAACTGAAGCCGACGGGCCCGGTGTGGAGGTCACTGGCTGAGCCTGCTGTGGCGGAGCCGCCATCTTATACATCAAGGCAGCGGTGGTCCCTGGAGTCAGTTCCGGCCCCGGTGTATAGGGCGCCGTGGGCTTCGGAGCGGCGGAAACCTGCCCCGGCATCATCGTCGGTGCCGATGCGGCCTGGACCGTCGACTGCACCTGTTGTATGGGTGCCGGTTGATTCGATTCTGGCGGTGCCGCATCCGGCGGGGGAATATCGTTGACTTCCTTCTTAAACCCTCTGAGCGCTTTGCCGACCCCTTCACCGATTTGCGGGAGCTTTCCCGCCCCGAAAATGATGAGGACAATGACGAGGATAATAATCAGTTCCGAGATCCCCATGGTACCAAACATGGCGTGGTTCCTTTTCCCTAGTTCCGGTAAATCGCCATCGGCCCTGCCTGTCTGAGAATCGAATCAACTCTATAGGCCAGTAGGAGGCACTGTCAAGGAAGGGGCAGAGGACTAGAAGAGCGGTACGATCTCGCTCTGCAAGGGCAAACCAAACACCAACGTCTCGCGCTCAGCGAGGTATACGTCCAGTTCGCTTCGGATCCCAAACTCGCCTGGCAGGTAGATCCCTGGCTCGATAGAAAAGCAGGTTCTTGGCATTAGACGGCGGGTGTCCTGCGTCTCCAAGCCATCGATATTGGCACCGTTGCCATGCACCTCTTCGCCGATCGAATGGCCCGTACGATGGACAAACTGATCGCCATAGCCGGCATGTTGGATGACCTGTCTGCAGGCGTCGTCGACTTCCCAGCCGAACGGGCGATGGCCTGCAGCTATTTCTGTCCGGACGAAGGTCAAGGCCGCGTCCCGTCCCTGCCGGACCAAGTCAAAAATCTTGCGATGTTTCACCGGCACCGTCTGACCGACATAGCCGGTCCAGGTAATATCGGCGTAGACCGAACTGGCCTCCGCTCGTTTGGCCCAGAGATCAATCAACAGCAACGCATCGCGGGTGACCTTGGCAGACCCTGTCTCTGGCGGACCATAATGGGGGTCGGCGCTGTGAGCATTGACGGCGGCGATCGGTGCACTCGACGTGACCATCCCGGCCTCGCGTATACGAGCCAGAATAAACTGCTGCACCCCATATTCAGTAAGACCCCGCCCTTGCGTGATCGCCTCATGCACATGACTAAATGTCTGATCAACGATGCGCCGGAGCGCCGCCGCGGCAAACTGATGCGATTCGAGTTGACGGTCTGTCCAGCGTGCTTCAAACGTCTGAATCAAATCCGCTGAACTGACCACCTCGACGTCGTAACTTCTGACCAGCTCGATCGTGCCGGCATCCACGCGCGACACGTAGGGAACTGCGTTCAGCGGGGAATACTGCATGGCGACACGGAGGCCGCCGGCGAGCAGGCGTGCAAGGATCTGCCGTTGCTGCTCCCACGACACATAGCAGTCAGCCTGTCCCGGCAATGTATCTAGCACGTGCGGCTCGATGCGATGCAACAGCTTGACAGGAACCCCCTGCGCCGGAATCCAGTAGTACCATCGTCTTGTTACATGGAGGGTAGGATCGAGCTGGAGTATGCGATAGGCGAGGGGGTCGCTTCCGCGGAAATCGTAGAAGAGCCAGCCGTCGATCTCGGCAGCACGCAGGGCCTGTTGAATCTCGCTGATACGCTGGTGTACGGCCGTGGTCATGGTGGAGGGCATCTTATCGTCGCGCTCTCAAGCCGTCAATGAGACGTCCGTTGAGATCGGTGGTCATGCTACAATGCGCACTATGGCTGTCGAGCATGCATCAGAGCCTTCTCAATTCCGGGTGACACTGTTTGTCGGACCGCAACCAGTGGAGGGAAGACC
>JAYTTD010000008.1:0-36742 GCA_043745235.1 Nitrospira sp. | reverse complement strand
TGCGAGTAGACGTGGGCTTCGCGAATGCGGCGTGCAATCAGTTGGGTGTATTGCGACCCGAAGTCGAGGACCAGGATTCTATTGTGCCAGAGTTCCATCAGAATCCGTTAGGCGTAAGGGGTAAGGGGTAAGGGGTAAGGGGTGAAGTCGTCGGATCACGAATCTAATTGATACTCGCCTAACGTCTCACGCCTGACGCCTTACGGCAGCGGCTATTCCCAATCCATCCGATAATTCGGCGCTTCCTTCGTGATAATCACATCGTGCACGTGACTTTCGCGGAGACCTGCGACCGTCTGCCGAATAAATGTGGCCTTCTGCTGTAGGTCCGAGATCGTCTTACATCCGCAATAGCCCATGCCGGACTTCACTCCACCGATCAATTGATAGATGACGGCCGAGAGTTTCCCCTTATACGGCACGCGCCCTTCGATGCCCTCCGGAACCAACTTCTGCACCGGACGCCCGCCTTGCCCGTACCGATCTCCGCCGCCGCGCTCCATTGCGCCGATCGAACCCATGCCGCGATACACCTTATAGGTCCTGGCTTGGTACAGTTCGGTTTCCCCCGGCGATTCTTCCGTGCCTGCCAAGAGTCCGCCGAGCATCACCGAAGAAGCCCCTGCTGCCAAGGCCTTCGTGATATCGCCTGAATTCTTGATCCCGCCATCTGCAATAACCGGGACTCCACTGCCCGCGAGGACTTTCGCGCAATCGGCAATCGCTGTCAGCTGCGGCATCCCGGCTCCGGACACGATACGCGTTGTACAAATTGAGCCAGGCCCCACACCCACCTTCACGGCATCGACACCGGCCCGTAGGAGGTCCTTCGCCGCCTCGGCGGTGGCAATATTCCCAGCTATCAGTTCAACGTCAGGATGACGTTTCTTGATCATCCTGATCGTATCCAGCACCGCTTGCGAATGACCGTGGGCGGTATCGACCACGATCACGTCCACCCCGACCTTCTTGAGTCGGGCCACGCGATCTTCCGTCTCCGGCCCCACACCGACAGCCGCACCGACGCAGAGTCGGCCATGTCCGTCCTTGCATGCGTTGGGATACATGATGCGCTTTTCAATGTCCTTGATCGTAATGAGCCCTTTGAGCTCGAAATGCTTGTTGACGACCGGAAGCTTCTCGATCCGATGCTCGTGCAACACCTCGCGGGCCTTTTCCAAGCTCGTCCCTTCGGGCGCCGTGATCAGCTTGTCTCGCTTCATGATTTGCGAGACCTTCAAATCCATCCTGGTTTCGAACCGCAAATCTCGATTTGTGAGAATACCGACCAATTTCTTGTCTTTCGTGACGGGAATGCCTGAAATCCGGTATTTCGACATCAACGCATGGGCATCGCGAATCGTTTGATCGGGCGAGATTGTGATCGGATCGAGAATCATTCCGCTCTCGGACTTCTTGACCCGGTCCACTTCTGTCGCTTGATCCACCGGCGATAACACTCGATGAATAATCCCGATGCCTCCTTCGCGGGCGATCGCGATGGCCAAACGGGACTCAGTGACAGTATCCATGGCCGAGCTGATAATGGGAATGTTGATATTGAGGTGGCGCGTCAGCCTCGTACGCATGTCCACTTCGCTCGGTAAGATCTGCGACTTGGCCGGAACTAACACAACGTCGTCATAGGTCAGTCCCAAGCGTGGTTCCTTATCGAGCATATCTTCCCTTCACGAACAGGTTCTAAAAAATGTGGCGCGCGAGACTGGCGGGACGAGCGAGACGAGGTGAAAATCCACTCTGTGCACGTCGCGCCTTTCTCGCATGTCTCGCTCTTCACGCGCTGCGGCCGCTGGCTGCTTACGCCTTCGCTGTGCCTTGCGCCTGCTCGATCTCTGCCACGGCCCCGGCGTCTTCCTGGAGCCGTTCGCTCCCCTCATCCGCCGGCATGAACTGTTCGACACGGGTATTCCCGCTGTCGACGGCAAACACACTGCCTCTGACGTCGACCGCGATGCCGTAGGGGAAGTTGAATTGCCCTTTTCCGTTCCCAAACCCACCCCACTGGGTGATGAAATTGCCTTCTTTATCGAACTTCTCAATACGGTGGTTGCCGGTGTCCGTGACATACACATCGCCGGCGCCATCGACCGTAATGCCCCAGGGAGACCGCAACTGACCCGCCTCCTGTGCGAGCGGGCTGCTGGCGTGGCCCGGTTCGGCGCTGCCGCCCCACTTGGCCAGCAACTGTGGAAGCACGTTGGTGCTGGTGTCGAATTTCTGAATCCGGTGATTACCCATATCGACGATGTACACAAACCCATCCGTCTGGTCCACGGCCACACCGCGCGGGAAGTAGAATTGGCCGTCTCCGTTCCCGAAGCTGCCCCAGGACATGATGAACTCCCCGTTCATATCGAATTTCTGCACGCGGAAGTTGGCGCTATCCACCACATAGACATACCCGCGCACCCGATCGACCGCGATGCCCCAGGGTGAATTGAACTGCCCTTCGCCGTTTCCGCGCGACCCGAACTTCATGAGATAGCCGCCGAGCTTCCCGTCGAATTTCTGGACACGGTGATTGTTCGTATCGACAACCCAGACATCACCTTTGCCGTCGCACGCAATCCCGGTCGGGTTATGAAAGTTCGAATTCGCCGAACCGAAGTTTCCCCAGAGAATGATGAAGTTCCCGGCATTATCGAATTTCTGAACCCGGTTGTTGCCGTTATCGACCACGAACAGCGATCCTTGTTGATCGACGCTGAGCCCATAGATCGGGGCCATGAACTCTCCGCCATGCAGCAATGACGCCCCGCGGCCCGTGCGACCCCATTGGGCTACGCACAGATACCCCGAGGTATTGACCAAAATCGTGGCCGTCGCGGGGGTGGAGACATTCCCGCCCACATCCTTGAACCAGACGTAGATCGACTTCTGCCCGTCTCCCAGCGACAAAATAAACTGGATCGTCGCGCCGAACTTGGTGGCCGGCGTCACATCGACCCATCCCGGCGTCCCTGCCATGGGGGTCATCGGCGCCTCGGAGATAAAATAGGCCGCCACTCCGGTATCGACATCGTTCGCTGAAACCGTGACGATCACTTCCGGCGTATTCGTCATGAACGCGCCATGATTGATCACGGCATACGGATTTTGCGGCGCCGTAATATCGATGAGCACCGGCGTGGCTGTCACTTCACTCGACAACTCGCTTTCGGCGCCGGTCTCGAACACCGCGGTCACGGCATAGTGGTACGGAGTATCGTTCGAGAGACCGATGTGGGCATAGGGATTCGTTACCCCTTCAATTTTTGTCGCCGTCTGGGTCGTGAGCTTCGGAACGGTATTGAAATACAGGTTGTAGGACTGAGCCCCGGGGACCGCCATCCAACTGAGGAAGGCTTCCGTATCGCCGGCTTTGACCGCCACGCTGCGAGGCGGCGGAGTCTCACTCGGCACCTGGCTGGTTGCAGTCTCATCCTTCCCGCGATTGATCTCTTCTTCTGTCGGCACATACTTGAGAACACGGCCATTCCCGCTGTCGACCACATACACCGCGCCTTCTTTGTCGACCGCGATCCCATAGGGATAATTCAACTGCCCTTCTGCCTGTCCACGGTTCCCCCAGGCACAGAGGAAGGTCCCGTTGCCGTCGAACTTTTGGATACGGTGGTTCCCGGTATCGACAACATAGACGTTGCCGAGCGCATCGCAGGCAATCCCCCAGGGGGACTTGAACTGGCCAGGGCCTGCCCCATCACGCCCCCACTTGGCAAGGAAACTGCCTCGGGCATCGAACTTCTGAATGCGATTATTGCTTTCATCGGCCACGAAGATATTGCCGACAAAGTCGACCGCCACACCACGAGGGAAGAAAAAGGCGCCGTCGAAGCTTCCGTCACGACCCCACTTGAGTAACGCCTGCCCGTCAGAAGTGAACTTCTGAATGCGCGCGTTGCTCGTGTCGGAGACGTACAGATTCCCCTCTGCGTCGGTCGCCAGCCCCCAGGGCACGTCGAACCGGCCAAGATCGGCCCCGCGCCAGGCAAACCCGAACTTACCCCAGGCCTGCATCACATTGCCGTCGAGATCGAATTTCTGAATACGGTTATTGCCGCTGTCTGCGATGTACAGCACATCATTCGGCCCGACGGCCAATCCACGCGGATAATAGAAGCTCCCTTCCTGCGAAGAAGGATCGCCTCCCCATCGCGCCAGAAACTTCCCAGACTTATCCAGCTTCTGAATCGAGTGGCTATCGGTGTCGGCGACGTAGATATTGCCATCCTTGTCGAGCGTGATCCCCGTGGGCGAGCTGAACTCCCCATCGTCCACACCTTCCCGACCGATGCACATGGCCAACAGATAGGGCGAGGGAATCGCCATGACCTCTTGAGACTCGAGACTCTCCCCCTTCTGCGTCACCACGGTCACGACATAGTGGTAGCAGGTCCCGTTGGCCAGATCGTCATGGACAAAGGGACTCTGGATGCCTTCCAAACAGGAGCCCTTCTCTTTGCTCACCCCAATGACAGCTTTAAAATCGTCGGCAGAGGCAATCGGACGCGTGAGATCGGAAAACTTGATCATCACGCCCTTAGTGGTTTGGAAGTAGAGATTGTAGTACATGGCATCGGGAATGGGATCCCAGGTAATGGTGACCCGACCATTCCCCGATTTCGCGGCCACGTGTGCCGGCGGCGGCGGAAGTTCTTCTTCTTCGGCGATTGAATCGCCGGCACCCCATTCTCCCTGGGTTCCGTCGATGGTCAGATGCGATTGATCGAACCGAAACATCTCGTCGAGCAGCCAGGCTTTGATCATGTGGTGGTGCATGGTGTGATGGGACCGGGTGATACCGAAGAACTTCGCCTCTTTCAACAACTTAGATTGAGAACGGGAAGTCTAGCAAAGCGGCGGAAAAAGAGTCAAGGAGCGGGATTGTAGGAAAGAGAAATCCCCATGCGCCGCCCAAACCGCGCTGGGTGCGGGAGGAACTCATTCGCCTCAAAGCCCTCATGCCGGAAGCCGGTTGCCGCACGATTGCCCACTGCTTTAACCGGCGCTTCGCCGAACGTCGCCGCATGACCGTCGGCAAGACGTACGTCGCGGACACGCTCCGACGACAGCGATACGCCATCTTGTATATGCGCCGAACGCTGAAGCATCGCGTCCCTCGCCCCATTCCCCGTAACCTGATCTGGGGCATGGATTTGTTGGTGAAGACGGATACTGTCGGTCGGCAGCACGTCATCGTGGCCATCGTGGATCATGCCAGTCGCGCGTGTTTGTGCGTGCAGCGAGTGACGAATAAGTCGTCGCTGACGATCTGGGGGCATCTCATCACGGCCTGTCGTCACTATGGCTGCCCGCGATTCCTGCGCACCGATAACGAAGCCGTATTCACGTCGCGGCCTCTTCGCCTGGCCCTGTGGTGCGTGGGCATTCGTCTGCAACACAGCGATCCCGGATGCCCTTGGCAGAACGGCCGCGTCGAACGTCTGATCGGGACCCTCAAACGTCTGCTCCTCCATCACCCCATCGAGAACGCTGCGTCGCTGGATCGGGCCCTGGCCGACACGCGTCGCGCCTACAATCACCTCCGGCCCCACCAGCATCTCCAGGGAAGAACACCCGCCGAAGTCTGGGCGGGGGTCGATGTCTTCACCCCCACTCGCAAAAGCCGCCGCTGGTTGCGCCGCTGGGAACGGCAATGGGAACAGTCCATGGCTGTTGGGATGCACGGTTCGGGGTAGCACAACCGAGAATGCCACACCATGAGAGAGCCGTCCGCGCAGGGAACCATCGCTGCAGGGACGAACCCTGTCCGCTACCCGGTGCGCATGAGATAATTTAGAAACAATGTTCATACTGCCCACATCTCTCGGCATCTCAACGATGACAAAACCCATCCTGAGGCTCGTTCAACTGGCCCATTTCTCGAAAAACCCTCTCAAAGCTCGGTGCCGCCCCATCGCGGACACGCGGACGGGACAATTTCAGCCACAGCAGCCATCAGTAATTCAGCCTGTCCCCTTTTTCTTCCACATGTCCCCTTTTCTTCAGCTTTTCTTCAGCGCCTTTTCGTTCTTTTCTGCGCTTCTCGCTTAGTGCGAGTACGAGCAAGTTCAAGCTTCTTTACTTCAGCAGGACTAAGCCGCTCTATAATTTGCTCATACAGCTCCACGGCTTGTGCGTACTCTCCTTGCTGAAAAGCCTCAGCTGCTTTGGGACGTAGCTGGCTTTCACGAACATCGAGAGCGAACTCCTTCCGCCATCGAATTCGGCTTGCCTCTAGCTCCCTTAGAAATTCTTGGTCCGCCCTGAGTGCACGTGTGCCATACCGCTTGACCAGCACGGCCAGCTGATCAAGCCCCTGTATCACATGATTCCGAGTTGTCGCACAATAGTTCTGATAGTGCTTAGCCTCAACTGGATTCTCGACCCCAAGAATTTGCCCAATTGAGTATCGATGGTCCCGATAGGTCACATCAAAGCCAATCTCATAGGATTTTCGTCCATGATAGACCTCAACAGAAATCTCTCCGTTGTTATAAGTCACCAGAGTGGACTCTGCCCCCATTTCTCGAAATCCGAGTTCATTGAGAAAAGAGAAACGTTCTCTTGCCAGTTCAGAGAAATCTTGCCCACTTCGATCTATTTTGTTCTTAGCATCCATAGGAACCCCATCATCTTGGCTTTGGTGGAGGCATCCACAGGCCAGTTTCATCGTCAACCTTCCACCCTTTACTCTTGAGTAGGTTTCGCTCGGCATTCAAGAATGGGCCGCCATTATCATTTGGTGACGCATCTCGAATCGGTAACCCACGATTCATTTCCTTTCGCAAAACTCCTGAGTTTTGTTTCCAGTTGTCTTTGGGGTTTCCGCGATTAGGCAATCGGTCAAGTAATGATTGTTCGCCTTGGTTAAGTTTCTTTAGATCATTTGGTCTGCCAATTACTGTGGTCGGTTCCTTTGTAGCAGCCTTTCCCTTATTCCCTCCCCCACCCACACAGCCCTGGGCCGCGTCGGGCAGGAAGGGGGTCAGGTCTTGCAATCATACATTTCTTCCCTTGATGATCGTGCAGGCTCTTTCATATTTCAATACGCCTCCAGGGACCTTCTGCTTCGCTGCCAGCTCATCCACGCCTGAAACCATCCGAAGTCTTGTTCGTAGGCATGTGCATGGACATAGACGAGTGCCCTTCTCCTATTTCGCACAACACCTCTTATGACCTGCTAGGCCGTGCCACCAGGTCGAGAAACGCTCGGGCATTAAGAATTGTCACACCTTCGTACGAACCAAGGTTGAGCAGGTGGCGGTCTCCGGAGATCAGGTACTCAGCTCGTGCGACCTGAGCCGTCTCAATACACTTATCGTCATCCGGGTCATCGGAAACCACATGGAGTGTCCCCGCTATCGTTACAAGAGTCGCCGTGGCCCGCATCGCTGCGAGATTGTCCTCCACTTGCCCAGGGGTTAGGTGAAACTTCCCGCTGAGCACACGGTGGAATTCAGACAAGATGGGTTCAGATAGAATCAGCTCGACGATACCGGCTTGCGCGGCAAGGAGGCAACGATACGGCCCCCCTCTCCAGAACACGGCAGAAACCAGAATGTTAGTGTCGAAAACGGCTCTCACTTAGGCGGGCTCGTGGAGGATCTCGTCTACGAAGCGCTCCCGCTCATTTTCCGTCAGCTTGGTGAAGTCTACGCCGCGGCTGCGGCAGAGGGCTTCAAGTTTCTCCCGATTCTGATCGATCAGGCGCTCAAACCGACTCACGCCCCCGAGGAGCTTGCGCAGCGCCGCCTGTTTTCCTTCTGGAGACAGTTGATCCAAGCAACGTAAGATCTGCTCGTCGTTCACATCAATCGTCGGCATGAAAAACCTCCGCGTTATGCTGCTGATGCTCGCGAGACACTATTCTACGTCCCCTAACAGCATGTGTCGAGAGACCCGATCTTCATGGTGACGGACACAAGACCCGCCTCCCATCAGAGGTCCTGATCACCTCTGCTAACCACGCTGCCACACAATCCACGAAGGTCATGAATGGGATCAGTTCTTGACTTTGCACATCGCCAGTCCTTGGTTTCCTGCTCGTGGTTGATCAATTACGGTTAGAGTTTGCGGGCACGTGGCTCATCTCACCGCACGTAGAAATGTCCAGCAGGCCCAGCAAGAAACTTCAGGAGGATAGGCGGCGGAGATCGAATCTACCTCTGTTCGACCGGTTCTTCGAGCAGCGCTTCGTTGGTCTCTGCATCGAAGGCTGCCACAGCCTCACCTTCCGCAAGTTCACTCGGAGCGGAGAGTTCGTCAGAATAGCGCGGCTCGGAAGTCTCGACCACCGTCAACGCTTCTTCTTCGATCGGCAAGAGGGCCTGCTCTGATTCGCCGAGTTCTTTAAATTCACGCAACGGCGGGAGCTGGCTCAAGTCTTGTAGCCCGAAATGCTCGAGGAAGAACTTGGTCGTCCCGTACATGATCGGCCGACCCGGCACATCTTTTCGTCCGACAATCCGCACCAGCTTGCGCTCGCACAACGTGCGCAGGACACCGGACGTTTCGACGCCACGAATCTCTTCGATCTCAGATCGCACGAGCGGCTGTTTGTAGGCAATAATGGCGAGTGATTCGAGCGCAGAGCGAGACAGCTTTTGGACCGCCTTGGCTTTATCCATCCGTTTGAGCCAGGGCCCATACTCCTGCTTCGTTACCAGCCGATACCCGCCTGCGACCTGCACAAGCTGAATGCCGCGCCCGTCCTGATCTAAATCGTGCGTGAGAAGCCCCAACGCCTGAACCACTTCAGCCTTTGAGACTGTCCCCAAGATAGACATCAGCCGAGCGACCGGCACCGGTTCGGCCGACACGAATAAGACTGCTTCGAGAATGGCTTTGAGTTCCCGCGCATCGATGGCCTCCGCCTGGCTGTTCACCACCTCGACGCCGGCTTCCTTCGCCGCATCGTCCGGCACGCCATTGTCTTCAATAACCGACGCGGTCTCTAGCAGGGCTCTATCCTCTGTTTCTTGTTCCACAATACTTGAGCTCATGCTCCCCTCCATTCAGCATCATCCAATTCTGCCGGGTCTGGCACGAGTGAGAAGGCGCGCGACACGAGAATCGGTCCGAAATGTTCTGCTTGGAATACCCGAGCCGTTCGAAGCCGCATGAGTTCCAGCAACGCCAAGAACGTGACAATGATGACAAGACGATGGCAGGACGGCTCGAAGAGTTCGATAAAATTCACCGATTCCTGCCTCTCCAACATCTCTAAAATCGCATTCATCCGCTCACGAACCGTCAAGTTGTCGGGAATAATCTCCATGAGCCTCTTGCCGGGATTGCGATCGAGGATACCCTGCAACACATCCACTAAGTCGAACAGGCTGACATGGTCCAGCAGCGTCTCATCTGACTCTAATTCAGCTGTGGGGCTCTGTTCACGGCTATAAATCTCCCGCCACAACCGCTCGTGTTCGTCCAACTGACGGGCCGCGTCCTTGAACTGCTTGTACTCGAGCAGCCGCCGCACCAATTCCTCACGAGGATCAGGCCCGTCTTCCTCATCAACGGCTGTCTCATCGGCTGGAAGCAGCATCTTGGATTTGATCTGGAGCAAGGTCGCCGCCATCACGAGAAATTCCCCCGCAACGGTCAGATTCAGCTCTTCCATTGCCTCAATATAGGTGAGGTATTGCTGAGCAATCAGGTGGATGGGAATGTCGTAGATGTTGATCTCGCTCTTTCTAATGAGATGGAGCAAGAGATCAAGGGGTCCTTCAAAGTTCTGGATGCGAACTTGATAGGGCAGCTCTGTTTGTTCGGTCGCGTCGAAGCGGTTATCCACAAGCGTGGTTTATACCAGACTTGGTGAGGTGGAGCAAGCCTCCATCTATTAGTAGTGGTGAGCGAGAGAGTACGACTCCTCGTCACCGCGACCGAATCAAATAGACGATCAGCAGGGCGCCGAACACTAAAATGGAAAAGGTGATCGCATACTGTACAGTCTGGTGTTCGAGTCCCAGAGGTGCCGGCCCGGTCGCCGATCTGGCCGCTCCGGTAAGCTGTGAACCCTTTTCGAATACGGCTGTGGAAAAGTCGTCTTGTCCCTTGAACGACGCATTGGAAAAATCCGCCGTGGATCGGAACCGAGCACGGCGAAAGTCCGCGTCCCCGTCGAACAGGGTAAAGGTAAAAAACGCCTCACGGTCGAACGATGCGTCAGAGAAATTCGCCAGGCCTTGAAAGCGGCTTCCGGAAAACCCGGTGCCCAGCTTGAAAGAAGCACGCGCCAGATTCACATCCTTCTCGAAGACCACCTCCAAAAACTCCGCCAGCCCGTTAAACCCCGCCTGCTGGAATGTGACCGGCCCGTGAAAGACAGACCGGTGAAATCTCGTATGCGGGCCAAACGCTGTGTTCTCAGCATACACGTCACGCAGAAATCGCCCCTGCACAAAATAGCTCTCTCGTAAAAACTCCGCGCCTGACAAGGTCACCGACTGAAGGAATACAGCCCGTGAGAGATCCACCACCTGCTCAAACCTGGTCCCACTAAACATCACAGGCCCCTGCACCACCAACAGCCCTTGTGTCGATCCATGCCTGATCGCTCCATGCACCACCGAATTGACGATCACCATGGAGCCGGAAATCACACGTACCTCGTGTTCTTGCAACTCCTTCATCTCTTTAAGCTCAGGCGGCAGCGGGCCAATGGGCAACGTGTCCAGAGACAGATCGCCACGAATGACCACCCCTGAGAGATCAATCCCCTTCCCTTCCCTAAACGCCTGTAGCAACAGTGTCGCATCCATCGCTCGCGCCTCTCGCTCTTGCTCTGTGCAGTCGGCACCCAGATGACGCATCAATGCCGCTCCCGGCCCTGGAGCAGATGTCTCCACCTGACAGTTCGATGCAGCAACACCCAGCGGCAGCCAGAGAACAGTCAGCCCTCCCACCATGATCCATGCACCAATCCGATTCATCATGCACGCCCTTATACGGAATGCCCTGGCCCAACGCAAGGCAAAGACTGTCGATTCACTGTACTGCCCACTTGGATTTGCTACACTTTCCGAGCGGACGTATCACCGATCGACACTCACTCCACGCTGTTCTCTTAGGAGCCTCACCATGCCACGCCACTGTGCCGCCACCTCCATATTGATCATCACACTCCTTTGTGGAATTCCGGTCTCGGTCTCGGCGGACAGTGTCATCGAACTCCCGGTCCTGGCAGCCATTCGCCAAAATAATCTCGGCGTGTTCGAAATCCTGATGATGTGGTGGGACAAGAAACCGGAACCGAATCCAATTCAATTGCAATGGCTCCTCGCCGGCGTACGACTGGGAGATGCCCACTTAGGTGCCATGACTCAGGCCTTTGCCTATGCCGTCGAACGCACGCCCTCGGTCCAGCACAGTGGGACCGTCTCTGTGCAAGGGGTAGCCTATCGACCCACAGGCAGCGATGGACCAAGCGCCGGCGCAGCCATGGCCGTGGGATTCATTGCCATGTTCAAGGGAGACCACATTCAGCGGGGCATTGCCCTGACCGGAACCATTGAACCGGGAGGACAAATCGGCCCGGTGGGCAGCATCCCGGATAAGATTCGTGCCGCCGCGCGAGAAGGCTACCGCACCGTATTGGTTCCACGCGGGCAGATTTATGACGCACGATGGAACCTGATCGAATTGGGATTTCAGCTCAATGTGGCGGTGAAGGAAGTTGATACAGTCGATGAGGCTTACCAGCTGATGACAGGCCAACGAATCTAAAGGCAGGTTCATCTGGTTTGTTTGGTCTATCTCGTTTGTTTGGTTGAACCAGACTTACCAGATAGACCAGATGAACTAAACAAACCATAAACGAAGAGAACGGTCTTTTTGAGCATCCTGCTACTTCGCCTCTCCCATGGCTCCTTGCATGATCGCGTCATACTCCGCTTGCGTCAACCGATGCATGCCCAATCTCAATCGTCGAGTAAGTTCAGCCTGATCGGCAATCTGCAACACGTTGAGCAGCAACGCCTGACTCGCAGCAGACGAACAGGCCAACCGGCGCACCCCCTCGATTCGCACAAAGCCAAATCTAGTTTCAGTTCTCAGTTCGTCACTGAGGAACGCATCCAACGCGGAAAAGGCCAACACAGGCGACACCATCTGAAACTCGGCATAGATCCCGACCTTCAGCACATAGACAAGCCCCCGAGACTCCACATTAATATATGTGTGAAGATTCGTCCGGATCAGCTCAGTGCAGAGTCCCCATAGGCCATGCCTGAGTTGCAGTTCGGCGCTCTCCTCCGAGGTGCGTTCGCGCAACGCCCCAGCCACGAACAAAAAATGACTCATTGGAAATTCATCGCAGAGGGTTCAGCGGGAGAACGATACCCATGGAGAATGGACGCCACGATACCAGGACAGACTCACAGCGTCATCCGGCCAGACGACTCGACTGAGTCGTACAGAAGAGGCATTCCATACAAGGATTAATGCCTGTGGTAATCGTCTGCGTCGTCTAACAGGCCTTCAGGCTTTTCAGGGAACCCCTCGTCTTCATCTTCCCCGTCCAGCGTGAGCTCTTCCTCCACATCTTCATCGGCCTCAACAGCGATCTCTACCTCATCCTCACCCAGCTCCTCATCAAGATCCGCATCTTTCAACATCGGCGCCCCCATTGCCTGCGGCAACACGGACTTCCTGGGCTCCTCCTCCACGATCGGCTTCACCGATTTCTTGTCACGGACTGGGACCACCGGTTTCTTCTGAACTGCCTTGGGTGCCGCTGCAACGCGCTTCCTGGCCATCTTTTTGGCAGTCTTCTTGGCAGCTGGTTTCTTGGCAATCTTCTTGGTGGTTTTCTTGGCAGCTTTCTTTGTTGCTGGTTTCTTGGCTGCCTTCTTCACTGCGGACCTTGCTTTGGCCTTAGCCTTTGCTTTGGCAGGTGTCTTCTTCGCCGGCTTCTTCTTGCTCTTCGCCATCGAATTTCTCCTCTCTCAGCTGTTAGATCTCTGACGCGTTCTCCATCTAGCATGAACCTATAGGATCTTGCAACTCACACACTACACCCATCACACAGTGTCAAAAAATCCGCTCTCCTCACTCGCCCGTCTCCGCCATATCCATCGAGCGCACATTGAAACGACTGTAGCGCAGACACCGGTGGAGTTACACACTTGCCGATCTACTACGTCGGCTCCCTCTGGCGATATCAACGGATGGAGAATCCTACAAATAGGCTGCGTCGTCAAGGGCAAAACCAAGGATAGTGCCAGTTTCCCCATTCATTGACTGAACTGGCAAAATGGCGGTAGGTACAATCGACAGACCGGCACGACTATGAAAACACAGATGATCATCGCCATCTTCTCGCTTGGACTCTTCACAGCCTGGACAACCACCGCCACACCACCGTACACCGCCATCATCATCGATAGCGGGTCACCCTATTTCGTCCCGAAATCAGCCACCATACCCAGCGGAGCCCCCATCAGATGGGAAAGCTCCACCGCCACCGAACAGACGATCACCCACTTGGGCTGTCTGGAAGATGGAAACGCCTGCGCATTCGATTCCGGAATCGCCCTGCCAAACGGTCGCTTTACACTTCCAGGGTTGGTTCCCGGTCGCTACCCCTATCTCTGCCGAATCCATCCCATCATGCACGGAACTATTACCGTCAGCGACTCCTTTGTGCCTTCGCAGCTCTAACATCTGCACTTTCTACCATCCAGCGCCTCTTTCGAAGGCTGGCCTCGTTGCTCTTGTTTCTCTGGTTCATTTGGTTTGTTTAGTTCGTCTTGTTCAACGAAACAAACGAGCTCCTTGCGAGAATCCCAGCCCGTCGTGTAGGCTGCGGCGCTCAAACAGGTCACCTCGATCATGAAACCAGCTGTCGCCGCTCACGAACCGCTCAGCCTCACCGGGGAAACGCTCAGCCTCCTGGCCTGGCACATCCCCGATCTTGTCTCTTATCAGCACCACGCAGACGAATGGTGGTTCGCCCCCCTCGATGACAACCTGCCGATCGTGCGCCTGAATCGCACCGGCCTGGAGATGTTACAGGCAATGAACGGCCACACGGCAGTCGGGGCGCTGGTTGAAAAATACGGAGCGAAGGTCTGCGGACCTGACGGACAGCCGGGACAGTGGCATTTGGCACATTGGGCCCTGCCCACCTACTCACTGTGTTACTTCGGCACAGAGCCCCCTGGTGGCCACCGCCACAAGGCCAAGTGGGATCTGCTTCTTCAACAAATTCGCGAGGGCTGGTCAGGACAGGACGGGTTCGAAGGCGAAGAGCATCTTGAAGACTTTCATCACCACGAACTGACCGACAGCGGGAAAGACGACGGCCACTTCGATCTGATCGAAACCACCGTCTCGCATCTCTTCCGAGAACCGAGCGACACGCTCAACGGCTTGACCTACGGCCGGCTGCTCATGCGGCAATTGCGAAAGCTAGGCTGGTTCACCCCCAAACCCCACATTATCGTGGAGGTGGGTGGCGGACTCGGATACCTCGCCTGTGAGTTGGGCAAGGAACTCTTGCCGTTTGAAAAGCAGACGATCCGGTACATCTCTCTCGACATCACACAGCCCTTCCTCACACTGCAAGTCACCCGTGCCAAAGACGGAGGCTGGAGGGGCAACGGTACCCGCGCCAACGGCGAATGGCTGCCCTTCAAAGACCACTCCGTCGACCTCGTCATCGACAACGAGAACATGGCCGACATGACGCCGGTGAAGTTGACGAGAAAAGAGCTTCTCGATGGAACAGGCGACAGGCCGCAACATCAGGAAGCGTTGAATTGGATCAGACGCGTGCGGCTGCCGCTGAGCGCGGACCTGCCCGAAGACGTGATCTTCAACCTTGGCCCCTTTCGATTCGTCGCAGAACTATGGCGGGTATTAAAGCCTGGCGGTAGAGCATTCCTCACCGAATTCGGAATCGAAGAAGGCTGGCCGGCGCCGGTCAAGCTGCCGGGCCACACAGAATACGAAGTCCAGTACAGCCACCTGCGCCAGGCGATCCGCTGGCTGGGCTTTCAAGAGCGCTATCTCTCTCTGCCTCAGTTCCTTGGCATCAAACCGGACAGCAAAGTGCTCTGCACCGGCGCGGCCTATACCATTCAGCGATTTTGCCAGGCCATGAACAAGCCGTTCATCGTGCGCGCCTACACGGAGAGGGAGTTGCAACAGGCGCTGGGCGACATGCTCCCGAAACTGCACGGCTGCCACTACCACGACGTGGCAGATCCCGCCTGGTTCGGCCTCCTCGACTTCAAAGTCTTGTTACTCGAAAAGCCAGGCGGGGTCCCGAAAGCCAGCTTCTCGGAGAATAAGGGCTATCGGTGGTACTCACAGAAGTAGAAGAACAGGGAAGGAAGAATGATCGAACCGAAAGCTCTGTCAATCTACCAGGGAGGCGTGCTCAGTCGGAACAGTAGCATGTCCCCGTTTATGTCTCTCAGGGTATTGGATCATCACCAGAGCCTGTTATCCCCCACGTCTAACAGGGAGAGGAAAACCTCAGAGCATTCTAGACGCAGAGCCAAGTCCTAAGAATTCAAGAGCCAAGAGTTACAGAGTCTTCGCACACCGGAACCCGGTGCCGAGGCCCCCGAACGACGGCAAACGGCTTTCCCGATCCGCGCTGCGCAGGTCTTTCGGACTGCTGCCCCAGGAGCCGCCACGGACCACTTTGTAGTCACCCTTTGGCGGTCCTGTCGGGTTCCGCAACGAGCCGGTCTTGTAATAGTCCTGGTCATACCAGTCGCCGACCCACTCCCAGACATTCCCGGCCATGTCATAGATGCCATAGGGACTCTTGCCAGCTTCAAACGTCCCCACCGGCGTCAACACCACATGGTTGTTCCATATCTCTTTTTTCATATTCGTGCGAAAATCCGTCGGAAGTTCATTCCCCCAGGGATAAATCCGGCCATCAGTCCCCCGCGCCGACTTCTCCCACTCCGCCTCTGTCGGCAGGCGTTTGCCGGCCCATTTGCAGTACGCATCCGCATCCGCCCAATCCACATTGATGACCGGACGCTTCTGGTGTACGGGTTTGTCCATGATATCCCAGTCCTCTGGTGCTTCATGGGACGTGGCTTCCAAGAACGTCCCATATTTCCCCACCGACGTTTGGTACTTATCCATATAAAAGGCATCCACATAGACCTGGCGCACCGGGCGTTCGTCTGCATCTCCCGTCGAACTCCCCATCGTAAACTCCCCCGCCGGCACCAGCGCCATCGACTGCTCCTGAACCTTGCCTGACGCCGCCTTCGGGTGACTTGGTTTGTGCCTCTGCTGAATTTTCTCTTGCAACTGTTGGTAGAGGGCCTGTTGCTCGTCGTCGAGGCCCAGCTTGTTCGCAATGTCCAGGGTATCTTCGGCATGGGCGACCTGCTTGGGTGGGGCGTTCGGCTCGTTGATTGCCTGCTTCCCTTCATCCAGCAAGCGCCAGACTTTGGCCTTACGCTCCCGTTGCTTGGCCAAACCGGCCACCGAGGATTTCGCATCAAGCTCCAGCGACGTATTGTAATGCTCTTCCGCGCAGGCCCAGGCTTTCAGGCCCCGACAGGCATCGCCGAGATAGAAATGCGCCATGGCATTCGCAGGGTGTTGTTGGAGGCCGGTTTCAAAAGCCGTGCGCGCCTCCTGATACTTGTGTTGTTGTAGGAAATCGTAACCCGTGGAGAATATCTTGGTACGCTCATCAAAGACTGCCGCGGCCATCGTCAGGTCAGCATTGAACCCAAGCATTGCGAAAAATACGAGGATTTTTCTCATGCACCTCCTCCTCATTCTGAAGCAGAGACGATCGCACCCTATGCTCATGAATCTGATGGTGCGAAATATATGCCTCGCGTATCAGAAACACAACTGCGCAAGGTACGGGGCCATCCCGTTTAGGCTACCTTTGTACGGATTGACCGGCTCTATCCTATGTACCCGTAGGTCACCTTGTGAGGTCTGCGCGCCTTGATCGTCTGCCGAAATAACTGCAGCCGGACATTTCTAGGGTCTGGTCTTTCGAACACTTCTCGCCTCTCGTATCCGCATGGCTAAATCCAAGAGGGCCAGCCCGCATCCCAACATCAGCATTGAACCGCTTCGACCTCCCAATTACAGTCAGGTCTCGCTGAACGTTCCGCAACTCCTATACCAGCCACGTTTCGGAAGAGCGCACGTCACACTGTTCACAACGATCCTCATCTCAAACTGAGGACTCTCCTACAGTAATGAGTGCTTGCGCATCAGTATTGTGAAGAACTCCAAAGAACCGTAGAGAGGACGTCCATTGTCCGATTCATGGCGAACCAACATCGCTGGATCACAAATGATTCAGACTGCACCATTTCGTATTCGCATTCCTGGATTTCCATTCCTCTCACCTATGAAAAATAAAAATGGCCGCCCCCCCGGATCACCGGCGAGGTCAGCTTTTGTACCGTTAGCTGTGGAGTAGGATAAGAGTGGTATTTGAAATTAGTATGATCAACGCGCGCCGGTGGGATTGTCCAAGACACCCCCTGGTGAGAGAAGCTGAGGCACTCAACTCACGCAACGAGTCGAAACTGCAGAATTCACCGTTCTCCCGTTTTGGCTAGCCCGCATTACGCAGCGAACTCAACACGGATGGTGCGCCCAAGCCGCGCTTCAAGCGTGATGAGCATTTCGAGACTGAACTTGTCCCATTTACCACGCACAAGGTCGGACACACGGGATTGTGCAATGCCAAGGCGCTTGGCCGCCTCTGATTGGGTGAGCTTCTGCTTCTCGATGTAGAAGCGAAGATCGCTCATGAGGTTGGCGCGCAATTGAAGGACGGCGGCCTCGGCCGGATCAAAGCCAAGATCGACAAAGACATTGCCACTAGATTTGGTAATTTTCTTTTTCATGACCGGTCTCCAATCTGACGGTACCGTTTACGAGCCAACTCAATGTCTTCCCGTCGAGTCTTCTGTGTTTTCTTCTGGAACGCATGAAGCACGTAGACAACCGCAGCGAACTTGGCAACATAGAGTACCCGCCATTCTCCCAAGACGTGTATGCGAATCTCTTGAGCGCCTGCACCCACGTCGTTCATAGGCTTCCAATCCGAGGGGTCCAATCCCCGCTGAACAAAGCCCAACTCGAAACCGGCAGCGCGCCGGGCTTCTGCCGGAAACTCTCTCAGGTCATCCAGGCTAGAGCCGACGAACTCCAGAAGCTTCATCGCGCCAATTATATAAGTTTATTGATAAGATTATCAAGAAACTACACTGCGCGTCATATTGGCTATGGTGACATTGCTGACTTTCACGTGGAGATATTGGGAAAGCAGGTCGCCCAAACTGCCCTTTGTGCTTGCGCAACGCGCGGCCTCAGAAGGATGAGGAGGGGAGTGGCCAGGCGCCCTCCTTGCTCGCAGAACGCGCACGATGAAACAGTGCTCGTCCGATGCGCGCAGTCGAGGGCAGCCTTGGCCACTCCCCTAGAGAGGTAGCGAGAATCGGTACGCCTCGTTGGACGCGCGCAGTGAAGGACCGTTTGGCCACCATGCTGAGGAAAGGATAAGGAAAAATGATTGAACCGAAGGTTCGGTCAATGCACCAGGTGGGATTGCTCAGTCCGGAAAAGTAGAATGTCCCTGTTTATTTCTCCAGATTTAGAAAGCTAAATCAGAAGTCTAGCCTGAGTCGCTTGGCTAACCATTGGGATACAGAAATTCTGTGGTAATTTCTTTTCCCAAGAGATACTCCTTTACCTGAGATTCAGTACCATCAGGCAAAACAAGCTTAAGAACAATTGTTTCATCTCGAAGCGTTTTCTCCTGTTCTCGCCAAATGGTTTCCAAATCAACCCTGAACTCCATCTGCGCAAAATAAATAGCCTGCTGATTTTTTGCTCTTTGATTCAAAATTTGCCGGGCCGGATGGAACATTAGCGGAATACCGAGGGCCTTCCCCGCATTCCCTTCCACATTCATCTTTTCCAGAATCTCGCCGACCAAGATAACCTGCAACGTTTTTCCAGTTGCCGTTGCGTCACAGATATAGAGAGCCCCACTTCCGCTTCGACTGTCATTGGCAAAATATAGCGCCACATCCGAGGACTGCGTCCAATCGAGCAAGTTCGTTCCTTTTATCGGGAAATGACCGTCTTGCATTTCATCAGGATGTTGCTGAACCCTCTTCATAAGTTCAAACCAAGGATCTATGTCGCGTGCACTTTCAAGCTCAGATGATAGGCGAACCAAGACACCGAACTTCAGAAGGAAAAGATTACGAAGCACACGATGCAAATCCAACTATTCAGCAAGACGCTTGGAAAATCTGGAGTGCACATCGAGGCCGAACAGAATCGACTTGCAAGATCTTACGAACGTCGCATCCAACAACCATTCTCTTTGTCGATGCCCTCGAAACACCAACAATTTACCATTGCCATTAAACAAGCTCTCAATACGCTGTAATTCTTGAAGGAAGTCCTCAAATGACTTGGGAACCCATTCCTTCGTTCTTTCATTAACAATGGTGTTTGCGCAAGCAGGAGCTACATTCTTCATTAGCGTCTCGGTCTATCCCTCAACAAATACTTGACGTCGATTCAGTCATCTTGTCGTAGAGGCAAGATACAAGAGAACGCCTTCGCGCAAGCCGAGATCACTGACCAACAGACTCGACATCCCCAACGTCTCCATCACTGTACGAATGATGATCGCGCCGGCGGCGATGACTTCTTCGCGACCTTTCTCCAAACCAGGCAGGTCGGCTCGGTCGGCTTTCTTGCGGCTGAGAAGCGTTTGATCTAACTCTCGAATCGTGTCGAGTTGCAGCATGTAGTTATGGATTCTGGCTGGCTCGTAGGCGGGAAGTTGCTGCGCCATGGCGGCTAGGCTGGTGATGGTTCCGGCTGTGCCGACGTAGGTTGCTGTTTGATAGTTATCCATGCCGGCAACTGCCGCTTTGGTTTCTCGCGCAATCCACTCTCGAGCTTGTCGGATCTCCTCGTCGGTCGGAGGGTCATGGTGTAAGAGCCGTTCGCAGAGCCGGACGACTCCAATATCAATCGAGCCCACGACCGGACTCTGGCCTGGCCGATCCAGGATGAACTCGGTGCTGCCGCCGCCGATATCGAGCGCGAGTATGTCGGTCACACCAACGGGCAAGCCGGAGCGAATGCCCAATAGTGTCCGTCTGGCTTCTTCTTCTCCTGAAAGCAACTCGACTTCAAAGCCCGTTTCACGCTTCACGCGATCGAGAAACTCATTACGGTTCACGGCATCGCGCACGGCACTCGTCGCGACGACCGCCGCCGCCTCGACAGAAGAGGCATCGATCATCTCCCTCCACTCCTTGAGGCACTGCAGCACCCGATCCATTGCGGCAGCACTCAGCTGCTTGGTCCGATCGACGCCCTCGCCCAGCCGAAGGATTTTCCGCTCAGATCGTACTTCTATCAGCCGACGTCCAGGCGACAGATCGGCAATCAGCAATCGGCAGGTGAGCGTCCCGATATCTATACCGGCAAGACGCATCATGCGTGACAAATCGCTCATACCCCGCTCCGAATATCCGCCACCTCCGATTCAAGCTTGTCGCGCGCGTCTTTGAGTTCTTGGATCTCTTTGACGAGTCGACCGACTTCGGTGTCGTACAGGACCCGCTCAGCCGATTCGCCTCCCTCGCCCAGGCCGACCGCTCGTTCACCGACATCCCGATAAAGCTCATCCAGCTTCTGGTCGAGCTTGCGGACTTCGAGCCGGATCCGCAGTAGTTCCGTTTCCTCCAATGCACGGATCGCCGCCTGCGCCGTGCCATGGCGCAACGTCGCAAACCCAGCCTTCAAATCATGCTTCAATCGCTGCAACAAACCCATAACACCCCTACCCCTTTACCGCTCGCCCTGCCCTCGCCTTCCTTTTAGCTGACCGATCCTAGATCCAACTTCGCTTCCCACCGTCGCAACATCGTCTCTCGCAAGACACGGTGTGCCGGCGCCTTCAGTTGTGGGTCCTGCTTCAACAGTGCAAAGGCCTCCTGCCGCGCTTGCTGAAGCATATCAGCATCCCGCACCAGGTTCGCAACGCGAAACTCCGGCATGCCCCACTGTCGGAGTCCGAAAAACTCACCGGGCCCGCGTATACGAAGATCTTCCTCGGCAATCACAAACCCGTCGGTCGATCGCACGAGCGCATCTAGCCGCTCTCGGGCCGCCGATGCCGGTTCGCCGGCTTCTTTAGGCTTCGCCGTTCGAAACACCACCCCGCCCGAGGCCATGAGCAGACAATAGGACTGGTGTCCGCTTCGTCCAACTCGCCCCCGCAATTGATGCAACTGCGCCAGCCCGAACCGCTCGGCATGTTCGATCATCATGACCGTGGCATTGGGCACATCGACCCCGACCTCCACCACCGTCGTCGAGACCAGCACCTGAATCTCCCCCTTCTTATACGATGCCATCACTTGCTCTTTCTCTTCCGACTTCATCCGACCGTGCATAAGCCCGACGCGAAACCCGGCTAACTCGTCTGCTTGCAGTTGCTCTGCGCCTTGTATGGCCGCCTGCAAATCGGTCTTCTCCGATTCTTCGACGAGCGGATACACCACATAAGCCTGCCGCCCGCCCCGCAGTTCATCGCGAAGAATTTGATAGGCCCGCCCTCGCTGGCTGTCGCTCAAGAGAAAGGTCCGCACCGGCTTTCGCCCCGGCGGCATCTGGTCGATCACCGAGACATCCAGATCTCCGTACACCGTCATGGCCAACGTGCGTGGAATCGGTGTTGCGGTCAGCACCAGCACATCAGGCTTATACCCCTTCTCGATGAGCGTCTTCCGTTGGAGCACGCCGAATCGATGCTGCTCATCCACCACTACCAGTCCAAGTTTTGCGAAGGTGACGCCTTGCTGAATGACCGCATGGGTCCCAATCACAACCTGCGCGGTCCCGGAGGCCACCTGCTCGCGCACAGCTTTCCGCGCAGCCACACGGCCACCGCCGCTCACGAGCACGACGGAAAGCCCGAGCGGTTCCAGCAGCCCCTTCATCGTTCGATAGTGCTGCTCGGCGAGAATTTCCGTCGGCGCCATCAATGCAGCCTGGTAGCCCGATCCGCAGGCCAGCACCATCGCCTGCACTGCCACGATGGTTTTGCCGGACCCGACATCCCCCTGCACCAAACGGTTCATCGGTTTGCGCGAGGTCATATCCGCCAGAATTTCGCGAGTCACCCGTTCTTGCGCCACAGTCAATTGAAAGGGCAGCGCTCGATCCAGCTTGCCGAGGAGCGGGGTCTTCGGATTGAACGACACCTCCTTGACCTCTTCCTTCATGACTCGTTGTCGCGAGGCCAAGGCCAGTTGCAGCACAAACAACTCTTCGAACGCCAAGCGACGATGCGCCGGCGTGAGACCACGCTCAAGCTGTCCTCCATCTGCCCCAGCCTGAGGGAAATGCACGTCTTGAATGGCTTGTTGAATGGGCGGCAATCGATAGCGGGCACGAAGCGGAACCGGCAATACCTCTTGCGCTTCGGTGACATGGGCATCCAGCAAACTTTTCATGAACACACGCATCTGACGGGATGTCCACCCCTTGGTTTCGTGGTACACCGGAACGATACGCCCCACGTGCAACGGCGCTTCAGTTTCAGCGCCTATCACTTCGTATTGCGCAACCTCCATCCTCATCGCCACCCACCCCTGCGCGCCGGCTACTATCCGTCCGGTCAGCATGATGCTCGTCCCGACGGTAAAGAGTGGCTCGAGGAACGGCTGATTGAAGAATACCGCCTGGAGACGCCCGGTTGAATCCTCCACCACAATGTCGAGAATAGTAAGGCGGCGACTGCGGGCTTTTTTTGCTTCGTTTCGAATGATCGTGCCACAAATCGAGGCCTGCACACCCGGCACCAGTTGCCCGATCGGGGTCATGACCGAGCGATCCTCATAGCGCCAAGGGACAGTCCACAGCGCATCCTCAAGCGTTTCGATCCCAAACCGTTGGAGCAACGCTGTGCGCTTCGGGCCGACTCCCTTCACGAAGCGGATGGGCTGCTCCCACCATGGCCGCGATGGCATCTCATTCATAACAGACTCATGCACCACGATAGCCTCCGGTTTGTCCCACGCCTGAACAGGATCGCGAACGGCCTTGCGCAAGACCTCGAGAATGACCGTGGCTTCCTGCAGCCGCCGCTGCTGATCCCCTGCGGGAAGCCACTGCTGATCCTCAAGGAACAACTCACGCAGTTGGAGCAACGCTGCTTCAATCGCCCGTGGATAGACGTGGTCGGACAGGGCCTGCATCACCTGTGAAGAAACAAAATGATTCAGATTCTTCACGGTGGGCAAATGGACGAAGGCATCGCGCGTCGCGAACTCGATCGGACGCGCGACACGGTCCAGCCATCGCTGAAACTGTTCAGGGGGGTTGGGCTCGGAAGAGCGCCGTATCACAGCGCGGATCGTATCACAGCCTCTCCCCCTCCTCAACGAGCAAGCCACCGAACAAGTCCGCCAGCGTAAGAAGATCGTTATGAGGTTTGTCTGGTCTGTTTGGTTTATTTGGTGAACTAGCCTAACCAGATGAACCAAACAAGCCAGATAAACCAAATCAACCCGTCGCGCCTTGCCAGTTTCCGGACAATCCTTTGTGGCGCTTCCCTAAGGTGCTACACTCATCTTCACTCAAACCGGGCCCATATGTACCGTCGCAACATTTCGCACATTTTGTATCCCATCGCCTGCCTGATTGGGCTATTCATCGTCTATCAAGCCTGGTTCAAACCGACCTATCTGCCTACGCCACCGCCAGCTCAGCCCAATGCCGTTGTGGAACACTCACAGGACGCGCCGCCAGAACCGCGTCATGATGGCCCACCGAAACCGGAACCTAAACAGACTCGCCTCATCGATCCAAGCGTAGTCCCGGAGACGACGCATCACGAACTATTGGAGACGATCCGCGACGAGATCGAAAAAGGAAACATCAAAACCGCGGAAACTCAACTGGCTGATTTACCGGCCAGTGTATCAACGGGAGCCAAAACCCGCCTCTACGTTGCCGTGCTATGGAATAACCTTGGCATTCAACTCGAAAAAGCCGGCGGGACCGCAGCCTCGGTGTATGCGTTCAAGAAGGCATCGTTGTTGGACAGCAACAGCCCGACCATTCATCTCAACCTCGCCCATGCCTACTGGGAACTGCGCGATCCGGCCATGACGCAGGGCTTTTTGGAAAAGCTAGTCGCCCTGTCTCCGGACGAGCCCTTTCCCCACCTGGCGCTGGCCAATCTTTTTCAGGAACGTGATCAGCTAGGCGAAGCGGCTCGTCATCTCGATCACGCCACCGCCCGCGCAGGCAAAGATCCAGCCGTGCAGTCGTATCTGCGAACTGTCACGGCCAAGGTCCGTGGAACCGAAAAGAGCGACGCGCGACTCACCAGCCGAGACAGCGCGCACTTTACCGTGAAATTCGACGGGGAAGCCGATCAGGTTACCTGGACCGCTGTGTTGGAGATTCTTGAGGAGGCCTATCGAGAGATCGGCCAAAAATTCGGGCACTTTCCGTCGAAGACCATCGTCGTTGTCCTCCACACCAAGTCCACATTCCAAAGCGCGACCGGTAGCCCGATGTGGGCCGACGGGCTCTTCGATCCCGTGCTTGGCCGTATCCAGGTTCCGGTGCAGGACGCCTTGGCAGACCGCGCCTGGCTCACACGCGTATTGCGACACGAGTTCGTCCACGCCCTCCTGCACGACCAACTCGGCCCCTCTGGCAGCGCGGTCCCAACGTGGCTCAATGAAGGTTTAGCCATGGAGTTGTCTGGGGATCGTTGGTCGGACCTCGATCAGGTTATGAAACAGGAGTTTACCCTGATCCCTCTGCCTGCCTTAGAAGGGGCATGGGGAGGATTGTCCAGCGATGCCGCGACCGTGGCCTATCTGGAGGCCTATTCGGCCGTGCACTATCTGATCGACCGCTTTGGTATGTCTCGGATGCAAGAACTCCTCGCGCACCTCAAGGCGAAGCAGTCACTCGCTGCCGCCATGCAATCACAGCTCTCGCTGTCGTACGAGCAATTCCAATCTCGGTGGGTGGATCAGTTACAGGAACAGGGAAAGAAAAGCTAACTCGCAGCAGTCTTGCAGCATCGGTGGAGAGGCTTAACCCCTCTTCCTCCTGATTAGATCAATTCCTGTTCCATCTCCTCCGGCTCCTCGCCACGCCAAACTGGCAGGTTCTCGGCAGCAGCATCATGCCCGGCTACCATCTCTGATTCCTCTACGGTTGGCTCGATCGTGTCTTCCCACAGTATCTGCCGGTCCTGATCATCCATCATTCTGACGCGAAACTCGATCAGCTGAGACGGGACGGACAACCCCTCTGTCTGACCAACGACGACTCTCTTGACTCGTTCTGCACGCATAGAGGTACCGGTCCCGGCTGAGAAATGATCGGTCCAGACAAGCTGTCCAGTTGCCGCATCGACGGCGCGAAGGAAAAACTTGGGTTGGCCATCGACGTCGCCTAGACTACTGACCCGGGTCACCGTCGCCTGTGGCGCAAGATGGGCCACGACTCGGTGCGTGGCATCGGATTCTTGATTGCCGCCACTGAGATTCAGGAGACCTTCCCAGAGAAACCGGCCAGTGGCCGCGTCATACACGCGGAGTGTGAACGTTGACAGTCCATCAGCTCCCGGGCCAACTCCACCCGCAAAAATCCGCTCACGCGGTTGACTACCCGCTGATGCTGCGTCCTCCCTCACGTTCAGCTCATACGTTTCATCGGAAAGAATCACGCCGTTCTCGGCATCGTAGGTTTTCACGGTAATCGTTGATGTCTCAACATTCTCATACCCGACACCAGCGGCCACGACCGTCCTGGGTTGCACCGGCGCAAGAGACGGCAGATCTGCAGTCCACGCTGTCAGCGGAAGGCCGGAGCCGATCATGGCGCATGCGATCAATACTACGTAGAATGCCTTCCTCCTCCGTCCCTCAATCCTCGACTCCTGATAAATCGGGACCAACTCACGCCCAATCGGGCTCAACCACTCCATTGCTTCACCTATCGTCTCAGACAGCCACTGGATGATCGTCATGTGCGGTCCTCCCTCGCTTGTGCTGGAGTTTCGCATTGAGCCCCTCCAGCGTAAATTCCTCACTGTGGGGAGAAAACCCACCGAAAGAGGGGGGAGAGGAGGCGTCACATAACAGCGGGAGACAGGAGAAGGTTCGAGGTTCGAAGCTCTCGGAACCTTGGATCGCGAGTGGAAAAGCGCTTATGTATGCGGTGTTTTTTTGCTCGGTGTACGAGGACTCTCGGAGGCCCCTGCAAGCGGAACCTGCCCAAAGATGGCATACCGGTACCGGGCCACAAACCAATAGAGCAGATAGCCGAAGGGCTTCACCAGTGGAAGGCTCAAGAGGACTGAGAGGACCCGCCCACCCTTGAGGCCAGGCAGAAGTGCCAGAAAGGCATCGAGTCCACGGTCAATCTCCCCGTTAGGATGGACCAGGAACGCGACGTTGGAACGACCTGGCCGATAGCTCTCCCCCAAGGCCTGTTTGGCCTCTTCGCTCTGATACGGGACCATTCGTGTCGGGGTGGCATCAGCGTGAGGCCTCAGTCGTTCAAGGCCTTTCTTCGCAGTGACACAGAGGCGGCATTGCCCATCATAGACTAGGAGACAGGCTTGAGATGCTCTGTCGGATGGATCTGCCATCGCCGTAATTCCTCGCGATCACCCACTCATCTGCGCCTGCTATCAGCACTCAATCCGTATTATTTATGGTGGTTCGTCGCAACACCGCGCAGTCCATTGCGAGACGGGCATGCGGAGTGGCAGAAACTCAATTATTCGAGCATCTCGATGTTGCGATGTTTTTGCTGATCCCATTGCTTCTGCCAAATTCAATCGTTTTAAGGAGTTCTAGCACAATTAATGATGTGACTTCCTCCCATCACATGATCTCAGGTATCAAAACTCCGGTGTCGATCCCGCGAGAGACTCTGGCAATCTGTTCCCTGATATTGGCTGGTTGAGCTTTTAGCAGGAGGTAATTTCGAATGGTCTGGTGTCATGAAGCAGGGCCGTTTTGACCGTCAGGCCTGGAACTAGACCACGCTATGCTGGAAGTGCGGCCGTGGCTCACTCGTGCGCCTGCGCACTGACCTTCCGCTCCACTAACACTCAAACTTTTCCACCTAAATAACTTCTACTCAGAATTTAAAATATCTTTCAATGGCCTACACCGATTACCATCCCTCTCAACCAACTGGTCCTGTTCTTGCTGATGGATTCTCGAACTTCATGATCACCAGAGACCTAACGTGTCAACGACTTTGAGACACTTGCCTTGGGCTGGCGTGGTAGGAAGCCGTGACGTATAGGGGTTCACAACCCCTCGACGAGAAATCCCGAGGCGTATGATACGGATTAGGAGCTCGAAGATCTGGATTTTATGCGGATCCATCTAATTATTGTTAGGCACGAGGAGGAGATCCATGGCACCGACGAGCAGCCTGTTGCAATCCACCCTGCCGCGTGACCTCACGGCCGGCGTGGTCGTGTTTTTCGTTGCGATACCTTTGTGTCTGGGGATAGCGCTGGCGTCTGGTGCCCCGTTGTTCTCGGGGCTGTTGGCCGGGATCATCGGGGGCATCCTGGTGGGGATGTTGAGCGGGTCGCAGACCAGTGTCAGCGGACCGGCCGCCGGAATGGCAGCAGTGGTGGTGGCCCAGATTGCCGCGGTGGGGTCATTCCAGGCGTTCCTGCTGGCCGTAGTCATCGCGGGTCTGATCCAGATTATGTTGGGGGTTGCCCGGGCCGGGTTTATCGCGGCTTTCGTTCCCTCCAGTGTGATCAAGGGCCTGCTGGCAGCGATCGGTGTGCTGTTGATCCTGAAACAGATCCCCCACGTCCTCGGCCACGATGCCGACCCGGAAGGTGACATGGCCTTCCAGCAACCGGATGGCGAGAATACCGTCACAGAACTCTGGGAACTGTTCGGTGACCTCCACCCCGGGGCCGCCGTAATCGGCCTCCTGTCGATCGCCGTCTTGGTCGTCTGGGACAAGTGGCAGCCGCTAAAGAAGTCGGTCGTTCCCGCACCCCTGGTCGTGGTGCTGATGGGTGTCGGGATGAGTCTGTTGTTCCGGCAATTCGGCGGACCATGGTCCATTGAGTCGAGTCACCTCGTGCAGGTGCCGATGGCGGATAGCCTGGCCGGGTTTTTCGGGTTCCTGCAGTTACCCGATTTCTCGCAGTGGTCGAACCCGTCTGTGTACCTCGCGGCTGCAACGATCGCTGCCGTGGCCTCGCTAGAGACGCTGGTGACTCTGCAGGCGGTGGACAAACTCGACCCGCAGCAGCGCACCTCGCCCCCAAGCCGAGAACTGGTGGCCCATGGGGTCGGGAACGTGGTGTCGGGCCTGATCGGCGGACTCCCGCTCACATCGGTGATCGTCCGCAGCTCCGTGAACGTCAACGCCGGGGGTCAAACGAAACTCTCAACGATCGTCCACGGCGTCTTGCTGCTGGTCAGCGTCATGCTCCTGCCCGTGTGGCTGAACCTGATCCCGCTGTCCTGCCTGGCGGCGATCCTGCTGGTCACGGGGTTCAAACTGGCCAGCCCGGTGCTGGTGAAACAGATGTGGGATGAAGGGCGCTACCAGTTCGTCCCGTTCGCGCTGACGGTGGCGGCCATCGTTCTGACCGACATTCTAATCGGCATCCTGATCGGGCTCACGGTCGGCATTAGCTTCATCCTCCACAGCAACATGCGCCGCCCGATCCGCCGCTTCGTGGAGAAACACTTGGGCGGCGATGTCGTACACATCGAACTGGCCAATCAGGTCAGCTTTCTCAACCGGGCCGCCCTGGCGCGGGCGTTCGACGAGGTACCCCGCGCTGGCCACGTCCTGCTCGACGCGCAGGGCACCGACTACATCGATCCGGATGTGCTCGACCTGATCCGCGACTTCAAAGATCAAACGGCACCGGCCCGTGGCGTGGAGGTAAGTTTACTCGGATTCCAGAGTACGTATCAGCTCGGGGACCGGACCCAGTATGTGGACTATTCCACCCGCGAGCTCCAGAATGCACTCACCCCGGAGCAGGTGTTGCAGATCCTGAAAGACGGCCACACGCGGTTCCGCACCGGTCGGCGTCTCACCCGCAACCTCGGTCGCCAAGTGAACGCCACGGCCGGCGGACAGCACCCCCTGGCTGTCGTGCTGAGTTGCATCGATTCCCGCACCCCCGCCGAGCTGATCTTCGACCTGGGCTTGGGCGACATTTTCGTCGTCCGCATCGCCGGGAATGTCATGAGTCAAAACGTGCTCGGAAGCATGGAATTCGGGTGCGCCGTGGCCGGAGCCAAACTCATTCTCGTCATCGGCCACACTCGGTGCGGGGCCGTGACCGCGGCCGTCAACCTCTTCGGCTCGACCAAGACCACCGCCCAGGCTACGGGCTGTCAACACCTCGACCACATCGTTCAAGCTATTCAGCAATCGATCAATCCGCTCACGTGCCAGGGTGTCGAACAACTGCCGGTGTCCGAGAAGGAGTTGCTCGTCAACACCGTGGCCCGTCGCAACGTGGCTCGGGTGGTTAAAATGTTGGCCTGCGAGAGCGAGACGCTCGGTGGCCTCATCCGGGACGGCCGGATCGCAGTCGTTGGCGCGATGTACGACATCGTCACTGGCGACATCGAATTTCTGGCTGATCCGGCGGAGAGCCCTGTTGAGGGGACGGCTAGCGTGCTCGGAGTGCCGGTTCTCGTGCCGAACCTGGCGCTGCAGTAGACATAAAATAAAGAAGATCGTTCGCCTTGTCCGCTCTTGCTGGTTTCTCCCTCGACGGTCTGCATTCAGACTGGGTATACTGCCCAAACAATGTGGAGAGTTGTTTCGCGCATGTGCGCTGCATGCTGAGTATCGATGCTTATGTCTTACTCCCGACGATCACACATCAGACCGCCTGTTCCGGCGCAGTCGGAAATCGCCGCTGGGGAAGTCCTGGCATGGCTCAGTGACTGTATCCAGGGCGGTCTCTGTTTTGTGTCCCACGGCATCGTGAACTTTGAAAACGCGCAGTTTGGAGAACTGGTCGAAACGCCTCTACAAGGGTCGGATCTTCCGTTACGGACCCGCCTTCTTGATGAAGCGATAGCCTGGAATCACGAACCGCTCGGAGCCCGTGATACAAAGGAGTATCGCCTGACTGATCAACAGGGCGATCCGCTCATCTACGAATGCCGGTTCAACGTCGTCCCCTATCGCGGTAACACAGGCGTGCTCATGGTGCTGGAAAACGTTACCGAGCGGACCTTGTTGTCACAGGAAGCCTCCCAGGTTGCCCGATTTCAGTCAGTCCTTGCGAGGATCGGCTCGCTCGCCGTGAGCGGAACGCTGGTGCAGGAGATCATGAACGAAGCCGTGTGCTTGACGGCAGAGGCTTTGAATGTGGAACTCTGCAAAATCCTCATTCCTCGTGAATCGGATGAACACCTGTATCTCGTCGCCGGTGTCGGCTGGCGCGAAGGTCTCATCGGAACCTTGACGGTGGAGGGAGGCACTCATTCTCAAGCGGGTTTTGCGATTCGCGAACGGCAACCAGTGGTCGTGCGGAACTTGTACGCAGAAACCCGCTTCGTGCCGTCGAGGCTCCTGTTGGAGCATGGCGGCATCGCCGGCATGAGCGTGCCCATGATGGTGCAGGATCGGGTGTACGGGGTCATGGGGGCGCACTGCAAGACCGTACGTGATTTTTTGCCGAAGGAGTTGGAGTTTCTCCACTCGGTCGCCAACACGGTGGCCACAGTGCTCGAACGATGGCGGCGAGAGGAAACGCAGCTTCAGCTCTATCACCGGATGTTCGAGCTGGTGCAGGACGGCGTCATGTTGACCGATATACAAGGGACGCTGTTGGAATGGAATCCCGCCATGGAGCGTCTGTCGGGCTGGGCGCGAAACGAGGTCATCGGTCGAACGCCTTCGTTGCTGAGATCCGGAAAGCATCCGCCGGAATTCTTTGAGCGCATGTGGCAGACGATCCGATCCGGATCAGCCTTCGTCGATCGCGTGGTAAACCGCCGCAAGGACGGCTCAGAATTCCTGGCATGGGAGAGCGTGAGCCCGGTCAAAGACCCGGACGGGACCATCCGCTACTTTCTCGCCATCCTGACCGACCTCAGCGAGCGTGAACAAATGCTGGAAGCCCTGCGCCATACGGAACAGGTCAAACTTGTCGGTCAACTGGCCGGCGGAATTTTACACGAGATCCGAAATCCTCTGATTGGGCTCGGGAGTTTGGCTACACATATGGCGGAGCAGCAAGACCTTCCGCAAGCCGCGCGTGACCGGTGCCGCTTGATCGCGCGCGAAGCGGCGCGAATCGACGACCTCCTGGAATCTCACCTTGGACAGTTGCGGCCACGACCCTTCGAGATCGCCCCATGCGACCTTTCCGCGCTGCTCGACGACACCCTGGCCTTGCTGCACCCGAACTTGTTGAAGAATCGCGTGTCTGTGAAGAAGAACATTGCCGCGGATCTTCCATTGGCGGAGGCGTCGCGAGCCCATATTCTCCAAGTCTGTCTGAACATCGTCATGAATGCGATCGACGCGATGCCGAACGGGGGCGCTCTGGCAATTTCCATGAGGCCAGAGATACGGAGAATCCCTGGGACACTCATATCGTTCTCGGATTCCGGGAAAGGCATACCCCTAGAAGACTTGCGACGCATCTACGAACCGTTCTTTACGAATGGAAAAGCCAAGGGTGTCGGGCTTGGGCTGACCATTACCCGCGACATCATCGAGCGGCACGGCGGCCAATTGTTGATTCAGAGTCTACGTGGGAGCGGGGCTGTCGTGGACATCTGGCTTCCACTGAAACGCGAGGCCTAGCATGGCGTGGCAACTTCTACTGGTCGAGGATGAAGCGTCTGTTCGGGAAGCCTTCGCCCTTCGTCTGACCGCACAAGGCTACATCGTCCAAACCGCCGGATCAGGGGAAGACGCCCTCGCGCTCCTTCGTTCCTTCGAACCCGATATCCTTGTGCTGGATCTTGTCATGCCGAACCTCTCAGGCCTGGACGTGCTTGCCCAAGTGAAGCAGACGACGCCGAATCTCCCGGTGATCGTGTTGACCGCCAGAGGCACGGTGAAGGATGCAGTCGAAGCGATGCGGCTCGGAGCCTTCGATTTCGTTGCCAAATCCATCGGCATGGACGATCTCCAGCATACGCTGCGCCGAGCCACGGATCTGCTCGCGTTGCGCCGGCAAGTCCAATTGCACAGCAGCCATGATGTGGACCGCTATGCCATCGATCGCGTCATTGCAAAAAGCCCCGCCGCACAGCTGTTCCTGCAACAGATCCGCGAACTCGCAAAGAACGATCGGGTGACCATTCTTCTCCAGGGCGAGACCGGGACCGGGAAGCAGTACATGGGACGCGTGATCCACTTCAACAGTCCACGGGCAAACAAACCTTGCACGGAATTGGATTGCCCCTCGATCCCGCGTGAACTGTTCGAGAGCGAGTTGTTCGGACATGAGAAAGGGTCCTTCACCGGCGCGGCCGGCAGAAAATGCGGTTTGATCGAACTGGCCGAAGGCGGGACCGTCCTCTTCGATGAAATCGGCGACTTGCCGCTGCCACTACAAGCCAAGCTACTCCGAGTGCTGGAAGAACGGACGTTGCGCCGCGTCGGAGGGTCCACCACCATTCCGATCGATGTCCGGTTCATGGCCGCAACGAATCGCAATCTCAAGGAGGCGGTCGCGAAGGGCGAGTTTCGTGAGGATCTCTACTTCCGGCTCAACGTGGTGACGCTCACAGTCCCACCGCTTCGAGAGCGCCGAGAGGACATCATTCCGCTCACCGAGCAATTCCTGGCCCGTTCTGCTATCGCCCTCAAGAAGCCAGTACGTATGTTGGGCGAGAGCGCACTAGCCCTCTTGCGCCAGTACCACTTTCCAGGCAACGTCCGTGAATTGAGCAATCTGATAGAACGCGCCGTCTTGTTCTGCCAAGGCTCCACCCTCGAAGCCATCAACTTCCCATCCGATATCCAGGAAATGCCTCTGCCGTTCCGCGCAAAACAGGCCAGAGACCTGCCTCCCGCAGTGGACTCCAGCGATCCGATGACCACGCAGATCGCCTTCCGAGTCGGAGAGGAGACCCTCGCCGATCTGGAGGACCGGATCATCGCCGAGGTGCTGCAGCGGTCAGACGGCAATAAGACCCTCGCCGCTAAACATCTCGGCATCACGCGCTGGGTGCTGGATCGTCGCCGCAAGTCGTGAGGGAATCTCGGGACTCCCTCTCACGCATTCTCGCTGTTTTCTTCTTGCCGCCGACTTTTTCCGACGAAGGTTGTTATCGCACTGCCCTGGTGTCGTGCGATAACGCACGGACATGCGTGCAGCCCGTGTATGCACACACGGTTTTTCGGCCTGCATCCTGAAGTCTTTCCTGTTTCATTCCAACCCTTGATGGACTCTTCTCCTGTTTGATGAGTTGTTGCAAGGGGTTGTGGCGTGCTTCCCGCGCAGGGCCATTCACGACTGCAATGGGGCACTCCCCTTGCTTGATCTCCACGAGCGACATCCATGCGGTCCTGCGCAACTAAATTGAGCTCGTTCCCTAGCAGGCCCTGAACAATCTCATCGTCCTAGTCAATCAATTGGTTCAGGAGGGGTAGCTCAACAGGAAAGGGGGTGAGGAAGCATGAACACAGAGAAGAAAGAGCCGTATGTCAAGCCAGCGCTTGTGACACATGAATTGCTGCGAGACATCACCGCAGGCAATTCGGGCAATGGCCGCCGAGACTTTGGCCAAAGCAGGGGCCAAGGCAGGGGCCGAGGCAGGGGCCGAGACTAGAAACCCTGGGTACGCCGACGAGAAGGCTGGCTGGCTCTCACGAGCCGGTCAGCCATTTTTCTCAGGCACCGGGCGTGACCCCCTCAATCTGGGCCTCTGATCCCGAGACGTCCGATGCATACCGAACATCAGAGGCTCGATAACTGAGCTTACAGGCGAAACTAGGGCCTGTTCACACTATCCGCAACCCATCAGCGATGAGCGCGAAGTTGATACATCCGACAAACATGACGTCGAGCTTTTCGAATCGCGAGAAGATGCGTCGAAAGCCCTTGAGCCTGCAGAACAACCGTTCGATCTCGTTGCGACGCTTGTACAGGGCGCGGCTGTACGCCCACGCCGTGATTCGGTTCTGCTTGGGTGGCACCACTGGGCTAAAGCCGAGTTCGAGTGCCAGTTGCCGGGTCTCATCGCCTTCGTACGCCCGGTCCATCAACACGTGCAACGGCCACGGCGCTCTACCCAGCCTGCGCAGGAGCGTGCGCCCCTCGGGCGCGTCGTGGGCTTGGCCAAATGACAGCGCAAACGTTATGGCCGTGCGAGCATCCGCGGCAACCAGATAAATCTTGGTGGTCCATCCGGCGCGGGATTTGCCGATGGCTTGCGGGCCGTTTCTTTAGAGCCCCTGTTCCATCCGGATGCACGTTCACGGCCGTACTGTCCAACGCCACGGCTTCGATCTTGAGGCGGACGATCTGCGCATGCTGCAGCTGCGCGAAGACCCGGTCCATTACGCCACCTTTGGACCAGCGATTCATGCGGGTGTAAATCGTGTGCCAGTTGCCGAAGCGTGTGGGCAGACCGCGCCATTTGCAGCCCTGCTCGGTCACGTACAAGATCGCGTTCAACACTCGCAAATTGGACAAACTCACGGTACCACGCTGTGTTGGCAGACAGTGCTCGATCAGACGATACTGTGCTTCGGTGATTTCCATTCGCGCAGTATCGCGCAATTGCATGATTAGGGTTAACACGCCCTAGCAAAATGCTCAAAAAAACCCACTATCGTAGTTCTGCTATAGCGAAATGGTTTTCCCACAGGCTGCTAGAGAACCGCTTCAACACGCAACGCTACCATGATTACATGGCAAGAGATCTTCGCCCCCTTGTGCATAACCTTCCTTATGTTTTTCATCAGTTCCACGCACTTTCGTGACCTCGTCTTGTGCATGGGCGCACTGATTGCCGCACCTCTGTGCGTATAAGCACCAGCCCCCTGCATGATAAGAAAGCCTCCGCTGCTTGGCCGAGCAATTTCTAGCTCTAGAGCTGACGATTAACCGTCGTTCTATTTATGCAGAGCTTGGCACAAAATATGAAGTGAACACGAAACATGAATACTACGTCGTCACACCCTAGCAGCACTGTGCAACACCTTCGCGCGCTTGAAGCCCAGAGTGTCTATATCCTTCGAGAAGCCTACAAGCATTTCGATGATCTCGCCATGCTCTTGTCGATGGGAAAGGAGTCAATCGTTTTGCTATGGCTCGCGAGAAAGGCCTTCCATGGCAAAGTGCCCTTCCCATTAGTCCATCTCGATACGGGATACAAGATGCCCGAGTTGATCGAGTATCGGGACCGGCTCTGCCTGGAATGGCGGCTCAATCTGATCATCAGCCAGAACAAAGAGGCACTCGCCACAGGGATGGGTCCCGAGCAAGGACAAGTCGCCTGTTGCACGGCCTTGAAGATCGACGCGCTCAAGCAGACCATGACCAAATATTGCTGGACGGCAGTCATCCTCAGCATTCGCGCAAATGAGGAAGGCACACGGGCGAAAGAACAGTACTTCTCTTGCCGTGACGAATACGGTGAATGGGATTCCAGCGGTCAGCCTCCTGAGCTGTGGGACCCGTCCAGGAAGTGCCTCCCTGATGGCTCGCATATCCGCGTCCATCCCCTGCTTGACTGGACGGAACATGACATCTTGGAATATCTCCAACTGGAGCAGATTCTCTTGCCGGAGTTTTACTTCGATCGAGTCAACGGCACCCGCTATCGCAGCCTGGCTTGCGTGCCCTGCACAGGAACTATTCCACCCTTCGCCACAACCATTCTAAAGATCCTTACGGAAGGGCATATGTAAGTCTGCCGACCTCTGCACAGCCGCTTGTCCGTCACGAATGACCACCACCATCATGCCGAGTGCCCGGCGAGACGATCAAGCGTCTGTGCGCACAGGACCATGTGCGGTCATAACGAGGAACTCTATTTGCAAGGTTGTTTCCCCCCTCCCGAAACCTCAAGGCCCCCTATGCAGATGGTGTCATCAATCTTCGTGCTGATTCTGAGAGGGCGGGTCCGTCTCGACGTCGGAGGCTCAGGCAATCTCCGCTCCAGTGTCAGATCCTCTCGTGAAGGAAGGAGCTGTATCGTAAACATGATGTGGCAACAGTCGGCAATCGTGTTCCTCTTCATCGTGGGGATGCTGTTTCCGCTGCAGGCAGAGGCAAATCCCCCTCGTCAGGAGATCATGTGGCAGTGGAATTTTGATCAAGATACACCGCAGACGCTCCCACAAGGATTCGTTGCGATCAGTACCGCGGGGGCGGAGGCTCCGGATTGGCAGGTGCTCGTCGACGACAAGGCTCCGACACCGGGGCAACTGGTCGCCCAAACCCGGCCTTGTTCGATATCCGGCTGTGCGCATCTTCTGGTGGCCGATCGTGTCCGCACCACCTATCCTGACGTTGTGGTGCAGATCAAAGATGTGTCGTCGGGCGGCCACGGTGAAGCCGGCATCGCGCTGGCTGTCCTCGACAACGGGACGTTTTATGCCATTACGCTCAATGCCTCGACCAGCACTGTGACGACTCGCCTGGTCAGCAACGGGCAGACCACAGTTCTCGGAGAAGTGCCGGTCA
>JAYTTD010000007.1:0-10665 GCA_043745235.1 Nitrospira sp. | reverse complement strand
CGTCCTGGCCTCATCAAGAATCTGTTGTGCGGCTTCGACTCGCTCCGTAAAAGGCTTTTCAACATAGATATGACTACCCGCTTTCAACGCCGCTCGTGCGAGAGGCGCATGGGAAGCCGGAGGCGTACAGATATGCACGACGTCCGGTCGTTCAGCAGCCAGCAGGTCTTCGGGAGTGCCGTAGCTCTTGATCCGCGGCACGATGCTTCGCATTGCAGCCTGGGCGATATCAGATGGATCTGCCACAGCGACCAGCTCTGCACCGGCGCATCGCAAGATCGCACGGGCATGATGCTGGGCATGGCGGCCGGCGCCGAAGAGCGCAATGCGCAATGGACTGGCCCCTGAAACTGCAGGACTAGAATGTGCCACAACCGTTTCCAACCTTAAATAAGCACGGTGAGATATTTGTCTCTGTCCTAACAACCATTGGAAATGAAACCTCTATAAATGAGTTTGCTACGTCCCTCCACCTTCAATGAATCATCTTTTTGCGAATGAGATAACGGTACAACGAAACCACCTTTTCTCCCATCACTTCAGAGGAAAAATGGCTTATTACCCTGAGATGGGCAGCTGATCCAAGCGTATCCGCCAGTAGCTTGTTACTGATAAATCTATTACAGGCCTTTGCTAACTCTTGCTCATTTCCTGACTCCACCAGAAGACCGGTCTGCTCGTGCTCAATCACTTCTGGAACACCTCCAACTCTCGATGCAACAATTGGCCGACGAGCGGACATGGCCTCCAATAATGCTAACGGAATGCCTTCATTTAATGACGGCAAAACAAATACATCCATTGCCTGCAGGAAGCCTCTTGGGTGCTCTTGGTGCCCCGCAAAAATCACACGTTTACTCACTCCTAAATGAAGGGCTAAGCCCTCAAGATATTTCCTTAAGGGTCCATCTCCAACCAGAATTACCTTTACGGTCTTTGGGCCTTCGACAAGATGTGCCGCCGCTCTGATAAGGAACTCATGTCCCTTGACCGCGGTCAACCTTCCCACTGACCCTATAGCATAGTCTTCCCTACCCAAACCTAGTCTTGACCGAATTTCACTCGTATCAACTTCCGCACACACCTCTTGATGGTTAATACCATTATGGATGCAGATGACCTTATCCCAGCCATAGTATTGCCCTAAACGATTTCTCAAGTCCTCCGAGACCGCGATCACTCGATCAACCAGGAACTTATTGCAGAACTGGTTTGGCAGTTCATGCAAAATCATCTTTAGATATGTAATCCCTGAAAATATTTCGGGAGACCCATGAACAGTCCTGACTACTAATGGACGGCATGACAGTATCCCTGCCAACACACCTAGCACATTGTCCTTCGGCTTGTGCGTATGAATAAGATCGCAGGGATACTCTCGAAGTATTCGCACAATTTGCGCCAGGGCATTCAGTAAGTTTGAACTAGTCTCCGATACGATTAGAACCCTGACTGAAAGCTTCCTAAGTTCCTCAGCCAGCCTACCCTCATTCAATACTATGGCAGATAATTCAAAATCTGATTCACAGACGACCCACCTTGCAAGCTCGCAGAGGTAGGCTTCTGCGCCTCCCCAAGCATCACCGACCGCCAGATGGCATACTCTGACTCTCTTCAAACTCACTTGCCCACAATTAGCTGCTTATGGTGTCAACTCAACAAAATTTCCTGCCGTCTAGCTGTCCCATTTTATAGTCTGAGATGGTTATCTTCCACACAAACACTCATACCAGCAACATTATTAGAGGTCGTCATAACTGATTAACTCTGTGCGCGACAAAACTCTTGCTCGCCAATTCGTATAGAGTAGACTTGTCTCTTCCGCATAGTCAGAGTGTCCTGGATGGACCATAAGTTCGACCGATTTGAATGACAAAACTTTTGAGGAGGCGACCTCAAGGAAATCAGCCAATGACGAGAAGCCGTCAGTCGTAACTGTAGGATAATAGTAGCGTAATGCGAGGTGCCACATCCGCTTTCTATAACGGCTACTCCATCCTTGCTTCTTCCGGAGACTAAAAATGTTCCACGTCGTCCGGACTTTTCGAATCTCGAAATGCTGCTGGAGCCTCTTGATGACCCAAAATAGACCGGGAATGTTATGGACATGGTTGTGGGAATCAAAATGGCTAAGTTGAATGCCCATCGCCAGTAATGCGTCAACTTGCGACACCAATTCTACGAAAATCGCCTCCGACAAAGCAGGTGTGATGCGGATTGCTCTCAAGAATTCTTCACCCCGAAACAAGCCTTGCTCGTTCACGCATTCTCTTAAAATCCCTAGTTTATCCGAGGGTGTCAAAGGACTGAATTCAGTAAGATTTAAATGCACCCCCTTCGAGAGCTTTGGACACTTCCCCAATTCACCGACCGCCTCTCCTATTGCCGGAGCGTTTGCCATAAGTGAAACTGACGTTATGTGCCCAGATTGGGCCAGTTCAATAATCTTTCTGTTTGTCTCGGTATTTCTTCCGAGATCATCGGCATTAACGATGATTTTCATCCTACCCGCTGAACGTAAACATTCAGGCCCCCATCAAAATGGCATCGGCTGTACCAAGGGTCAGGAACCATTCTCGCTCACTTCGCGATCCCATACCCAGACCTGGCTTGATAAAGATTCTATTGCCACCAACCTGAGTGAGACCAAACTCCCCACAGACCTTGCATAGCATCTCATCACAGACCTGAAACTCAAAGAGATCCAGACCTTGGTCAGCAAAACGCTCGATACAGAACAATAGTAAGTCACAAAGTGCTTCGTGCGAAACGTCTTTAATATAGTAATCAAGTAGGGTTCCCATGTTCATTTCCGGTAGATCATGGGAACCTCCTCCGGCAAATTTCATGCGCTTGATTACACAGTATCCTCGTAAGTTTTGACCGTCGTAAATCTCAAACGCATCGGCATGGTTGTGATTGAGCACCCAGTTCAACATGAACGCATCTTTGACACAATGATTTCGCATTTCAGAAGCGAAAAGGCTGCTTATGGCGTCATCGAAAATTTTGACATGTTTATATGTCAATGCCTGCTTCATTCCACGCCTTCTCAAACTGTAGTACATGGCAAAAGCCGTATTGGCCATACTAGATGCTGTCCGGGCCAGAAATGCGTTAACCAGGTAGTGTCTGGTAACAACCGTCGCGTCATAAAAGTATACAAAACGTTTCAGTGGCCCTAATCTTTGAAATCCTACCTTCTCATAGATTCTCTCCAATTCATCGCTTGGAGCACCACACGCCAACAAAGGAACTCTTAACGCAAGAACCTTAAGAAGAATCATTCCTCCAACGCCAGTCTTCTTATACGCATCCTGCAGCGCAAACTCCGACAGCCAATAGACTCGTAGATTTTGCCCCTCATAAATTAATCTCCCAGCCAATAGACCTAGTCTTCCGACGACCTCCTGACCATCAAGGGCCAGAATTAGGGCATGGTCGTCCTTTTGTGCGTTAGGATTATCTACAATCAGACGGGGATTGTTACGGAAGGACTTAAGATAGCCGTTAGGATCGTCATACGTCTCAAGAGCACTCAAACCCCTGTCTAGCTCGCCAACGGTATATGAACGAACGCAGACTTCTTCCCGATCAGATTGCGTTCTAAGCATTGCTGACATCGGTTCTTTCGGCCAACAACCGTCGCATCTTTTTTGATCGCGCATCAAACTGCAGGTCGTCTGATAAAGTGATTTTCAAAGGAATCTTGTACCGATCAAGCCGAGTCTTACAGTGCGCCCTGAGTCTCCGCAGAAGCTCCTCAACAGGCTCTGGTCGGGCTAATTTGACCTTTGCGCAAACAATGCTCCCGAGTAGCTGGTTCTTCTCTCCATACACAGTTGCATCGGCTACGCCATCCATTTCGCAGATGACCTCTTCAACCTCTGCTGGGTAAACCTTTTGCCCACCAACATTGATGATGTCAGACTTTCTCCCAAGAATTCTCAGGCTATCACCATTTCGTTCCACCGCATCTCCCGTAATGAACCACCCATCTGAAGTAAAAGGACTCGGCGCATTAAGATATCCCAGCATTGCGGAATCGCACTTGATCTGCAAGATGCCGTCTACCACTCTCCATTCATAACCTTCCCCGCCGATCTTCACCCAGACGGAGTCTTGCCGTTCTGACTTCGAATGCATTGTCCCAATTTCCGTTGTCCCGTACTTCTGCAAGAATTTGACTCCTAAAAACACTTCTGCACATTTGGCAAGAGTACCAGCAGGCATCACCTCTGCACCATAGGTGATGTACTTAAGCGATCCTAGATCGTACTCTGCATAGGCCTCACTAAGGAGCAAAAGATTGAGGAAGGATGGAGAAACGGGGAGCACCTCGACATGGTGTTGCTGGATTGCCCGACAAACGGCTTCCGGCATCCGGGACTCAGGAATCACCAGTGCGCTTCCATTCGACAGAACGTAGAATAGTGTGTCGAATCCGCCAATGTGATCGAACAGCAAGAAGGCTAATGTTCTAAGATCATGCCTTTTAGTCTTGTATTTACCCAGGAGTTTGGACAGGTCGTGAACCACGACCTTACTCATGCCTGTGGACCCTGAGGTAAAAAAGACGATCCCTGGGTGACCTTTTCTCCTGAGCAAGTCATACAATTCATGTCCTTGTTTTTCTTGTCTTCGATTAATATTGACCGAATCCTTTTCATCAACCTCGACAATCCAACTCACCAGCGCTGTTTCCGCCAGAACAGCTCGCTCATGAACCCTTTCTGCATTGAGAGGGATACATATGCAGCTCTTTTCAATGAGCGCTAGAAGCAGTGCCACAGAGTTTGGAGAAAAATCTCCCTGAAGCAAGGTAACGTCACCCGGTCGAATACCTTCGGAAGTCAATCGATCCATCCAATACGCAATCCTGTCATTCAACCAGGCATAATCGTAAGACTGCCCATGCCACACGATTGCTTCCGCATGAGCTTTCTCCCGAAACACATCTTTCAAAAACGCCGTTGACATTTATACCCCACCAAGAAAAAGAATTTGGCCTGTGACAAAATCGCTTTCTGGCTTAATCATGAAATCGATCACATTGGAAATGTCACGGAACTCGCCGAAACGTCGGATTGCTTGCCGTGCGAGCAATGCATCCATTTTGTCCTGTGGAACCGAGCGAATGAGGTCTGTTTTTACCGGCGTTGGACCGACGGCGTTGACCGTAATTCTGAAGGGCGCAAGTTCTCTTGCCAATATGCGCGTGAGGCTTTCAATAGCAGCTTTGGATGCGGCGTAAATAGCTTCCCCCTCAAGGTTTAAGGGGGTGGCAACTGTGGCGAAATTCACTATGCGTCCTCCATTCCCGCGCATCAGTTTACCCGCTTCGCGGCAGAAGAGAAATGTCCCAATAACATTAGTGTCCATAATCTTTCTGATTGTTGCCATGGGGGTTAGGAGAACATGATTCATCGAAGCTATCCCTGCATTATTGATCAGCACGTCGACTTGCCCAAAACTGCCGGATATTTCGTGAAACATTCCCCTCACTCCTACTTCATCTGCCACGTCAACGCAGAAGTGGCGATAATTATCACTGGTGAAATCTGATCTTTCTCGGCTACAGCCCATAACTTGAAAACCACGATCACAATAGTACTCAGCCAAATAGCGGCCGATCCCTTTCCTTGTACCTGTAATAACCATGACGTTCTGATTAGCCACGGTTGCTCTCCTCGATTACTTGAACAATGTAGTCTGCCATTGTTGCCACAGTACGAAATGGGCTACTACGCTGAGACATTGCTTTCTCATCAGCCAACGTGACGGCCACACCAAACTCTTCGGCAATCTTGCTCTCAACCGAAAGAACTAGACCAACTAGCTCGAATGAATCCAAGTTCGCCCCGTGCCCAAAGAGAGTAGTCTCCTCTGCCTCGATCAATCTGCCCTCGGAACCCTTCTCTGAATTAATCAGATCGAAGGTTGAGTAAATCACTTTAATAGCTCTATCCCTTATAGCATTGTTCACACTCATTGAAACCTCTCCTTCATTGCAGTCAGCTTGTCCACATATCGCCTAGAGCCAGATTACAGACGTCGATATATCCAGGAACCATTCTGCATCATCCAAATCATTTTGAAAACAAACTCGCTAAAATTGGAAGTAAATGAATGCGGGAGATTCTACCGTAAACCCGCAATATAAAACCAAGAAAATCGCGTAAGCGCCAGCCTGGACCGGCACGGGAAGGCTCAGGAATCGCGTTTCTAACTGTTTCCACCGCTCGATTGGAGTCACGTGAAGTACAATCGCCATTGCAAGCACTCCATAGAAGAGTCCATGGATCTGCGTTCCCATCCCATTCTTGACGAGGCCCTCCACATACTGAATGAAGTTGGGCAAATCTTGTACTCGAAACAGTAACCATCCAAAAACGATCAGATGAAAACAGACGACCTGCCTCCGGAGCACGTTCCACCATCCGGAATTCTCCATCCCGCTGTCCCAACTTCTTCCTATCATCAGTAAAATTCCGTGGTAGGCACCCCAAGCGACAAAATGCAGCGCTGCCCCATGCCAGAGTCCCCCAAGCAACATCGTGATCATCAGATTCACCTTTACGCGCCACGGCGCGCCTCTGTTCCCGCCGAGGCTAATGTAGAGATAATCACGCAGCCACGTCGAGAGAGAAATATGCCATCTGGTCCAAAATTCTCTGACAGTCTGCGAAAGGTACGGGCGATTGAAATTCTGGGGAAGTTCAAACCCCAATATCCTTGCCAGCCCTATAGCAATGTCGCTATAGCCAGAAAAGTCGTTGTAGATCTGAAACGTATATCCGTACAGGGCAATGAGGAGATCCCACGAGGAGAATGCTGCGGGATTGGCAAATACTTTGTCGACGGCAAGAACGCCTAGAAGATCCGCGATCACTATTTTCTTAAACAGGCCTCGAAAGACCAGCAGGAGCCCGTCCTGTACTCTCTCGTTAGTGACCGTTGGAACCCGATGGAGTTGTGGGAGAAACTGCTTGGCTCGAGTGATCGGCCCTGCCATGAGCTGAGGGAAAAATGCGACAAACACGGAGAATTTCAGAAAGTCTTTTTCAAGGACCTTCTCTCCCCGATACAGATCAATGGTATAGCTCATTGTCTGAAAGGTGTAAAACGAGATGCCGACGGGCAGTAGCAACTCATGTTTGAGAAACGACACGTCAAAACCAAGGAATGTTGTCGCGGGACCTGCCAAATCCACAAAGAAGTTATAGTACTTGAATATGCACAGCATCCCAAGATTTGAACAAAGACTGGCAATCAGAATACTTCTTCGAACCCCCGGCCTCGTCTCCTTCACAATCAACCGTCCGACGGTATAGTCGACAACTGTTGACAGCATGAGCAGTCCTGCATAACGCCAATTCCAGGACATATAGAACAGGTAGCTTGCGAAAAGCAGCACGACCTCACGCCAGCGCTCACGATGGAACGTCAAGACATAGGCCACCAGCACTAAAGGAAAGTAGAAGAGAAATTCGGCAGAATTGAAGATCATTGAACCTCTCCCTGTTGAACGGCCGAGGGCACTGGTTCTTCTCGTTCAAGTTCCATGAGCGCATCCCTCATCGTTCGTGCCACGGCTTCGTGGCCCGCCGGGGTGAAATGGACGAAATCTCGAAAGTATTCAGGATGGTCCGCCACCGCACTTGCAACATCGATCAGCATGACCCCCTCATCGGTCGCCACCCGCTTGACGACCGTATTTAATCGCTCGACAGATGCTACCCATCCCTCCACTGATAGAAAGCTGCTGTACTTGAATAAGAACATAGCAATCTCTTGGGGAAACTCCGCCAGATGTTTTCGTGTATGACTCGTGGCAAATGTGGTGAGCACCGGCACGGATCCTATTGCCCGAGTCGCGCCAATAAAGTCCAGTAGCATGGCGGAGAATTCCTGTTCACCTTGCATGCCCAAATCATTTGCCAGCACGCGGCTTGCCCCAACTCTGGCCGTCAATTGTCCTTTCATGTTGCTATATATTGTCGTCTTCTCTACCAATCGATTGGCCCAGGAAAACGGCTTTTCTGCTGGCCCAGCTCCGTCAACTGGTGGGGAGATCTGCGAGCGCCTTTCAGAGAAGATGTGTTTTGCGATGGACCCGATGGTCAAGGACATCTGATACAGGATCACATAGTCCGGCTTCCACTGAGATCCCCATCGCCGAAAATCATCGACATTTCGTGGAATGTCATTCCCGGCTCGCGATGCGTTCAGTACTGAGGCATTGACACCGCCCTCCCTCAGTAAACGCTCAAGGATGGTGGGGAAAATCATTGTGGGGGGAAGGTATATGTCTTCAGCATGGGATGACGACGCCACCCAATAGCGATGATTCCCGGACTTCCTTGCCTCGGGAATTATTCGGCTACGAAATGGAAACGTGGGCGTTGGCCCAAACTCGACATTGTCCTTTCCTTGCGCAGGCTCGCTCTGACCGGCGGCTGGAAATCCAAAAACCATCGTATCCCATCCGCGCTGGTTTGCCCGAACTTCCAGCCCCAACTCCGCAAGGACGATCAAGCTAGCGATCCAGAAAAACAATTTCAGATGAGCGAAAGTCACACTGACCTCATGTAATAGAGGGCGGTTTCAAGTTCCAAGTGCAACGGGTGAATGATGACGCAGTTGACCAGCCGGGAGTATTTGTACCACCTACCCTGTGAGTCCTCAGCTCGCAAGCTGGATCGTTTCGGGAACGGGTGGCTGGCCCCCGAGACTGCTATGCGGACGAACCGTGTTGTAATGAGTCCGCCAGCGTTCCGTCAGGATCTGCGCTTCTTTGAGCGTGTAGAACAGCTCGCCGTTCAAAAACTGCGCCCGCATCTTGCCATTGAATGACTCGACATAGCCATTCTCCCAGGGGGATCCCGGCTCGATGTAGAGAGGCTTGACCTGGAGCGTCTTCAGCCAACGTTGCAACTTGCTGGCCATGCACTCTGGGCCGTTGTCTGATCGGATATGCGCTGGGATCCCGCGACGCAGGAACAGATCCGCCAGGATCAAGAGTACGTCCTGCGAGCGGATCCGCCGGGCGACCACCGCCGCCACACACTCGCGCGTGTACTCATCGAGAATATTCAAGATTCGAAACGGCCGGCCGTCCTGCGTCCGATCCGCCACGACATCATACGACCAGACGTGATGGCGATAGGCCGGTCGCAGCCGGAGGCACGACCCATCAGCGCGCCAGAGCCTGGCGCGTTTCGGCTGCTTCTGGGGCACTTGGAGACCTTCCTGCCGCCAAATCGTGTACACACGATCTTTGCCCACGCCCCACCCCTCCTGCCTCAAGAGATCCGTGACCGTACGGTACCCATACCGCCCATATTCCTTGGCGAGCGCCATGATTCGCTCGCGCACCGGCTCCTGACTCGGGTCCAGCTGTGGCCGGTACCGATAGGAGGACCGGAGTTGGCCGATCGCCCGACACGCTCGACGCTCAGACACGTGGAGCACGGTGACGGCGTGTTCCACGGCTTCGCGCTGGCGGGCCGGGCTTAGAAGTTTCCCGAGGCGACCTCCTGGAGGATCGACAGATCCAGCGCTTGGTTCGCCACGATTCGCTTCAGGCGCAGATTCTCCTGCTCCAAGGCTTTCAGGCGCTTGGCTTGATCCACGCGCAGCCCGCCCTATTCTTTCTTCCACCGATAATACGTCTGCTCGGTGATCCCAAGTTTCCGACAGGCGTCGGGCACCGCCAGGCCTTTGCCGGTGTCGAGCTCCACCGTCCGCAGATGTTGAATGATCTCTTCGGGCGTGTACCGTTTCCTGGGCATGACCGTGACCTCCCTGGTTGCGGTCCAGGCTATCATTCAGACTGGACCAGATTAGCCCGGGCAGGTCAGGGGCGGCCGGCTTATCCAAAGACCATGCGAGAGTTTCGCGATCAATTGTCCTCACGAGAGGCTTGCCTGGACTACTTGGTACGGTCTCGTTGGCCTGACGGGTTCACTTGCCAGGACTGTGGCGGCGAAGACGCCTACTTAAATTCGAAGCGATACGTCTTTGAATGCAAAGTCTGTCGCAAGCAGACATCACCAACGTCCGGAACGGCCATGCACCGCTCAAAGATTCCTATTCAAGATTGGTTCTGGGCGGCCTACATGATGGCCACCCACACTCCGGGAATGAGCGCCAAGCAGCTTCAACGATACCTCGGAACGACCAGCTATGAAACCGCGTGGTATCTTCTGCAACGGTTTCGTCGGGCGATGGTCAACGAGAGCCGCGCCGTCTTAAGTGGGACGGTTGAAGCTGATGAAACGTTGATCGGCGGGCCTGCGAAAGGCAAGAAAGGTCGCGGTGTTGCCAAGGGTAAGAACAAATCTCTGGTGCTTGGAGTGGTGGAAGTATTGTCGTATAAGGATGCAGGCGGGAAGGCGAAGAAACGCGCAGGCCGGGTTCGACTGGAAGTTGCCCATCACACCGACGAGGAAACACTCAGGATCTTTCTCGATAAAAATCTCAAGTCCGGCTCAACGGTCCATACCGACGGGTGGCGGGGTTATTCTGAAACGGCTCTGTTGGATTATCGACATATCGTCAACGTCCAGGACTCTCCCCAGAGCGCGAGCCGTTTGGCGCCGCACATCCACAGGGTCTTTTCGAACCTGAAAACCTGGCTCCTGGGAACCCACCACGGCGTTG
>JAYTTD010000006.1:0-36926 GCA_043745235.1 Nitrospira sp. | reverse complement strand
TCAAGAAGGCCAGAGACCATTGAGTCCCGAGTCAGACCTCAACCATCTCACTCACCGCGGAGGATACCGATGAAGATCCGGTCAATCCTCGGGGCTCTCGTGATTGCAGCTTTGCCGTTTACATCGGTGTGGGCTGAGAACATGACCCCGGAGGACATTAAGAAGCTAGTCGACGAAGCAGTGAATAAGCGGATGCAGGAACATGAGCGCCGCGAGGGCGTTACTGAGCGGCGTGAAGGGAGTGCGGGACCAGCAGCCGAACCGGGCGTAGGTCCCTTGCCGGAGGTCGGCCGAGAACGCCGAGCTGAATCGCAGCCGGCGTTGTCGTTCGGTTCATCCGGCTCAGGCCGTTTGGTCTACGCCAAGCCATTCGTGTCCGCGCCGAAAGCCATCGTCGGTGGCTATTTTGACATCCAATACCGCTCCCATCGAAAAGGCGTCTTGGAAACAGGCTATGGCAACGGGACGACCAACGGCTTTGACCAGCAACGATTCGTCCCTTTTATTTATGCGGACATTACCGAGCATGTGAAGTTTGCCTCCGAACTTGAAATCGAGCACGGAATTAGAGGGAGAGACGGTGCCAACGAAGTCAGCCTGGAATTTGCCCATATCGACTATCTCGTGAATGAGCCCGTCAATATTCGGGCTGGTATCGTGCTCATCCCGATCGGCAAGTTTAACTTACTCCATGACTCACCGTTGAACGACTTGACGGACCGTCCGCTTGTCAGCCGGCTCGTGATTCCATCAACCATGTCCGAGACAGGCGCGGGCTTCTATGGCACCTTCTACCCAGGGCGAACCGGTAAGCTCGACTATGAACTCTACGTGACGACCGGTCCTTGCGGGTATAATGCTAACGGCTCCCCGCGTGTCACAGAGGGAAACGGCACCAAAAACTCCCGCCAGCGAAAATGCGCATCCGATGACGGACTGGACATCAATAACGGCAAAGCGGTCTCAGGTCGTGTGGCCTTCAGCCCGATGCTCGGAGTGGAAGTTGCCGGATCGAGCTATTATGGCAACCAATCCCCTTTCAGCTATAACCCATTGAGTATCACGGCGATTGACTGGACACTCCAAAGGGGGCCGTTTGAGGTCATCGGTGAAGCGGCGTGGGCCTATGCGAGGGGAAACTCTCGAGCTATCCCAGGTAGCGCTCAGCCCGTGGGAACGTTTCTCCAGGGGGTGGGCACGTTGAACTCCTTTGCCGGTCCTCCGCAGCGAATGCAGGGGTTCTATATTCAAGGGAACTACCACTTCATGCCTGCGTTCCTGACCAAACTTTCGCCAAAGCGGTTTGGCGAAGGATCCACCTTGACTGCTGTGGTTCGTTATGACCGGGTGAATTTGAATATGGACAACCGCGCCGAGAGCGAGGGGCAACTGGAACAAATCTCGTTCGGGCTGAACTATCGCCCGGTGGAAGATGCCGTTTTCAAGGTCAGCTACCAGTACATGCCGAAGTCGTTTAACCCAAACACCGGAGAACGAATTCACGACGGGGCTCTGGTCGTCTCAGCCGCAACGTATTTCTAAGGCCGAACACAGGCGATCCCTTTCCACCGGAGAGGGATCGCCTCGAACAAGAAAGAGCAATGTGCACCATGTCTACATCTCGAATAGCCCTGGTCCTCCTCGCGCTCCTCTCTGTCGGGTGCGCCGCTCTGAGCGGAAGCCGAGAGCAATATTTTGTGTGCTCCTATGACAGCATCTGGGACGCTGCGCTCGAGACCATGAAGGGACAATCCGTCGCGACCTACAACAAAGAAAATGGACAGATAGAGACAAGCTGGCTGGATGTGCCGCCAACCTCAGAGCGGTCCTATGGCATCTTTGGGCGGGAGGGCTTTGGGAACACAGAACGTGCGCGCATGTCGGTGACTGTCAAACGAATGAATGACGTGGCCTCTGTGAGCGTATTGGAAACCAGGCAGCGATGGCATGCGCGTGGCGGCGTCACCCAACAAGCCTTGAAGTGGTGGCCCATCGAACCATCGGAAGATGCCACCGATGCCGTCGTCGATCGGCTTAATGCCAAGCTGAAAGAAAAGGGGTGCGCCCCCGCATGATAGTTCGATGGCTCACGCTCTCGCTGGCGCTCTCCTTCGTCATATCCCCGACCATGGTCTGGGCTGAACGGGTGTGGGACAGTGATCTCAAACGCTATCTGACGGAACAGGAAATGTCGATGGCAGAAGTCTACCTCACCGAGGAAGAAGCGATCAAACTGATGTTCCCAAAGTCCGAGCGCATTAAAAAAGAGCTTCTAAAAATCCCCACAGATAAGAAGGTGACGATTGAGGAACGTATTGGCTGGAAATTCCCCGAAGAAGCCTTTGAAGTCTACATTGGCGAGACCGGCACGCAGATCGATGGCTATGCCTTCGTGCAAAATACCATCGGCAAACACAAGCCGATGACCTATATGGTCGGGGTGGATGCGCGCGGACGGGTCTCGAACGTCGAATTGCTCGTCTTTCGAGAATCGCGAGGCAGCGAGGTGCGGACCAAGCGTTTCAACGTACAGTATGAGGGCAAGACGGTGTCCGATCCGGTCAGGCTTAACAAGGACATTATCAACATCAGCGGCGCCACCATGTCGGTCCGCTCAATGACCGCGGGAATTAAACGGGTCCTGGTGCTGGTCGATGAGTTTTATTTACGACCGGCCGGGATGGGTAGCGACACCGTCGCTGTACGGAAGTCAGACAAGGGCTTTTTCACCTCAATCTTCGGAAATTAGAGGAAGCGGACCGAGCGTCCCACCATGCGCAACTTTAATCAGCGATTCCGGCTCCGCGATTCGGACCGGCACATTCGATTAGTCTATACATTTTTTCTCTTATTGATGTTGGCAGGATTCACCTTTTCATTTTTCTGGGCCCACAGTATGACAGGCCTCTCGCCACAAGGGATCGCCAGTCACTATCGGGGATCGGACGTCACATTCGGTGAACCGATGTCGTTCAGAGAGCTGGCTGAAATCACCCACTTTCACCTGTTTACGATGCCGGTCGTGTTCATGATTCTGGTGCATGTGCTCTATCTCACCAGCGCCGGCAGCCGGCTGAAAGTTGTCACGACCTGGATCTCATTTGGCGGCGTCATACTGGATCTGGTATCTCCCTGGCTGATCAGCTATGTCTCTCCCATCTTCGTACTCACCATGCTAATGGGGGATAGCCTCATGACCCTCGGGTTTCTTATCATGATGACGATCCCTCTCTACGAAATGTGGATTTTGAAACAGCCCCTGATGGCAGGGAAGCACACGGCAGAAGAATGACCTAACGCGCCACGACGCCAGACACAGACTGCGGCCAGAGGTTTTTCACCCAGAGCCCAAGATCACGATGTGGTCTTGGGCTTTGTGTATTTCTTGGAGATATGACGATGAGACAGCGGGTCTGTGAACACATCCACCCTGGGATCATAACGATGCAGGCCATGCTCCGGAAGATCGACCGCCTCCGACTCCCTCTGGCGTCACGCCGTGACGTCGAAAGTATCCTCGTGCGCCAAGTGAGCAAAGAAATTGATCGCGCACTCCCCTGGCAGGCAGGCCACGGCCGACGCACAGCTGCGATCTCATTGTTGATCGGAGAAGTGGTCGACCTGACCTCATGCGAGTTGCACAATCTGAAACTCGCCTCCTTCCTCCACGATATCGGGATGTTGATGCTTCCGGCCCACCTCACCGCGGGCAAGAATCCCCTTGAACCTGACGCCTACATCGCCATTCAGAATCATTCTCGGCTTGGCGCGACACTGCTTGAGCCATTCTCCTTCTTAAAAGAGGCCTCGATCCTCATCGCGCACCACCACGAACGATGGGACGGATCGGGCTATCCGTACGGGATCAGAGGACAGTTCATCCCTCTCGGAGCCAGGATTCTCTCTATTGCTGACGCCTTCGATGCCATCCGCATCCCCGAAGTCTCGAACCCTATCGCGCGAAACAACATCGCGCTCAGAATTATCAGAGTCGCAGCCGGCACCCAATTCGACCCGGAATTAGTCCAAGCATTGTGTCTGCTCCAGAAATCTATTCCAGGTTCAGATCTTGTCGATTCAGCGATGAGACACTGTTTTGATTCACGTTAACGGTAATGGAGGTTCCACCATGTATTCGATGAAGCGTCCTCACCGCGCGAGTTGTCATTTCGTTGAAAAGGCATCGTGGGTCTGCATCGCTCTTCTTCTCGCCGGGTGCGGAGCAGGCAGTAGTGGCTCTGCGCCGGCTTCCGTCACAGCGACAGGGACGTCCGGAGCCGAAGCCTCCGTGGGAGAGCGGCTATTCCTCGAAACCCGCTTTGCACAAGCATTTAAAGTCTTTGTGGATAGCGGTGGGACTATCAACAATCCGAACGCCGGCGATCCTGTCGTGAATCTTTCTGAAACAACAGGGCCAGGGGTGGGCCTCTCAGGGCCCTTCGCAGGACTCTCGATGAATTGCCGAGCCTGTCACCTCGTCGACGAGCAGAAAGACACGCTAGGCGGTGGCATGCGAACCTATGCCGACTTTGCTCCGAGAAGCCCGATTCCGGCCAGAGCGGATGGAAAGACCCATGCCCCGAGGAATTCACCTGCCCTCGTGAACTCTGCACTGGCTCGGCCAGGCGGCGTCCTGTTCCACTTTGATTCAGAGTTCAACTCCATGGAAGATTTGGTCGCAGCCACCTTCACCGGAAGAAACTTCGGTTGGCTCCCTGGCGAGCGTGCGCAGGCCATTGCCCATATCGCAAGCGTGGTCCGAGGCGACGATGGATCAGACCAACTGGCCCAGGACTCCTCCGAAGGTCTTTCGTATCGCATCCTGTTCACCGGGGCTCACCCAGACATTCCTGATGAGCTTCGTCTGCCTCCGGAGTTTCGGGCCTTTATTGGGTCGGGATCCAATCAGGAAGTTTTCAACGCGGTGGTCAAGGTGGTCGCCGCCTATGTGAATCAGTTGCAGTTCTCGCAGCAGGAGGAGAGCGGTGCGCTCATTCGCTCACCGTTCGACGTATTCCTACAGATCAATGGACTCCCTCAGCAACCAGACAATAATGAATCCGATCTCGACTACAGCAGACGGCTTCGAGGTCTTGTCAACGGCCTGGCGGCCCCCCAATTCGTTTCCTCCAATCCAAATAGAGCCGATCGCCAATTTCAGTTCCACCCCTCTCAGGGTTTTGTGTTTGGAACAACTGAACTTGCAGGGCTCAAGATATTTTTTGCAGAACCGTCGGCAATTCCCCCTTCAGCGCCGGAGTTGGCCGCCGGTCAAATCAGGAATTGCCTGGCTTGTCATGCTGCGCCAAGCTTCACGGACTTCAAGCTCCACAACACGGGGACTGCACAGACGGAATACGACGGCATCCACGGTGTCGGTGCATTCGCGGCACTTGCGATCCCCAGCCTTGCCACTCGCAACGGAAACTACGACGCCTTCCTCCCCGCAACCGAAAACCATCCGAACGCTTCAGAACGTTTCCGAGCCATTCCCATCCTCGCCAACCCCACCTTGACCGATCTAGGCGTATGGAATGTCTTCTCCAACCCGGAGATACTAAGCCCACAAGAGAAAATTCGAGCAACCCTCTGCGATGGCGCACAACCGTGCCTTCTAGCAGATACCATCCTGTTGGATCGAGCCATCGCCCGATTCAAGACTCCCGGTCTCCGGGACCTGAGCCATTCTGCGCCATACATGCACAATGGCCAGTTCGGCATCCTGGATAACATCATCGGATTCTATCGCGGAGTCTCCGTACAGGCTCGCGCAGGAACGCTGCGCAACGGAGCGACTCAACTGCAGGGCATTGCGCTCACAGCCGGAGACACAACGTCGCTTGTCGCATTCCTCAAATCGCTGAACGAGGACTATCAATAGGGGAAATCAAAAAACAGGAGCGACTGGCCGGCGCGTCACATGCACCGGCACCGAAGTGCGAAAACACAACTCCCACTTCACCGGCGGGGGACCCACTCGTCCTCCTGGGCTTCTCCGCCACCATTATTGAATCGTTGTGCCGCTGATCGAATCACAGATCAGCAGGCTAGGCCAAAGGAAATCAAGTCCAGAGCCCATGGTTGTTCAGCAGCCATGGGCTTTTGTTTTGACGGCACGACGTCGTATTCGTGGAAGACAGCTCGCGGATAACGAGGAGTGCCGATTGCAGGATCATCCGGCACTGTCTCCTCAATCACCAGTGCCATAACAGATCGTTTGAGTTGCCGGTCGTGGAGCGAGATAACCAGTGTGGAGGGAGGACTTATGCGGTGGACGAAGACATTCAGGGCAACCGTACGCACGTGGGGGACGCGAGGGCGGGCCATGTCTGCCGGCACTCGCAAGGCCACGACGTTGTGCAAACGATTCATGGGTGCCACTGGAAAGCCGGGGGCGCTGCGCTAAATTTTATCCTCTGCAGGTGTGGATCGAGGAGCAACACCTGGCGAGCGGCATCATCCACGAACAGGGAGGGGTAAGGGGAATAACCACCCATGTACCCAATCCATACAACCGGAACAGGTATCGAACCAAGGAGCGTGATATGACCTGCCAGAAATGCAATGGACTGCTGATCTCGGAACGCATCCTGGAGTTTTATGCTCACGCAGAGCGCTGGAAATGCATCACTTGCTCATCGATCAAGCGCGACCGAAGAACAGTTCGCCGAACCCGCGTGAATCGTCTGTATGGGTTTGTAAGAGAATCGTTCGCAATTCTTATTTGCAGAGAATATTCGGAATGGAGTCCGGTTGATCCTCCGGTGCCCGACTCGCCGCAAGGGGTGAAAACTGCGTCCGTCCACTTCGAGGCGGAGGAGGCCTCACTTCTTCCTGAGGCCTCCCGCCTTACGTTTCGGAGATAAACGCAAGCTGGACGAACTGGGGATACGCGGTGGAGACGCCTTACGACTCTTTCTTGATCTGTTCCGCTAGGTAGTTCTCGAGCCCCACTTGCTTGATGGTTTCCATTTGTGTTTCGATCCAATCGATATGTTGGTCCACGTCTTTAGCCATATCCTCGAACATGTGGCGCGTGGTGAAGTCAGTCACCTTCGTACAATGCACCACGCCTTCGCTGAGCAAGGCCAGCATTTCCTGTTCGGCTTTTAAATCCAGCTTCAACTGCTCGGCAACCGTTTCTCCCACCTGCACAGTATTCATGCGTTGCACGTTCGGTACACCATCCAGATAGAGGATATGGCCGATGAGCTCATCGGCGTCTTTCATCTCAGCGATACTCCGCTCCCGCACTTTGTGATGGAGTCGTTCATAGCCCCAGTTCTCACACATCTTGGCATGGACAAAGTACTGGTTGATGGCCGTCAGGTCCGCGGTCAGGATCTTATTGAGGATATTGATGACGCCCTCTTTCGCTTTCATGGTTTCTCTCCTTCCTCACGTGTGGTAGGCCCTCAGTGGGCGCTTCGTTTAAGAAAACTTTATTGCCAGTCGATTATACCCCGACTCATTATCAACACGTCTGGAGCCTTCGTCAACCCAGTCGGTCGAGTCTCCTTGAGTTTGACTTTCATCATTAGCGACACTGGTTCTCAGTTTCGGAGCGTCATCACGCGCCTACGGAGGCACGAGCATGCCGCATCCCACTTTTAGGATGGAAGAGGAGGCACGATGGAATGGGAAATGAACCGGTCGGACTTACCCTGCTTCGCGGTAGCCACATTCTTCGCTGCGGCATTGGACGCTGCGGCCAACTTGCTTGCTGACTTTCTCAATGAGGAACGGGGCGCTGCAGGTTGGGCAAGCCTTGTTGATCGGACGATCCCACAGGGCATATTCGCACGCGGGATACTTACTGCACGCAAAGAACGAACGTCCTTTTCTCGTGCGCTTCTGGACGAGATCGCCGCCACAGTCTGGCTGGGGGCACTTCACGCCCAGCGCGAGCGGCTTGGTGGTCTTGCACTCCGGATAGGCGGAGCAGGCGATGAACTTTCCAAAACGCCCGGTCTTCACCACCATCGGACTGCTGCACTTCTCGCACTTCTCATCCGTTGTGAGCTCAACCTTCGGCACAATTTTAATGGTGCCATCCTCGAGTTTCTCGAAGTTCTGCGTGTTCTTGCAGGGAGGCTTGTCCTTGTACGCGGGACAGGCGAGAAACTTGCCGTTACGCCCCCATTTAATCTCCATCATCCTGCCGCACTTCTCGCAGGGAATGTCCGTCGGTGGCTCTACCGTGTCCTTGGGCCCAGGAATCGTCTTTGCCTTCTCCAGATCCGCTGCGAAGGTCCCGTAAAACTCACGCACCGCCGTCACCCAAGGTTTGTTGCCTTCTTCCACTTCGTCCAACTCCTCCTCCATATGCGAGGTGAAGTCGACGTTGATCAGGTCAGGGAATCCCTTCATCAGAAAATCGTTCACGGTCCGCCCTGTTTCGGTGGGACCAAACCGTCCGTCCACCTTCTCGGCATATTTGCGATCTTGAATCGTCGAAATAATGCTTGCATAGGTGGATGGTCGGCCAATGCCTTTTTCTTCCAATTCCTTGATCAGTAAGGCTTCGTTATACCGGGGAGGAGGCTGGGTGAAGTGTTGCTTCGAGAGCACGCCGGGAACCGTCTGTCCCTCTTGGGATACAAGCCGCAACCGCTCTCCTTCACTGAGCAGAGGCAACTGGCGCTCGGCCTCGTCTTCGACCTCCTGCTCGCTCTTGTGTTTCTGCGCGAAGAGCTCCTTGTCGACCCCCTCCATGTAGACAATCGTATGGCCGGGAAACTTCACCACGGTACCGGTCGATCGGAACAGAAATTTCTCTTTCGTCGTGATGGGACTCGACTCCACGCGAGTCACATCAAGAATCGCAGGAACCATCTGCGACGCGATAAACCGATTCCAAATCAATTGGTACAGTTTATGGACATCCGGCTCTAAATACTGTCTGACCGATTCCGGGTCACGAGCCGCTGACGTAGGACGAATCGCTTCGTGCGCTTCTTGCGCCGCTTTTTGCGTCTTGTACACGTTCGGTGTGGCGGGCAGGTATTCTGCGCCAAACCGGTCCTGGATGACCTGGCGCGCTTCCGCCATTGCCTCGTTCGAAATGCGCGGGGAATCTGTCCTCATATAGGTAATGAGACCGGTCTGACCTTCCGCTCCGATTTCTATCCCTTCGTACAGCTTCTGCGCCAGGGTCATCGTTTTCTTCGATGAGAAATGCAACTTGCGCGCGGCTTCCTGTTGGAGGCGGCTGGTGATGAAAGGCGCGACAGGATTCCGTCTCTTTTCTTTTCGTTCAATCGAGTCCACGACAAACTCTTTTCCGTGAACAGCATCGACGATACGTTGCGCTTCGGTCTCCGTCGCAACCGATGCGTCCTGTCCATTGATACTGTGCAGCTTGGCTTCAAACGGAGGGGGATTGGTCCCGGACAGCATCACCCCAATAGACCAGTACTCTTCCGCGCGAAAGGCTTCTCGTTCTTGCTCACGTTCGCAAATCAATCGCATCGCCACGGACTGGACCCGGCCCATGCTGAGGCCACGACGCACCTTGGTCCAGAGCAACTGGCTGCCTTGGTATCCGACAATCCGGTCGAGCACCCGGCGGGCCTGCTGCGCATTCACCAGCTTCATATCAACCTGCCCCGGCGATTGCAGCGCGCGCTTGATGGCCGATTCCGTGATTTCGTTGAAGAGCACCCGGAAGACTTTGCCCTCTGTTTTTTTCTTGGACTTGGATTTGGGCTTGCCGAGCAATTCCTGCTCGAGGTGCCACGCGATGGCTTCGCCTTCTCGGTCAGGGTCCGGCGCGAGGAACACCTTGTCGACCTCTTCAGCTTTTTTCTTAATCTCCGCCAAAACCTTCGACTTCCCCTTGATCGTGACATATTGCGGCTCGAAATCGTGCTCCAGGTCGACGCCAAGCTTGCTTGTGGGAAGATCTTTAATATGGCCGACCGACGCCATGACGGTGTAGCCCCGCCCAAGATACTTGCTGATGGTGCGTGCTTTCGTCGGGGACTCGACAATAATAAGTGCCTTAGCCATGAAAACTCCGATTCGCTATGAGGGTTACCCTCTCATCCGTATCAAATAATACACATCTGTGCAACTGTTCGACGATTACGTCCGAAGGTAGCGTTGCCCCGGAAGCTGCCTGACTCGCTGCCGAAGCTCCAGAGACAGGAGCGAGACCATCACGGTGGACACCGACAACCCTGTGGTGACGATCACCTCATCCACGGTGAGCGGGTTATACGACAAGACATCATACACCCGCTGTTCCTCTTTGCCAAAATGGTCACGACATTCGGTCTTCTCCTGCGAAGGCTGTAGGCGCAGGCGCAGCGCCGGTTCCAACTGCGGCAGGATCGCGTCGATGACATCCTGCGCGCGTTCGATCAGGGCCGCACCCTCTTTGAGCAGGGCGTTCGTTCCGCGGCTGGTATCTTCCTTCACAAAGCCAGGAACCGCAAAGACTTCTCGGCCCTGTTCAGCAGCCAGTCGCGCTGTAATCAAGGATCCGCTATTAATGGCCGCCTCTGTCACAATCACGCCCAGGGACAACCCGCTGATGATACGATTCCGTCGAGGAAAGTGATGGCTGTGGGGTGGCGCACCCATCGACACCTCAGACAGAATCGCCCCTCGCTCCTCGATCTGTCGGCGTAACTGCTCATGTTCCGGCGGATAAGTCCGATCGACCCCGCAGCCCAGCACCGCAATCGTGCGCCCCTGTGCGGCGAGCGCGCCTCGGTGGGCCGCCGCATCGACCCCGCACGCAAGTCCACTCACCACCGTCATACCCGCTCCCGCCAAATCGTGGCTCAACTCTTCGGTCATGGCACGTCCGGCTGCCGTCGCACGCCGTGCACCCACGATGGCCACCGCCAGCCCATCCTGCTCAGTCAATGTGCCTGTGATGTACAAGAGCGGTGGCGGGTCCGCAATCATCTTCAGTCGCGCGGGATAGGTAGGATCTAACACGCTCCGGACTTCAATGCGCCCACGCTCGATCGCATCAAGTTCCCGTTCTAGACTCCGACAAGCGGGGCTATCAAGCCCACGCCGTATCGCATCTGCCAGCTGCGGGCTACATCCACGCTGAATCAACTCATCGCGGGAGGCACACAGAACAGCTTCGGGAGAGTGCCAGGCGCGAACTAACCGAAGGACCGTCAGGTCTCCCACTCCATCGATCGCCCGCAGACGGAGCCACGACTCTAACACCGCCCGTGGCATACGATGGCCCGAAGAAGAACCTTCGACCTCACGGGAGGACTCCGCACTTACAGGCTGGATAAATGGCTGCATGGGTCTTGTCGCACGGAAACCGCAATCCTTAGAGCACCGCGAGATCGTACTGTTCCAGGTGCAAGTGTTCATCCGGCATGACGATAATTTTCGCGGCACACTCGCGCTCCACGGCCTCAAGTCCTTGTCGTTCTTCATCTTGCAGCAGCCCGACGACCGTGGGATGGGCGCCGATGACGATCCGCTGCGGCTCGGGACTACTGCCGATCCGACGGACATCGCGGAATATCTCATAGACCACCGTGGTCGGAGACTTCGTATAACCACGCCCTTCGCAATAGAGACAGGGTTCGGAGAGCGAACGCAGAAGATCCTCTCGCACCCGTTCACGGGAAATCTCGATTAGCCCAAGGTCGGAGATCCTGGACACTCTGGTGCGGGCCTTGTCGGTGGACATCGCATCGAGCAACGCATGGTACACCTTGTCACGATTCTTCTCTCGCTCCATGTCGATGAAATCGACGATGATGATGCCGCCGATCCCACGCAACTTCATCTGGTAGGCCACTTCCTTCGCCGCCTCCAGATTGTTTCGGAGAATGGTCTCCTCCTGATCGCGCTTCCCCACGAACCGCCCGGTGTTGACGTCGATGACGGTCATCGCTTCCGTATGGTCGATCACGAGGTGGCCACCGGACTTGAGCCAGACTTTTCGGCTGAGGGCTCGCGCCATTTCCTGTTCCACGCCCAGATGATCGAAGAGGCTTTCGTCTTTGTCGTACAAATGAATGCGTGACGTTTGTTCAGGCGAGAATCGCTGCACGAAGTCCCGAACCGCCTGGTACTCTTCCCGCGAATCGATCCACAATCGATCGACTTTCTTCCCGAAGAGATCGCGCACGACGCGGAAACTCAAGCTCAAGTCGGCATGGAGTAATGCCGGTGACCCTTTCTGCTCACGTTTTGCCAGGATGTCCTGCCAGAGCACGTGCAAAAAGTCGACGTCGGACCGCAGCTCATCTTCTTTGACCCCTTCACTCACCGTGCGGACAATGTATCCACAGCCTGGATGCCGCACGCGCTTCATAATGTCCTTGAGTCGAGCCCGCTCCTCGTCACGGGCGATGCGGCGGGACACACCGATATGTTCCACGTTGGGCATGAACACGAGATACCGACCAGGGAGCGACACATAGGTCGTAACCCGCGAGCCTTTCGTCCCGATAGGCCCTTTGGAAATCTGCACCATCAGCTCTTGCCCTTCACTCAGCAACTGCTCAATCGGCTTAGAGCTTTGGCGCCGGGGGCCCAGCATATCTCCATCCTTGTCGGCATCCTTGTCGTCCTCATCCACATCGACAAGCGTGTCGCCCGGCTCGGAGTCCAACGACAAATCCGATACGTGCATGAAGGCCGCCTTCGCAAGGCCGATATCCACAAATGCCGCCTGCATGCCAGGCAACACTTTCGCCACTTTTCCTTTATAAATGTTCCCGACAAAGTCTTTGTGCTTCGCACGATCCCCAAAGAGATCTGTGACAACTCCGCCATCCAGGACTGCAACACGAGTTTCCTCGCGTGCAACTGAAATCGCAATCTCTATTCCCATACCGACTCCTTCCATTCAGTAAAACTGTCGCACCGATGCGCAGGACGAACGCGGGGAATCCCCAGGTTCCGGCCTCCACTCGACTGCTCGTCGGCCCGACGGTTTGCGCCATACATACAACCTCTTGCCTCGATCCCGACTTATGCGAGACCCTGCGATCGCCCGTTCACTAAAAGAAACTCAATCGACGGCGTTTGACGTTCAAAAGCAGGCCGAGCGACGCCATTGTCATCACCGTCGCACTCCCACCGTAACTCATGAGCGGGAGGGGAATCCCCACAATGGGGAACATACCTACCGTCATGCCGATATTGATCACAACACAAAAACACAACATGCAGAGGATGCCGACCGCCAGCAGCGCCCCGAGCTGATCCTTCGCGCGCGCCACAATTTCCAACGACAGCCAGATCAGCCCGACAAACAATATCAAGAGCGCCAGCACTCCGAGAAATCCCCATTCCTCTGCAAACACCGAAAAAACAAAATCTGTATGCCCCTCGGGTAAAAACTTCAATTGGCTTTGCGTCCCTCCGTAAAGCCCCTTCCCCGTTAACTCTCCCGCTCCGATGGCAATCTGCGATTGAAGCGCATGGTATCCCTTCCCGCCAGGGTCTGAGACTGGATCGACAAACGTCATAATGCGCTGCCGCTGATAATCATGCAATGACCCCCACATGACCTCCCATGCGAAGGGGAAGAGCATCAGCGAAAACAGAAGGATGACACCCAATGCCTTCGACCGCATGCCTACCATCAGTAACATCGCGGCATAGATCGCCAAAAAGCTCAACCCGCTCCCGAGGTCCGGCTGCTTCAGTATGAGGAGCAGCCCCGGAAGCACCAACAGTCCAGGCAGCACCACTCGCTGGAACCAGCCCACCCGCGGCCTCTCCGAATAGTAGTGCGCCAAGGTCAAAATGAGGATCAGCTTTGCGAATTCCGATGGCTGAAAGGCAAATGGCCCCATCGGAATCCATCGTTGCGCTCCTCGGCTGCTCCTGCCTTCAAACAGCACGACGGTGAGTAAAATCAAGACAATTGCATAGGCAGGATACGCTAAGCGGGCGATTCGATGATAGTCCGAGAGCCACATGACCAGAAACGCAACCGTGCCGAGCAGAATCCACACGAGCTGTTTAGCATAAAACGGGAACGAGACCCCTTGGTCATGCGTGACGCTATAAATCGACAGGACACCGATCCCCAGGATGGCAAAGATCAGCCCGATAAAACGGAAATCGAAACTGTCAACGCCACGACTCGTGAGCACCCGGTCGATCATCTCGTTCCCTGTCCTCCAGCATCCCCTTCCCGCGCAACTGCGCCACCGGTCACACCAGACGGAGGAGCGGGGAGATCCAGTTTCATATAGGTCTCGATCAACTCTTTGGCGAGGGGCGCCGAAGCAGAACCCCCATGGCCCAAATGTTCACCCAGCACCGCAACGGCAATCGTGGGCGCTTCAACCGGAGCGAACGCGACAAACCAGGCATGATCGCGGAACTTCTTCGGTATATCTTTCTCTGGGCCGGTGCGCAGGGCCGCCACCTGGGCCGTCCCGGTCTTCCCGGCGATCGTCACCAGCGTAGACTGCGCCCGCGTGCCCGTCCCCTCTTTGACTACCCCAGCCAGCGCCTCTTTAATCAGTGGTAAGATCCCAGGCCTCAACTTCACCGTGCGCGTGGGAACCACAGGCCTTTGCTGGAGTTCTCCGCTCGCTCGATCCAACACGGCCTGGACCAATCGAGGACGGAACGTGACGCCGTCATTCGCGACAGTGCCGATCAAACTCGCCATCTGCAACGGGGTCACATTCACATAGCCCTGTCCGATCGATGCCGAGATCGTTTCGCCTGGCAGCCACGCCTCATTCCTGGCTTTCCGTTTCCAGGCCTCGGAAGGCACGATCCCAACCCGTTCAGACGGCAGCTCAATTCCCGTCTCCTCTCCCAACCCAAACTGATGGGCAAAGGAGGCTATCGTCTCGATCCCCATCCGCTGCCCGACGGTGTAGAAGTAGACGTCGCACGATTGCACGAGCGCGCGACGAAGATCCACCGCGCCATGCCCCCCGGCTTTCCAGTCATGATACAGGCGGCGACCAAACTGATACCCTCCATTGCAGTAGATGATTGTCTCCGGCGTCACGGTCTTGGTTTCTAACGCGGCAGCGGCCATCATCACCTTGAACACCGAACCGGGGGGGTACTGCCCTTGCGAGGCCCGATTGTTCAAGGGCCGCCCCTCGTCTTGCACGATCTCGGCCCATTGTTTCGGTGTGATCTCTCGCGAGAGAACGTTCGGATCGAAACCAGGGCGGCTGGCCATGGCTAGCACGTCGCCTGTTCTCGGATCGAGCGCGACAATCGCACCCGATTCCTCCCCCAACAGACGTTCGGCCGCTTTTTGCAGCCGCGCATCGATCGTGAGGTATAAATTGTCCCCGGCATGGGGCTGCTCCACGACCTCGGTTCGTTTCTCATGCCCTATCGCATCGACTTCTATGCTTTTCTGCCCAGCCTGACCACGCACGAGCCGATCGAAAAATTTCTCTACACCATATTGCCCGATAATGCTGCCCTGGTGCAGGTCTGCGAATTCAGGTTTCTCTAACTGTTCGGGTGACACTTCCCCGACATAACCCAACAGATGCGAGGCCGTCACTCCGCCAGGATAGTTCCGTTGCGATTCGACTTGCACCATTACTCCGGGCAAGTCCAGCCGGTGAGACTCGACCAGCGTCGCTTCCCGAAGGGTCAAGCGACCCTTCACCTTGCGCGGCAGTTGTTTGCTCCCGCGAGCCGTGAGCTTGCTCCTGACGAGCGCCTCATCTAACCCCAAGAGATTGCTGAGCTGACTGATGAGCAGCTCGCGATCTTTGACGTCTTCGAGCGAGACATAGAGCGTGAAGCTTGGAACATTATTCGCCAGCAACACCCCGTTGCGATCGTAGATAAGCCCTCGAGCCGGCTCTATGATGACAGAACGTGTCCGATTGTTCTCGGAGAGGTCCCGGTAATAGGATCCCTCTCGAATCTGCAAGTGCCAGAGCCGCAGCCCCAATAACGCGACGACGAGCAACAAGCCGACGCGAAGAATGATCAATCGGCGTTGAAGTTCCCCAAGTTCAGAATCGTGAAGTCCAGCTGCTTCCATGCGTCACAACCCACATTCCGCCACACCCATCACAGACCTGCTACTCGGTCCTCAGGCGGGTGACATCAAACCGTTGAGAGAGTAGCCAATAGAGCCCCGCCCCCACTGCCCCATCAAAACAGGCTTGCGGAAAGACGATCGACTCGATCATCCACCACATCTGAGACCCGTCGAGATGCGTGAAATTCATCGCGGCAAACATTCCGCTCACCAACGATACCAGCAGCAGCCCTACACCCAGCGAGGCCGCCGTCACCTGCGACACCTGCCATCCAAGGAATCCTGCCAAGAGCCCAACGCCCCCGTTCGTGAGGAGACTGAGCCAGAGTTCGCCGGCTGAGAACAAACTCAGGATCCATCCGATCGCGAGCCCCACAAGAAGGCCTTCCAGTTCGCCGGCAAAAAGCCCGACCAGCGCGGCAGCCACAAGCCCCAAATCCGGCTTGATATTCCACACACTCAGGTGTGGCAGTAGTATCGTCTGCAGAGGAACGAGCAGCAGCACGAGAATCAGGTAGAAAAAGAATTTCATGGTGCTGGCTTCCCCAGCAGATCCGCTCCCGCCCCGGCCTTCGTAGACTGTCCGTACGAGGTCTGAATCACCAACACTTCCTCCACACGACCGAAATCGACTTCCGGCATGAGTTCGGCAGACTGGAAGAGGGCGCCTTCCTGTTTATCGATGTGCGTAATCGTGCCAATCACGAGCCCTCGAGGGAAACCTCCAACAAGGCCAGAGGTCACAACCCGATCACCGTCTCGGAGAGTCGACAACAACGGAATATACTTCAGCTGGGCCAGCCCTTGTTGAGTCCCTTCCACAATGCCTTCGTCTCTCGTCCGCTGAATGAGGCCAGCGATGGCGTTGTTCGGATCAGTCACCAAGAGCACCACCGAGGACGCCCCTGTCGTTTTTACGACGCGCCCGACAACACCAGCAGGTGTGACCACGCCCATGTCCGGCTTGATCCCGTCACTCTCACCCTTATTGAGAATGATGGCACGATATCGGTTTGTGGCATCACGTCCGATGACTTGAGCCGCGACCATCGCAGGAAGCGCCTGCTCCTTAAACTGCAGCAAACCCGTCAATCGTTCAGTCGCGGCGACCGACTCACGAAACTGGCTATGTTGCCCGCGCAGCCACTCAATTTCCTTCCGTAGCTGTTGGTTTTCTTCCCGCACCCCTTGCAACGCCACATACTGTGCCCAGCGATCAGCGATGCCGGCATCGATGGACGCAATGGCTTCGAGTGGAACACGCACGACGTGTCCAACTGGTCCATCCAGATACTGCAAGAGTCCTTGGATTTGGCTGGGAAGCAGAAAAAGAACCACCAGCAGGAGCGCAAAACAGACAAGCGCCAAGCGCCTGGCACCGTAGGGAGAACGAGAGTGAGCCATCCACATAATGAGGGAGTGAGGGATGGAACCTTATCGGTAGGTATTGGCCTGGGACATCACCGACACTTTAGCGAGCAGATCCAACTCATCGAGGATTTTTCCGACCCCCAAGACTACGGAAGTCAGGGGATCATCCACGGTGATGATCGGCAGATTCGTCTCCTCCCGAAAACGCGTATCCATGCCCTTCAGCAAAGATCCCCCGCCCGTGAGTACGACGCCACGATCAATAATGTCGCCCGCCAACTCGGGCGGGGTATTCTCCAGTGCCACTTTAATCGCGTTGACGATTGTCCCGATCGGTTCCTGCAATGCTTCTCGGATTTCTGCGTCATCCACCACTAACGTACGAGGAATCCCCGAAATCAAGTCGCGCCCCTTGATCATCATAGTTTTGCGTTCCTCAAAGGGATAGGCGGATCCGATTTCGAACTTGATCCGCTCCGCCATATGTTCACCGATGAGGAGGTTATACTTCTTTTTTATATAATTCATGATTGCATCGTCCATGCGATCACCCGCGACCTTGACGGACTCGCTATAGACGATTCCACCGAGCGAAATGACGGCAATATCGGTCGTACCGCCGCCGATATCGACCACCATGTTGCCGGAGGGTTCGGTGATCGGGAGACCTGCGCCAATGGCTGCGGCCACTGGTTCTTCGATCAGATAGACTTCGCGGGCACCGGCCAATTCGGCCGAGTCTCGAACGGCTCGCTGCTCCACCTGCGTAATACGAGACGGCACACCGATGATGATACGCGGACGCACGAACGCGCTCCGATTGTGCGCTTTCTGAATGAACCGCTTCAACATCTGCTCTGCCATTTCGAAGTCGGCGATCACACCTTCTTTCATGGGTCGCACCGCAATGATGTTGCCCGGCGTGCGTCCCAACATTCTCTTCGCTTCCGTGCCGACCGCGAGCACTCGTCCGGATTTTTTCTCAACCGCCACGACCGAGGGTTCATTAAGCACGATCCCCTTCCCATGCACATACACAAGGGTCGACGCCGTCCCCAGGTCAATGGCCAGGTCGTTTGAAAACCACCCGAAGATATCGCTCCCAAAGCCCACGATTACTCTCCCTCCCCCTCAGACTCTGGCAGCGCCTCAGTCAGGCAACGCCAGTCTCCCCGCATCCAGCACCTGGGTACCGGCCACCTCGTCACCAAGACGCCGCCCCTGCTCGTTTCCGAGAATCAATACCGCTTCGAACGCAATGATTGCTACCGACACAAGCCATCCCACATACGGGACCGCAAAGGCTAACTGAGCAACCGCGAAGGGTAGATTACGGATAATGGATTCCCGAAATCCTCCTACTGCGCGACGGTTTGGAAGCACCGTCTGGAGACCGATCAACCGCTTACCAATACTGCGCCCACCGGCGAATCCATCCGCAATCAGTATATACGCCAATCCTCCAAGAAAACCTACCGGCGCGATCATTTGACCTGCTGCCGCGACGATAAATACATCGATCAGCTTGGCAATGCCACGGTTCAGGACCTGCGCCTTAGGATAGAGCCCTGCACCGATTGAATGAGCCCCGCTAACCTCCTCCGCCAAGGGATCTCCTTACAATTAGTGGCAAAGTATAGCAAATCAGACTACCTAGCACAAACAAAGTTCATTCTACTGCAGATCTGTTATCGCGGGTGAGATATCTTGTCTTCACAAACCAGATGACGATCCTCAATCCTGAGATCGCAGTTTTTGGAAACGGAAACGAGCATCTCTTGCCTTTACCCAGACCCCTGAGTAGAATCCATTCATACGAACTTTCCGAGGATGTGTCATGCTCAAATTGATACGTGAATCGTCGCACAACTATCCGTGGCTCCTCAAGTCCGTCATGGGGATTATCGCCCTCGCCTTCGTCATCACCATGGGCTGGTGGGGATTCGGCGAACAACCCGGCACCGTCGTTGCCTCAGTCGGAGATCTCACCGTCTCCCACGATGAATTCCGACGCGCCTATGAGAATACCTATCGCTTCTACAAAGACAAAGTCCCTGGAGAATTCAAAGACGAAACAATCAAGCAATTAGTGGTGGATCAACTCGTCGATAATCGAACCTGGCTCATCGCGGCAAAGAACATGGGCCTCACCGTCGCGAACGACGATCTGCGTGAAGTCATCATGCAGATCCCGGATTTTCAAAAGAACGGCACATTCGATCCGGAAATCTACCAACGGCTCCTGGCTGCGAATCATCTGACGCCCGCAATATTCGAAGCGATGGAAGCGAAAGAGGTGCTGAGTAACAAAGCCCGGATGATCATCCGCGACGCTGTGGCCCTTACCCCTGCTGAGCTTGCCGAGGCGCAAGCCCTCACGCTACGACAAACGGAATCAGATCCCGCGAAAGCCGCCGCGGCGAAGGACCGTGCCGTACAGGATGTCCTCTTTCAAAAGCAGCAGCGTGCGCTGATGGCATATACTGAATCCCTCAAAACAACCATTCCCATCAAGATCAACCGCGAGTTGCTGTAACTCGATTCATCGAACGTCATCTAGCCGCAAAGTCTTACGCCGCAGAACGGTCAGGGCATTGACTTGAAGTCGTGATGATGTTGAGACGGACTAACAGGCTGCAGAAACACTCTATGGGCATGCCGGATTATATCGGTCTGTAAGTCTGGGACAACAGGAGTACACCTTGCAGGATGCTCAAAATCCGTCCAGCAAGGCCGCAGCGAGCGAAGAGGCGAGGCGTACGCTTTGGTATGTTGAGCCTCCTGAACGAAGCGAGAACACCGCATGGGAAAAAGCGCGTCTCGGCGCGCCAGGGCTAGGCGGGTGAAAAGAGTGACCTTTTCAGCATCCTGCTACAGAATCAACATCGCATCACCATAGCTGTAGAAGCGGTATCGCTCGCGAACCGCCTCGGCATAGGCCCGGCGAAGAAATTCTGTCCCAGCCAATGCGGCCACCAGCATCAGCAATGTGGTCCGTGGCAAGTGAAAATTCGTGAGAAGGGCATCGACCGCCTTGAACGGGAATCCTGGTGTCATGAACATCTCTGTCTCTCCCCGATAGGGTCTGATCTGGCCCTCCGCGCGAGCCGCAGTTTCGAGCGCCCGCACGACCGTGGTCCCGACAGCGACAACGTGTCTCCCAGCCGCTCGCACCTGCTGAATGGCGCGAACCGTTTCTGCTCCGACCTCGACCCACTCTGAACCCATTCGGTGATCTTCAATCTGATCGACCGTCACCGGCTTGAATGTCCCGATACCAACATGGAGCGTGACGGTCGTGAGCCCGATCCCTCGCTGTTGCAGCCGTGCCAGCAACCCCGGCGTGAAATGGAGCCCTGCAGTCGGTGCCGCAATGGCACCTTCATGTTGCGCGAACAGCGTTTGGTACCATTCCCGATCCTGGTCGATCGGTGCACGTTTCAAATAGGGAGGAAGCGGCATCCGACCATGTTGTCTCAGCCATTCAGACAATGGAATCGGACTCTCAACCCGAACTGTCGTTCGTAGCGCGCCACGCTCAACCACCACTGCAGAGGCCTCTGCGTCCATCTCAATAATCTGTCCTGGCCGGAAGGTTCCCTTAATCAGCACTTCCCAGACCGCATCGCCAAGATCCTTCACAAAAAGAATCTCGACCTCCGCACCAGAAGGACGCTTCCGTCCAAGCACGCGGGCAGCCAACACCTTCGTATTGTTCACCACGAGAAGATCGCCGGGCTGAAGAAGATCGGGCAACTCGTCGATCCGATGATGGGCGAGCGAATGATCGAGCGGCTGCAGAACAAGCAACCTGGCCCGATCACGCGGAAGGACCGGGTGAGTCGCAATCAACGAGGAGTCGAAAGGAAAATCAAACTCAGAGAGCTGCATCAGAATGACGGAGGGGTCGGAGGTTTGGTCAGCGTCATATTCTGCAGTTCTGTACCAGGATAATAATACCGAAGAATCGTGTCGAACGAATATCCCAACTCGGCCAGTTCTTTCGCGCCCCACTGGCACATGCCAACAGCGTGGCCTGCGCCAAAACCGGAAAGCACCACATCTCGACCGATAGATTCGATGGCGAACTGCGTACTGGGGATGATGGTGTAGCCGACCGCTTTCCGCAACTCTTCTCCACGAAGAATCAATTCACCACCAGAGTGGAGCACGCGCAGCTTCGCGATTCGTCCCCCACGGCTGAACGACAACGGCGTGATCGTCGCGATCGTCCCCACGGAAAACCCCTGCTGTCGCAAACTCTGTTCGAGCGTGTCAATTTTGAAGGAGGACTTCCATTGATAATAGGGCGACGTGAGGTCGAAGGGACACTCCACACCCTTGAGATAGGGATACTCTTTCGACCACACATTCATGGCATCTTCCGTCAGCCCGGCGGCTGTCGATGAGAAGGCTGCGTAGATCGGCGCATCCTGATAGGTCACGACTAACCCACGGGTATCTTCGACCGCGCGCAGAATTCCCACATCAATCCCCTGCTTCCCGCGATAGACTTGGTCTTGCACCGTAGCCGCCACGTCGTACTCCCGCGTGGCGCTCAACATTTTCTGGTAGAGCGCATACGTCCGTGCGGCGACCGCCTGCGCTTTCAACATTTCTGGGTGCCACGTCGAACTGACCTCGGCGGGAACCACCCCTTTGACGTACTCTTCAAGATCTACCCGATTAATGACCAAAAATCCCTTCTCTCTTCGCACGAGATGGACAAAGCCACTCACCGAGATCTCCGTGCCGGAGTCGCCCGATGACATCGCCGCCCCATTGGGCTTCCGGGCAGGCCGTGGAAACGTCAGCGTGAGGCCTTGCTCTCCGCCCCGCAGCGTCAGTTTCTCCGTTTGCATGCGGACGCCATTCAGCAGAAATCCCGTTCCAGCGGCTGTGACCTGGACCGGCGCGCGCAGAGCCTGACCTCGGCCTATTGCATCCGTCAGCCACAACGGACTGTCTGCGCGGATATCGATCCGTGGCACGTCGGCCAAAAGTAGAACTCGGATCGACTCCGCCGCCTCGGCTCCCGAAGACAAGCTGAGAAGGCATGCGCCCGCCATGACAGCACGGCACACTTCACCCCTCAATCGCTTCACCGACGAAAGATCCATGTTATTAGATAGAGTACCAGACTCAGAATGACGCTGATAAGCAGGCTGGTTGCGAGGGGAAACGAGAAGCTGAAGTTATCCCGTCGAATCGAAATGTCGCCGGGGAGCTTGCCGAACCATCCCAGAAGATTCCCAATTCCTGGAACACGGTCTGCGATCAGCATCAACAGGCCGACCAGCGCCACGCAGACCCCGACCCCGATAAAGACTTTTCCCAGATTCCCCCATTCAGCCATCAGCCTTGAGTTAAGTGTTCTGCGATCTGCACTGCATTGAGCGCCGCCCCTTTGCGCAAATTATCCGCCACGACCCACAGATTGAGGCCATTGGCGATCGACTCATCTTCACGAACCCGGCCGACATAGACCTCATCCTTCCCGGCAACCTCCAACGGCATGGGATAGATTTTATGCGCCGGATCGTCATAGAGCAGCACGCCGGGCGCGGTGGACAGAATAGCGCGGGCCTCGTTGGCCGATAACTTCCGTTCAGTCTCAATGTTGATGGCTTCAGAATGCCCGACATACACCGGGACCCGCACCGTCGTTGCCGTCACATGAATCGACTGGTCGCCCATGATCTTTCTAGTCTCATGGACCATCTTCATCTCTTCCTTGGTGTACCCTGATGGAAGAAAATCATCGATGTGCGGCAAGCAATTGAAGGCAATCTGATGGGGGTAGACCTTGGGACTCGTCGGCTTGAAGTTCAGCAGATCTTGGCATTCCGCCATCAACTCATCCATGGCATCTTTCCCTGTGCCGGAGACCGACTGAAAGGTCGTGACGACAATCCGTTTAATCCTGGCCTCATCGTGCAGAGGCTTGAGTGCCACAACCATTTGAATCGTGGAACAATTTGGATTGGCGATGATACCCTTGTGCCATTGAATGTCATGCGCGTTCACCTCCGGCACCACGAGTGGCACTTCGGAGGTCATCCGCCAAGCGGCACTATTATCGATCACCACCGCACCAGCCTTCACCGCGATCGGAGCGAACTCTCGGCTGAGCTCCGCCCCGGCAGAAAAGAGTGCGATATCCACGCCGACAAACGAGTCCTTCGTCAAGACCTCAATGGGAACCTCGTTCCCTTCAAATGTCACCGTACCACCGGCAGAACGAGTGGATGCGAGCGGGACCAGGCGTGTGACGGGAAACTTTCGTTCCTCGAGCACCTCGATCATTTCTGTCCCGACTGCCCCGGTCGCACCGACGACCGCCACGACATACCCTGATTTCTTTTTCAACATGCGCGTCGATTCTACTTACAGTGTGATTTCGCGAATGCGATGATTGAATGTATCGGCCACGAGCAAATGCCCCGCGCGATCCATCACGATGCCAAACGGGTAATTCAAACTGGCCTCGCGGGCTTCGCCCTCGTCGCCCCCGTGATGCGCCACACCAACCCCGGCAATGCACTCAATACGCCCAGTGAGTCGATCCCACCGCCGCACCAGATGGTTGTCTGAATCGGTAAAGTACAGATTCCCATTTTCATCCAACGCAATCCCCGATGGCCGCGAGAGACTGCTGCTGGGTGGCTCATCCGGCCCCTGGTACCGATACTCACCGCCATCGCCCACCACAGTTCGTATGAGACCGGTGACGGAATCAACGGCACGAATCCTTCCGTTAAAGCTATCGGCAATAAACAACGTGCCATCTGACGCAAGCGCCAATCCAGCAGGACCGGCCAGGCCGGTTTCTGTCGCAGCCACACCATCTCCATTATACGCAGCCGTTCCTGTCCCTGCGACCGTACGAATCACTCCGGTGGCCAAATCCACCGCCCTCACCCGGTTGTTATTCTGGTCGGCAACGTAGAGGACGCCCCCGTTGCTCACCGCCAAGGCAGCCGGTTCATTCAAGCCGGCCTCCACGGCCAATCCCCCGTCACCTGAGCACCGAGGTTGCCCCAGGCCGGCGACTGTCGTGATCACCCCTGTTACCGCGTCCACACGCCGCACCCGATGGTTTAGCGTGTCCGCAATGTAGAGATGCCCTGCCCGATCGACTACTACTGCTGTCGGAAAATTTAACAGGGCTTGATCGGCAGGACCACCGTCGCCGCTGAAGCGTTTGACCGGCGCTGTACCAGTCACAACATAACGAACAGTCCCACTCAGGTCAGTCTGTTGGGTAAAGACATGTGAATCGACCGGGCCGTGTTCGGCAAAAGGATCGCCATCCACTCCCTCAGCCACCGGAGCGAGCGAGACGGCCTTCGTTCCTGATTCAATCCCCTGAATGCGGCCCGCTACTGTCCTGATACATTGGGTCTTCCTATCGATCTTCCGAACGACATGGTTCTCAGAGTCGACAATGAACAGATTACCCTCTGTATCGAGCGTGAGACTCTTCGGCTCATTCAGGCAAGCAGCACGGGCCTCAGCTCCGTCACCGGACCAACTAGGAACTCCGGTACCAGCAATGGTCTGAATCAATCCGGCTTTGAGATCTGCGCGCATGGGTCTCACACGACTCGCCTAGTTCAGGTTTTGAAGAATGGCCTCACCCATTTCTGTCGTCGTGACAAGGCGAGTACCAGGACTATGAATATCTTTCGTGCGATAGCCGAGGTCGAGAGTTTTCACAATCGCCTGCTCGATGGCTGCGGCTTCCTTATCCAATTTGAACGCATAAGACAGCATCATGGCCGCCGAGGCAATCGTCGCAATAGGATTCGCCACATTCTTCCCGGCAATGTCCGGCGCGCTACCGTGAATCGGTTCGAACAGTCCAACCTGCGCCCCAATACTGGCCGACGGCAACATACCGATGGACCCGGTCAGCATTGCAGCTTCATCGCTCAGAATGTCGCCGAATATATTATTACAGAGCATCACATCGAACTGCCGCGGGTTACGCACGAGTTGCATCGCCGCATTATCGACGTAGATATGGCTCAACTCCACATCCCGATAATCCTTATGGACGCCGGTAACCACTCGACGCCAGAGCTCGGATGACTCCAGAACGTTCGCTTTGTCAACAGACATCACTTTCTTTCGACGCTTTCTTGCCGCCTCAAACGCCACGATTGCAATGCGTTGGATTTCTTCAGTGGTATAGACCTCGGTGTTGATACCTCGCTCGCTCCCGTTCGGGAGCCTTTCAATACCTTTCGGTTTCCCGAAATAGATACCGCCCGTCAGTTCCCGAATGACGAGGATGTCGATTCCCTCAATCACCTCACGTTTCAGTGTGGAGGCATCGGCCAACATCGGGTACAACTTCGCCGGACGTAAATTCGCATAGAGGCCCAGGTGCTCTCGCAATCCCAACAGCGCGCGTTCCGGACGCAAACTATACTCCAGCCCCTCCCACTTCGGACCGCCTACTGCGCCAAGCAAGACGGCATCGCTCTGTTTGGCCAGGGTCAGCGTCTCCTGCGGAAGCGGCACACCCACTTTGTCAATGGCCTGTCCCCCGACATCACCGGATACAAACTCGAACCGGTGCTGGAACTTCTCGGCCACAGCCTTCAGCACCTTCACGGCTTCAGGGACGATCTCTCGACCCACTCCATCACCGGCTAGAACGGCAATTTTCGCCTTCACAGACCACTCTCCATCGTTATGAGTTATGACTATAGCAACTTCTATTCAAAAACTTCCTCGTCCTCTAGTCGCCAAGCTGGATCGACCAGGCAGAGGAACTCGATGGCGCTGGATCCACTGTTTTCCAGCGACTGCTTTCCCCCTGGAGGCACATAGACAACAGAGCCTGGTTCCACTGCGACGACCGAGTCGTCTACGGTTAATTGTCCCCGACCGGCGATAATGTAGTAGACCTCTGAGGACGTCAGCCTGTGCCATTTCGACCGAACGCCGGGCGCCAATGTCCCATGCGCCACACTATACCCAAGTGCGAGTGATTGTTTTGCCGGATGCAGAAGCTCTCGCAGAACGGTATGATCGCCAGCCAGAAACTTCGGCCGACCTGCTAGGGTGACATGAACCACGGCGCACCTCACAACCAATGCTATCTTCCCGATCCCAGGCCGGAGCCGGTCACTCTACCGTGGTCACTTTCTCTAAATCAAGTTCACCTTCTGTTCGCCCTGCGCCTGTTTTCCAGCCAAGTGAGACAGCTTGTTCAATGCGTTGAGATAGGCTCGCGCCGAGGCCATGATGATGTCAGTATCCGCCCCATGCCCTGAGACGGTGCGACCATCTTCTTGAACCCGAACCGAGACTTCGCCCTGGGCATCAGTCCCACCGGTGATGGCCTTCACGACATACATCAGGAGCGTGCTCTTCGTCTCCGTCATTGCGGCAATCGTCCGATAGACCGCATCGACCGGCCCATCGCCCGTCCCAGTCTGCGCGATCGTTCGTCCGTCGACCTCGAGTTCGACCGTAGCGGTCGGCACCTGATCCGTCCCGCTGGCAACATGGAACGATTTTAAGGCGATCCGATCAGCCATTTTGACCAACTCTTCGGACACAATGACTTCGAGATCTTCTTCGTAGATCTCCTTCTTCTGGTCGGCCAACTTCTTGAACCGCTCGAAAGCGTGATTGACCTCTTCGTCCGAAAGCGTATAGCCCAGCTCCACCAGCCGCTGGCGAAACGCGTGCCGGCCTGAAAGTTTCCCCATGATCATCTTGCTTTCTAACAGGCCTACCGTCTCTGGCCGCATGATCTCATAGGTCGTCTTATCCTTCAGCAGCCCATCTTGGTGAATCCCTGACGTATGGGCGAAGGCATTTGCGCCGACAATCGCCTTGTTGGGCTGCACCACCATGCCGGTGATCTTGCTGACCAGTCGGCTGGTCTTCGAAATCTCTTCGGTGCGAATACTCGTATCGGCTTGATAGAAATCTTTTCTGGTCCGTAGCCCCATAACGATTTCTTCCAGCGCCGTGTTCCCTGCCCGCTCACCGATCCCGTTGATCGTGCACTCAACTTGGCCGGCCCCCTCGAATACCGCCGCCAAGCTGTTCCCCACGGCAAGGCCAAGATCGTTGTGGCAATGGACGGAGATCACCGCCTTCGCACTGTTTGGCACCTGCTCGCGAATTCCACGAATGAGCCTGCCGAATTCTTGTGGCACCGCATAGCCGACCGTATCAGGAATATTGATTGTTCCAGCGCCTGCGGCAATCACCGCCTCAATCACCTCATACAGATAGGCGGGATCGGAGCGACTGGCATCCATAGGCGAAAACTCCACATCATCCACATAGCCTCTTGCCCGTTGCACCATCTCGACCGCGCGCTTCTTCGCCTCGTCGCGCGTCATTCTGAACTGGTGCTTCAAGTGGATATCCGAAGTCGAGAGAAATGTATGAATGCGGACCTTCGGGGCTCCCTTCAATGCCTCCCAGGCTCGATCGATATCCTCCGGACGCGCCCGCGCCAGGCTGCAAATCGTCGGCCCCTCGACTTCCTGCGCGATCCTCCGCACCGCATCAAAATCTCCGGGAGAACTATAAGCAAATCCCGCCTCGATGATATCGACCCCTAAACGCGCCAACTGCTTCGCCACCATGACTTTCTCTTCCACATTCATGCTGGCCCCTGGAGATTGCTCTCCATCACGTAGGGTCGTATCGAAGATCCGTATCATCCGTGTCATGGTTTCACCCCTCTTCGGTTCAGACTGCTCAAAACGGACGTCCAGCAAGGCCGCAGGCGTAGAAGACATCGCAGGCATACCCTCCGGGGTACGTCGAGAATGTTTTCAAGCCGAGAACGAAGCTGGCGGTCGTTTTCAGCAGTCTGCAAAAACACAAAAGCCTCCATCCCTACGCCCAGGGACGGAGGCTTAAAAAGCTCCGTGGTACCACCCTGATTTAGCCATGAACAACGTGCCGCTGTCCACAGCCCTTCATGACGCCCTGTCACGGGGGCGAGGCGGAATCCATTACTCGGGTTTCACGGATTCTGGCTCAGAGGCGAGTTCAGCGCCACACAGGCTGGCTTGCACCATCCACCAGCTCTCTCTCTGCTGTGCGAATCGCGTACTACTCCTCTTCAAAGCCACTAAAATTTCGATTCAGTCACTGACTGTTCGGTCTTGGGCGATGGACGCTTCCCCGTCATCTTGGACAGAAGTCCGCCAATCCGTTCTGCCGGACCAAGCAAGGCGTACCCGGCAAAGATAACAAATAGCATAACTTGAGGCCAGGCGGCTACGAGCATAAGCGCCAAAATTCCCCACACAAGATAGGTAATGTGCTGACCGCCGCGGAACTTCATGTCTTTAAAGCTCCGATACTTGATGGTACTCACCATCAAGAACGACAGGGTCAGCGTAATAATCAGGACGAGGAGGGGCTTCACTTCCGTTCCAATCCTGACGCTATAGTGGTCGAAAATCACGAGCGACGCCACAACCCCTGCCGCTGCAGGAATAGCCAATCCGGTAAAGTACTTGCCGTCTGACACCGCTGTAGACGAATTAAAACGGGCCAACCGAACTGCACCCATCGCCACGTAGGCGAACATCACCGCCATACCAAACATACCCTGTCCGCTTAGCGCCCAGGAATAAATCAAGAGACCGGGGGCCACCCCGAACGACACCACGTCGGACAAGGAGTCGTACTCAAAACCGAAATGGCTGGTGCTATTCGTCAACCGCGCAGACTTTCCGTCGAGCACGTCGAAAACCATCGCCACCAGGATGGCAACTGCTGCGACCATGTAGTCCGCATTGAACACGGACAACATCGAAAACACACCGCACAATAGATTCCCTGTCGTAAAAAGATTCGGAATCAGGTGCATGGCGGCTTTGCGCCGTTTCCCGTCTCTTCCAAACGATTGACGAAGTCCAGTGGTTTTCATGGCAATTCCCCCAAGATGGTCTCGCCACCTTTGACGTGATCGCCGACGACAACTTTTACCGACGTCCCGACGGGAAGAAACGTATCCATCCGTGACCCAAATCTAATCAAACCGAATCGTTCACCGCACACGGCTCGATCTCCTGGTGAGATCCAACAGACAATCCGCCTGGCAATTAACCCGGCCACCTGCACACACAGTACCTTCGTACCCTGCACCGTCCGAATCATCAGCGCATTTTGCTCGTTCCTCAACGTCGCATCCGGCCTGCTGGCCACGAGGAATATACCCGGCTGATACTGAACCTCCTCGACGACCCCTTCACAGGGAATCCGATTAATGTGCACATCGAACACATTCAAGAAAATAGAGAGTCGAATACTACGATCCTTAATGAATCGTGGCTCGAACTCTTCTTCGATGGCGATCACTTTCCCGTCACCGGGCGCCAGGACAAGACGAGGCCCCTGAGGGACAATGCGGGAGGGATTGCGAAAGAACCAGGAGACAAAGAGCGTCAGAATCGCCGCCCCAACCGTCACAATGATCCAGCCCAACCATCCTGCTAGCAGTGTAACGCCGACAGCAGCCCCGATGAAGGGAATTCCTTCTTTGGCAAACGGGATGCCAACGGCACGATCTGCCACAGAGTCCTCAACCCTCAGTTTTTGTTCTTATCGACCAGTTGGTCCTTCTTCAGCCAGGGCATCATCGCCCGCAGCCGTCCCCCGACCTCTTCAATGGGATGGGCTTCACCTTTAGCCAGCAGCGCATTGTAGACCGGACGGTTCGCCTGATTCTCCAGCACCCACTCTTTGGCGAACTGACCTTGCTGAATTTCGCCCAAGATCTTCTTCATTTCCTGCTTCGTCTGCTCCGTCACAATCCGGGGGCCACGGGTGATATCACCGTACTTGGCCGTCGTACTGATCGAATACCGCATGTTGGCAATGCCACCCTGGTAGATCAAATCCACGATCAGTTTTACTTCATGCAGACATTCAAAATAGGCCATCTCCGGGGAGTAGCCGGCTTCCACCAGCGTCTCGTACCCGGCCTGGATAAGAGACGTGAGTCCTCCACAGAGAACGACCTGCTCGCCGAAGAGATCCGTCTCGGTTTCTTCCCGAAAGTTCGTTTCGATCACACCAGCCCGCCCCCCCCCAATGGCGCTGGCATAGGCAAGCCCGACCTGCTTGGTTGTTCCGCTTGGGTCCTGGTGGATCGCGAGCAAGCATGGCACTCCACTACCCTTCGTATATTCCGATCGAACAAGATGGCCCGGTCCTTTAGGAGCGACCATGAACACATTGATCGTGGGCGGGGGCACAATTTGTCCGAAATGAATGTTAAAGCCGTGGCCAAAGGCGAGCGAGGACCCCGGTTTCAGATTCGGAGCGATATCCTGCCGATAGATGGCCGCTTGCGCTTCGTCAGGCGCGAGAATCATGACGACGTCAGACGCCTTGACGGCATCGGCCACCGGCATGACTTTCAGTCCGCTTTGTTCCGCCTTCTTCCATGAGGCGCCTTCGCGCAACCCAATGACCACGCTCACACCGCTCTCCTTCATGTTGAGCGCATGGGCGTGGCCCTGACTGCCATAGCCGATCACCGCCACTTTCTTGTTCCGGATCTGTTGAATATCGGCATCCTTATCGTAGTAGATCTTCATCGATGACTCCTGGGTAACAACGGTGTTTGCCCGACTGAACTGATGTGGATGATGAGCCCGGTAGAGGGCTATTCGCGGGCAATTTTTCTTGCCTGCACGCCCGTCGACCGAATCGACTCGCGAGCAACCGCAACCCGTCCGGTACGTGTGAGTTCCTTGATTCCGAGGGGCTGCAGCAGGTTGATGATCGCTTCGATTTTTCGCGGATCTCCGGTCACCTCGATCGTGTACGTCGCCGGCGTGGAATCGATGACGTTGGCTCGGAAAATATCGGCAATCCGCAACGCTTCTGCACGATCTTCCGGCCGCGTATGCACCTTGATGAGCGCCGTCTCCCGCGAGACAAAATCGCTCTCGTTTAGATCCACGACCTTAATAACATCGATGAGTTTATTAAGCTGTTTCACGATCTGCTCGATGATCCGCTCGTCTCCGGATGTGACAATGGTCATCTGGGACATGGACGGGTCGAGCGTCGGGGCTACAGAAAGACTTTCGATGTTGAATCCCCGACCGCTAAACAGACCGGCGACGCGAGACAATGAACCAAACTTATTTTCCACGGTCACTGAAATAATATGTTCCATGCTCAATATATCCTACTGACTCCTACGGTTAGGCCGTGAGGATCGTGTCTGAATCTTTCGGAGCTACCTGCCCCGCTCCAGCCTGCTTGTTTTTCAAGGCAGGCGGATCCTCCAAAATCATCTCATGATTGCAGCCGCCCGCGGGAATCATGGGATAGACATTTTCATACGGATACGTCGGCACATCGACAATGACCGGCTTATTCACCGCGATCGCTTCCTTGAGGACGGCATCGATCTCAGATGGCGTGTTAGCCCTGAGCCCGACCGCTCCGTACGCTTCCGCCAACTTGACAAAGTCCGGCGTCGTCTCCAGATAACTCGATGCATACCGACCTTCGTAGAAGAGGTCCTGCCATTGCCGGACCATCCCGTGAAATCGGTTATTGAGGATAATAATCTTGACTGGCAGCTTATGCACCACCGCCGTCGCCATTTCTTGCATATTCATCTGGATGCTGCCGTCGCCTGCGATGCAGAGGACCAGCCGCCCGGGAAACGCGGCCTGAGCCCCCATAGCAGCGGGAAATCCAAAACCCATGGTCCCAAGTCCCCCCGAGGTCAACCAGCGATTCGGCTTCGCCAACTTAAAGTACTGGGCCGCCCACATCTGGTGCTGCCCGACATCGGTTGAAACGATCGGGTCTCGATCTTTCGTGAGGTCATAGAGCCGACTGATGACATGCTGCGGCTTGATCGGCCCATCCGCTTCTTGTTGATAGGTGAGAGGATTGGCCAGTTGCCATTCGCGAATCTGATTCCACCAGGGCTTGCGTAGTTCCTTCTGGTCGCCGTTCACCGTGACACGAAGAATCTGGAGCAACTCACGAAGCACGGTCTTGCAATCGCCGACGATGGGAATGTCAACATTGACATTTTTTCTGATCGACGTCGGATCGATATCGATGTGGATGACCTTGGCGTGTGGACAAAACTCGGAGACCTTTCCGGTGACACGATCATCAAACCGTGCCCCAATAGCCACAACAAGATCGGAATAGTGCATAACCATATTCGCCCAATAGGTACCATGCATGCCCAGCATGCCCATGGACTGCGGATGCTCGCCAGGGAAAGCACCAAGCCCCATCAATGTCATGTCGACCGGCATATGAGTCAGTTCAGCCAACTCTATCAATTCCTGCGACGCACCCGAGAAAACGACGCCGCCGCCGACGTACAGCACGGGCTTCTTTGCTTTCGTCATAGCCTCAGCCGCTTGCTTGATCTGCCACTTATTCCCTTCATATACCGGATTGTAACTCCGGATAGAGACGGAGCTCGGATAGGTAAATTCTGCCTTATCCATGGAGACGTCTTTCGGAATGTCCACTAGCACAGGGCCTGGGCGCCCCGTCGTCGCAATATAAAAAGCTTCTTTGATCGTGACCGCGAGATCTTTCACATCTTTCACCAGGAAGTTGTATTTGGTGCAGGGACGACTCAATCCTACATTGTCCGCTTCCTGGAACGCATCGTTCCCAATCAAGCTCGTGGGAACTTGTCCGCTGAAACAGACCAGCGGCACGGAGTCCATGTAGGCATCCGCCAAGGCCGTAATGACGTTCGTCATGCCGGGCCCTGAAGTTACAAGACACACCCCGGCTTTCCCAGTCGCCTTGGCATAACCTTCTGCCATATGGCCTGCACCCTGTTCATGGCGAGTGAGGACCACCTCAATATCTTTCTGCTGATGAAGCATGTCGAAAATCTTCAGAACGACACCCCCAGGAAGCGCAAAGATCGTCTTGACGCCTTCCCGTTTGAGGCATTCGATGAGGATCTCAGCGCCTGTGAGTTTCATGACAAAACCTCCATCCCTACCACCAGTGACAACCCGGCAAGAAATCAGAACAATGCCATAGGCCGTATCTCATCCGAATAAAACCGGGTGCAGCTTCCCTCTTCACTCAGAACATTCTGAAAAATCAAGGATAAAGACATGCAATCCTATCACCACGTGTTTCTACTCGTCAATAGTAAGGCAGGTCTGAAGGCCTCTCTCCCTGACAGTCTGCCTCCCCACGTGATACCCTCCATGTCCAACTCGTTGGCCCTAAGTGACGCCTCCATGAACATGCCTGTCCGTGTAACCATCCTGTCTCGTGAAGACTGCCATCTGTGTGGAGTCGTATACCGAATCGCGCTGCATCTTCAGTCAGAACTACACATCGAAACGAACAAGGTGTTTATCGAAGGCGACAGAGTCTTGATGGAGCGCTATGGGGCGAGGGTTCCCGTCGTCTTGCTCGACGAGGTCGAACACTTCACTGGGGAAGTAACGGAAGTGGAGCTACGTCGAGCGATAAAAAAGCGCGATGGAGAAAACCGATAAGCCGGATTCTGTCCCGCCTGGGATGTGCTCCCAAACGGGGATGATCATTTCTCTGGGATTCGAGTTACCTCGAACCTCAAGCGACCTACCCGAAGACCTCGGCCGGGCCAGCCGGTCGTCGACTCTCCGAAGAAAGCCGACAGATGTCTTCCTATTTGGCCTTGCATCGGGCAACGCTTACCGTGCCGGTGATGTCGCCACCACCGCGGTGGGCTCTTACCCCACCGTTTCACCCTTACCTGAGCCAGGGCGACCGGATGAGAATCCCGTCGCCTTGGCCATCGGCGGTCTGTTCTCTGTGGTGCTGGTGTCGGATCGCTCCGCCTGGGAGTTACCCAGCGCCCTGCCCATGAAGTCCGGACTTTCCTCTCGCAGCGTCGCCGCCACGAGCGATCATCCAGTCTTCTCCCTCGCGCCAAGGTACTATAGGGCTGGATGTCCATGCTTTCAAGGGCTCACCACGAATACTTCGACCTACTGCAGGGACGGCAACAACGCCGCAGGCACCGGCTGCTTGGCCTGGTAAATAGCCATGGCTTCCGGCATCCACTTTTTCAGCTGATCGATACGGGTCTCGTGGCTTGGGTGCGTGGACATAAACTCTGATGGCCCGCCGCCACCGGACATCTGCCCCATCCGTTCCCACAGCGCGACAGACTCGCGCGGGTCATAGCCGGCGTCCGCCGCGAGCAAGATCCCGATATAGTCCGCTTCCGATTCATGCTTCCGGCTAAAGGGCAGCAACACGCCCACCTTGGCACCGACACCAAGCGCCGCCATTGCCGCTTGCCCCAACACCCCACCCCCGCCGGCCGCCCCAGCTGCCGCGCCAATGACCTGAAGCCCGGCATTCGTCAGTTGGCCTTGGCTCATCCGTTCTGCGCCATGACGCGCCAGCGCATGGACAACTTCATGCCCCATGACAGCCGCAAGCCCTGCTTCCGTCTTGGCCATGGGGAAAATTCCGGTATACACCGCCATCTTTCCGCCAGGCAGCGCAAAGGCATTCGCCGTCTTGTCATCCTTGATGACCGTCACTTCCCACTGAAACTGCTGCGCCATGTCGGCATACTTCGACCGCTTCGCGGCCTCGACGATCCGAGCCGCGATTCTCTTCACTGGCTCGATCTCGCGAGAATCTTGAGACGGTCGCATTTTAGGATCGCTTTTCACCTGATCATAGGCCTGCGCGCCCATTTGCATTTCTTGCGAGACGGAGGTCATGAGCAACTGCGACCGCCCGGTGTAAGGATTGGTCTCACACCCCACCAGCGAGACGAGCGCCAGACTCATCACTATCACGAACGCCGACCGTGAACGCTGTTTCACTGTGCACATTCAACGACCCCCCCCCGTTTCGATCCGACTCTGTCAATTCCAACGAAATTGACCGCCCTAGATCGGTTTGTTAGATTACCGCGCCGTTCTGAGATTTTCTACATAGGACCGCTGTCTGTGACCAACAAGACACCACACACTTCCACCGAACGTATCGGCATCGATGAATCCGGCAAGGGAGACTATTTTGGCCCTCTGGTCATTGCCGCTGTTTTCGTCGACGCCACCACACAAAGCGAACTGACTCTCATGAATGTCCGGGACAGCAAGAAAATCTCCGATGGCCGTATTCTCGACATGGCACCTGATATCCGGCTGATCTGTCCTCACAGCATCATTGCCATCGGCCCGCAACGTTACAACGAACTGTACGAGAAAATCAGGAACTTGAATCGCCTGCTGGCTTGGGGACATGCCAAGGCCCTGGAAACTCTGCTGGAAAAGGTTTCATGCGGACGCGCGATCGCGGATCAGTTTAGCAACGAGCAGTTAATTCTGGATGCCCTACAGAAGAAAGGACGCACCGTCACACTGGAACAGCGGCATAAGGCTGAGTCCGATCTGGCCGTGGCCGCCGCCTCGATCCTGGCCCGCGCGGAATTCCTCTTCCGATTGAGATATATTTCGGATGAGATCGGCACGATGTTGCCCAAAGGCGCCTCGCCTGCCGTCGAACTGGCCGGACGCATGATCGTGAAAAAGCATGGAGAGGAACGACTGGGGTCGGTCGCCAAACTGCACTTCAGAACGACTCAGGCTGTTTTGGGAACAATAGATTAGACCGACTCGCCAATCTCAAGAATCGACGTCTTATCAAGATCGAGGCCGGGCGATATTTCAACAGGAATGTGCCCATCCCAGTAGAGCATCCGACGGCAATAGGGACAGGTGTGGAGATCTTGCGAGCGTTTCACTTCTGAAATCAATTGCGGAGGAAGCTGCAGGCGGCATCCGGAACAGATCCCCTCTTTGATCTCAGCGAGTGGTTGATCCTTCCGCGCCGCCTTGATCGTATTATAGCGGCTGAGGAGCCCTTTCTCGACATGAGCCGAACGAGCTTGCTGCTGCGCTTCGAGGTCGGCCAACTCAGTTGAGAGTGTGCGCTCCAGCTGGTCGAGCACTTGTTTTTCCTGCGTAAAGGCCTTTTCGGTGGCGCTGAGTTTCTCCTGCGCTTCCTTCGCCGTGCGCTGCAGTTGTTCGATTTTCTCCATGCACAGCAAGATCTTCTCCTCGATGTCCCCTTTCTTCTTGTTGGCGACCTCGATCTCAAAGAGGTGAGCTTGATATTCCTTATTGGACTTCAATTCGGACAGCCGCGACTTCATTTTCTCGATGTGCGACTCATGCGCGTCAAGATCGTGCTCGTGCGACCGCCGTTCTTTGATGAACATGTCCACGGAGGCGCTGGTCTGTTGATGTTGGTGCTGGGCTTCTCGAAGCGGCGCGTCAACTGCTTGGAGCCGCTCTGGGATTTTTCGGCGCTGGTCCTTGATCTCCGTGATGCGGAGATCTAACTTCTGCAGCTCAATAAGGGGGAAAAGATTCTGGTTCAACGCGCTCCTATTGCTGTTGTTCTGAACAACGATCTTGGCCTATGAGTTCCACTGCCGAGCCTGGTGGGCCCACTAGGACTTGAACCTAGGACCAGCTGATTATGAGTCAGCCGCTCTAACCACCTGAGCTATGGGCCCGATCAGGCGGATGACTCTCTC
>JAYTTD010000005.1:0-2905 GCA_043745235.1 Nitrospira sp. | reverse complement strand
TAAAGCCACCGGGCAACCCCGTGCCTCTTCATCCTCCTATTCATCACACAATCAAGTAGGGTACGTGGCCGGTGCTGGACCGAAGGGAAGCACCGGGTCTTCGCGAAACGCTCCAGAACCGGCCACCCAGCCGCGTATACACCTAAAACTCCACCTACTGTAACTCGTTGTCATCCGACCAGTCCTCCAACTCACAATCGGACTCATCCTCCCCATCTCTCTCGTCGTATTGCGTTTCTAGCTCGCCTTCTTCGACAGAGATTGCGATGTCCTTGTCTTGGAATGTCGCTGTTTCGATTTTGATTTCGTGAGGCTTCTTGGGGTCATACGACACCTCAATCGTTGCCTCCATCTCCAAGTCTCGCTGCACTGACCCCCGTGCTGTCCAAACGCTGTGAAGTGAGCCGTCGTCCGGATCCCGCCACATGGAGTCCCCGTCCATGCCTGAAACCAACAGCGTCACGTTGATGCTGCACAGCAGGCCAACCGTCGCCTTGCCGTCCTTTGCCTCAATGACGTTTGCCTCGTCAATGGTGATGTCGAGATCCTCAATGTCTTCCATCTCGCCATCAATAACGCTGTCATCGACGTAGAAGTAGGCATTCCCGTTGTCGAACTCACCCTTCAGCGCCGCCAACAGCCCCTCGTTGTCGTTGTTGATTGTCTCCTTTAGGTACGTGACGACCTCAGAGTCGGCGAACTTCTCAAGGAGCTCGTCGAGCCGGCCGACATGAATGAAGTTTTCGGTCTCATCCGAGAGCCGCTTCCAATCGTCATCCCCAGAGACGATGTAGAGCTTTTCGTGGTCCCGCTTTTTGCACCACTCTTCAAGCGCGCTCGCTGCGAATGCGTCGGGAAATTCGGACTTCTTATTCGCTTTGTTGAACGGCGCTTGGTTCCGGAAATACCTCTTGAATACCTCACTCGGTTTTGCACCATCGACGTTGACGATGGTGGCTTGGGAATCCTTCAGGAACTGCCGCAACTCGCCCTTCAGACACTTGAGCACTTCTGCTTCCGTGAGTGCCCCGAGTTCTACAAGCTTGTCAGTTCCGATTATGTCCCTGACCACTCGATTGACCTTCCTGAATGATGCGATCTGCTTCACTGACTCGCTTGCAGTCTTGGCAATGTGCGACTCGATTTCATTGAGGGTCACCTCGGTGAGAATCAGTTTGAGTTCTCCAGCGGCTGCAAGGCGCACAAGCCGCTTTAGTTTAGGCGAATTGAAATCGAGCCAGTGGTGATCGAACACTTCTGTCTCGATAAAAACGTTCTTTGTCTCTGCCGCCATCTTGTTACTTGCCTCTATGCGAAAGTCACGACGATTTCTCAAATACGAACAGGCACCCTACCGCAGGCGGGGTGGCCTTGCTTGAGTTGGCTCAACTACTTTAGACGTGCCACTGCTTCGGAGTCTTCGGAGAAGCAGTGCGAATATGGATCGACTTGCCACCGCCACTGCTTGGCCCAAAGCTGCCAAGCAGTGGCACGACTAACCTTGTTGGGCTTCTCAAGCGGTGCCGTCCCGCTTTCGGATCAGCCTCTCGTGGGCCTCCGCCGCTTTGCGGAGTGAGGCGTTCGGTTCGGGGGGATTGTCGAGCAGGTTCATGATCAGCTCGGCATCCGCGCGGGTCAGTTGAATGATCTGCGGGATGCCAGTCGCACCAGATTCGCTTTCTGCCATTTCGTGCCTTTCGCGTGTTTCGTGGTTCAAACCTCTTCCTCACGTCGCCCAATCCAGCACGACCTTGCCGCACTGGCCGGAGAGCATCGCATCAAAGCCTTTTTGGAAATCGGTGTAGTGGAAGCGGTGCGTGATCACCGGTTTGATGTCGAGGCCGCTTTGGAGCATGACCGTCATCTTGTACCACGTTTCGTACATCTCGCGACCGTAGATTCCCTTGATCGTGAGCATGTTGAAGATGACCAGGTTCCAGTCGATGGCGATTTCCTTTTCCGGGATGCCTAGCATGGCGATCCGCCCGCCGTGACACATGTTGGCGAGCAAGTCGCGGAACGCGGCGGGGTTGCCGCTCATCTCCAGGCCGATGTCAAATCCTTCCTTCATGCCGAGCTTCTTCTGGCAATCCGCAAGCGTTTCCGTGCGGACATCGAGTGCGACCGTCGCCCCCATCTTTTTGGCAAGGTCCAGCCGATATGGATTCACATCGGTGACGACGACGTAGCGCGCCCCCGCGTGTCGAACCACCGCCGCCGCCATCACACCGATGGGGCCGGCACCGGTGATTAGCACATCCTCGCCCAGCACGTCGAAGCTGAGGGCGGTGTGGACGGCGTTGCCGAAGGGATCGAAGATCGACTGCACATCGCGGCTGATGGCCGGGGTGTGCGATCCCTCCGCCGAGTCATGCACCCAGACATTGGTCTGCGGCAGGGCGATATATTCCGCGAACGCGCCCGCCCGATTCACACCGATCCCCTTCGTGTCCTTGCACAGATGCCGTCGCCCGGCCAGACAATTTCGGCAGTGCCCGCAGACGACATGACCCTCGCCGCTGACGATGTCACCGGGCCGAAAATCATGCACGTTGGAGCCGACCGACTCGATGCGCCCGACAAATTCATGGCCCACCACCATGGGCACGGGGATGGTCTTCTGCGCCCAGGCATCCCAGTTGTAGATATGCACATCCGTGCCGCAGATGCCGGTGCGAAGTACTTTGACGAGCACGTCATTGATGCCGCAGACCGGCAAAGGAACATCGGTCAGCCAGAGGCCGCGATCGGGATGGAGTTTGGAGAGGGCTTTCATGGGGTGTCTCAAATGAGGGTATCGATCGGAGGCGTGGCGTTTGCCCTCGGCTACTAAAATCGTCACATTCAAACTGTCGCTCAAACTCCGCTAATCCGCATTGTCTCCCTGCGGTGGCCCGGCTTCTTC
>JAYTTD010000004.1:0-2934 GCA_043745235.1 Nitrospira sp. | reverse complement strand
CCTCTCTTCTAATGATCCGATCGCTCACGGGGGCGGACGCTGTTGTTCCTCTGTCTCGGTTACTCTTGCGAGAGACGTGAGGCGGGTAGGCTGTCACGCGCTGACGGCCCTCCTCATGACAGATTCTTTCGTAGCGGCTGGGACTGCTGTGTCCAGCCTAGCCCGGACTATTCATGATTGGCTCGTCCGATCCTCTCGCCCAGTGGGGCTTTTCTCATTATGGGGCAATCGCACGGCGACGTCTGTCGTGAAATGCAACGAATCAGGCAGGGAAGCCTGCGTGATTCGAGTGGTTGGGAACTTGCAAGTAGGATGGAGGAGATTTCAGCACGGGGATGAATGAGAAGCAGCGGGCGACATGGCTGGATGAAATGAGGAACTGGGAGTGTAAGCGTATATGCGCACAGTGAAGGACAGTCTGGCTACTCCCCTTATGGCAAAATGGGAAAAATCGGAAGGACTCAATGAGACGCACACAATCCTGGGTTCAGCGGGTTTCCCTCACAGTTTGCAGGCCGCGAAAAAATTATTGGGCAGGATGGAAGTTTAATATTAACTCGACGGAGGAGGACGTGACATGTTGAAGGAAGTGGCAGGGGATATTTTATTGACGAAGGCGGAGGCCCTGGCGCACGGAGTTGCTCCTAACGATAACTTTGCGAACGGATTAGCGCTAGCACTCAGAGGACAATGGCCGGCGATGTATAAGGACTTCCGGCATTACTGCCAGACGGCTACGCCAAAGACCGGCGCGCTGTGGACATGGTCTGGTGTCGGCGGTGTTCGGATTGTGAATCTGTTTACTCAGGAGGCTGCTACCAGTCACGGAGCCAGCCATCCAGGCCGGGCCACGATCGAGAACGTGAACCACTGTCTCAAAGCGTTGTGTAAGGTGATTGAGACTGAAAAGTTCAAGACGGTCGCGCTTCCACGGTTGGCCACAGGTGTGGGAGGGCTCGACTGGAAAGACGTCAAGCCGTTGATAGAAAAGCATCTCGGCCACTTATCCATCCCCGTCTATGTGTATAGCACCTATCATCCTGGGGTTCAGGCAGAGGGAAAAGGCTAAGCAGGGGCGAATGAATGATCGGTCATGATGTCCCCGCTCGTTGCGTGACTCCGCCTGTGCGACTGTTTGTGAATCGGTTCACGATGAACTTGCGGCCTTCCTCTGCGAATACCAGCACAAGGGCGCCCAGTGCGAGTGGTCCGAAGATCCAGGCGGGCAAGGGGCCGGTTCCAAAGATTTCATTGCCCCAGGGGGTATAGATGATCAAGGCCAGGACGACGAGTTCTGTTGCGATTCCCCAGAGGATCAATGGATTGCTGAACCAGCCGAGTCGAGAGAGCGACACTCGGTCTGAGCGGCAGGCGAACACATTCGCCACCTGGGCGATGACGATGGCGGCGAAGGTGGCGGCGGTGGCCTGTTTGTAGAGCGGAGCAGACCAGTCGAGCGGCATGCCCCAGGTCCATCCCTGAGTCAGGAGCAATAAAAAGAATGCGCCCATGGCGATACCAGCTTCGATCAGGCCTAAAAAGAGATAGGCGCGCAGGAGCAGTGGAAGATTCATCAACCGTTCTGTGCGCGGGCGCGGGGGGATCGCCATAATGCCGGCGTCGGGTTTTTCGGCACCCAGGGCCAAGGCCGGAACCATGTCGGTACCCAGATCCACGGCGAGGATTTGCGGGACCGTGAGCGCCAGCGGAATTCCCAGCAATCCGTACGCCAGATAGGGGACGACTTCTGGTACGTTGCTCGCCAGCACGTAGGTGGAAAACTTTCGGATGTTGGCGTAGACGGCCCGGCCTTCTTCAATGGCGTTGACGATGGTCGCAAAGTTGTCGTCGAGCAAAATCATATCTGCCGTTTCTTTTGCCACATCGGTTCCGGCGATGCCCATCGCAATGCCGATATCGGCCTTCTTAATGGCCGGGGCGTCGTTTACTCCGTCGCCCGTGACGGCCACCACTTCGCCCATGTCTTTCAGCACCGACACCACGCGCATCTTGTGCCGGGGGGCCATGCGCGCGAAGACCGGCTCGGCCGCGTCGGGACTGGTGGGCGTGAGGAGCCGACGCAGCGCCTCGTCGCTCATCGTTTCGACCTGGTGCCCTTCGATCACAGGACAGAACTCGACCAGCTTGGTGCGGAACTCTTTTGGCGCCAGCCCGATCTGGCGGGCAATGGCCAATGCCGTGAGCGGATGGTCGCCGGTAATCATGATGGTGCGGACGCCGGCTTGGCGGCAGCGGGCGATAGCCTCCGGCACTTCGTGGCGCGGAGGATCCATCATCGCCACGAGGCCGAGGAAGGTGAGGTTCTGTTCCACCTGGTCGATGTCCAGCTTCTCGACACCCTGCTCAATGTCACGCATGGCCACAGCCAGGACCCGATAGGCCTGATGCGCGAAGCTGCGGCTTTGTTCCATGATGCGCAGGCGGTCCTCCTGACTCATCGGGGAGAGGGCATTGTGGTGGAGCATCTGATTGCAAAGGGGCACGAGCGATTCCGGCGCTCCCTTTACGAAGGCCACGAGCCGGCCCTCACGCCAATGGAGGGTGGACATACGTTTCCGATCCGCGTCGAACGGGAGCTCACCCATCCGGGGCATCGGTTCATGATGGAGGAGTCCGTGATCCTGTGCGAACTCGACCAGGGCCACTTCGGTTGGATCGCCCGTGACGGTGGGGCGGCCGTCGGTCCGCCGCACGGACTTGGCATTGTGGCAGTGGATGATTGCATCGAAGAGCGGCGCATACTCCTCGGCCTCGATCGCGCTGGTCACGCGTCCGGCGATCACCAGACAACTTTCCTGCACCTCGATTTCGAGATGGTCCATATAGAAACGAGCCACGCGCATCCGGTTCTCGGTCAGCGTCCCCGTCTTATCCGTGCAGATGACGGTGGTGCAACCCAAGGTTTCAACGGAC
>JAYTTD010000003.1:0-10896 GCA_043745235.1 Nitrospira sp. | reverse complement strand
GGGTTCTTGATCGAGAACCCGGACCCTTGGAGACTGTCCACGTAATCGACTTCGGCTCCCTGAAGGAGCGGAGCGCTCTGCGAATCCATGATGACCTTCACGTCACCCTTTTCAATCACGGTGTCGTCATCCGCCATCTTCGACTCAAACGCCATCCCATATTGATACCCGTGACACCCGCCGCCCTTGACATAGACCCGCAGGCCGACGATATCTTTCTCTTCCACCATCAATTCCTTAATCTTCTGTTCTGCAAGTGCCGTAATCGTAACCATCGTTATCCTCCTCCTGTGACCAGGCGATCCTTCAAAGACCTGCCTGGAATGATTTAGTGTAACATCTCTTTACTGGATTTCAATACCCTGCGACTCCGACTGCGGCATCGTGGGCGCAACCCACTTGCCATCCGGCACCCGAACAACCACGTCTCCAAGCACTTTCGCCTGGCATCCAAGGCGATGCCAGGGTTCACTGAGGGCTTCCCGATCGAGGAGATCTTGTTCATCAAAGTCGATCTCCGACAGGTTCTCGGCGCCGACCTGCACTTCGACCCGACAGGTGGTGCATGAGGCGTTCCCACCACAATCGTGATTCAACACAAACCCGAGCAGCTTCGACGCTTCCAGTAAGGACGTATTGACCTCAACTTCTCCGCTCTTGCTCTCAGGATGGAGAAACGTCACACGTGGCATCGCGAATCCCCCTCAATGCACCGTGACACCAGCCGCCACTGGCTGATAGGGGCAGCGCTGTAATCGGATATGTTCTTCAAACTCGTGACGGAATAATTTCACACTACTCTGAACCAACACGGCGGCCCCGGTGACCAGCGTGCAATAGCCCGTCCCCTTCACAAATCCACAGAGTTGGAGGAGGCTCTCCATATCTTTCTCCGTCCCCTCTCCCTGCTCAATCTTGGTCATGAGCGCGGCAAGATTGATGGTCCCCATTCGACAGGGTGGGCACTGCCCGCAACTTTCGACCTTGAAGAAATTGGAGAACTTGAGCGTCAGCGCCACCATGCACGTCGCATCATCGACTACGATCACGCCAGCCGACCCAAGCCCGGTGCCGGCTTTCTTCAATGAATCGAAATCCATCGTCAAGTCGAGTTGATCGGCTGTGACCATCGAAAATGCCGGTCCACCGGGGAATACCGCCTTGATCTTGCGCCCGCCTGGCACCCCGCCACCGCACGTGTCCACGAGTTTCCGAATCGTCGTACCCATCGGCATCTCGTACACACCTGGGCGATTCACGGCGCCGCTCAGGGAGAACATCATCGTGCCCGGACACTTTTCTGTGCCGACCTGCGTAAACCAGGCCCCACCTTTCAAAATAATCCGAGGAATATTGCACAAAGTTTCGACATTGTTGACCAGCGTCGGCTTCCCGTAGAGGCCGAAGTCCGTCGGGTAAAAAGGCGGCTTCTGTCTAGGCATCGCTGGACGCCCTTGCATGGATTCGAGCATCGCAGTTTCCTCACCGGCCACATAACTCCCGTGACCTTCAAAGACTTGCAGGTCGAGATTCACGCCACTCCCCAGGACATTGTTACCCAAAAGCCCTTGAGCCTTCGCCTGGGTCAAGGCCTTTTTCAGATTCTCTCGTTCTTCGTGATATTCATGATTCACATAGATAAATGCCGCCTTGGCTTGGACCGTGTAGGCCGCAATGAGACAGCCTTCGATAAGCTGATGCGGCGCTTGCTTGAGCAAGTACCGGTCTTTAAACGTCCCTGGCTCATGTTCGCCTGCATTGCAGACGAAATAGTGTTCCTTCACCCGATGATTGAGAACCTTTTCCCACTTGATGCCGGTGGGAAAACCTGCGCCCCCCCGCCCACGGAGCCCGGCCTTCTTCAGTTCATTGACAATATCGTTCGCGCTCAGCTCTTTGATGCACTTCTTCCAGGCCTCGTAGCCCCCGATCTTCCGGTAAGCCTCGATATCCCATGGAGCACCTTCAAGCGTTTGAAGCACTCGTGGTTCAGTCGCAGTCGTCATGCACCATTCCTTACCCGTTCGTCTTACAGTATGGAGCGATACTATAAAGCTCCTGACCGGTATTCGTCAAGGCAATGATCCGATAATAGGCCTGAATCTCAATGACTTAGGACCACCGCCCTATGCGGAACTAGGTGCATGGGCCATCTGAGCAGATAGTAGAAGCACTGATGGTCGGAAGCAGGGAAGGCGAACGGACTTGCCGACGGATTTTCCCGCCGGCAGTCGTAGATCATTACTACCGAAAGTGGCTGCCGGCTCCCATGAATAACAGCATGGGAATCGACAACATGAAGTTGACCCTCGACGCGAGAAGCGCGGTCCGACCCCACTGGGCCATTTCCGCCGGCGCAGGAGTTCCCTGAGCTGCAGCCGTCACCGCCGCAATAATCCTCTTTTGGTTCGGCCAAATTATCGCGTGGACATTGGCCATCATGATGATGCCCAACAACCCGCCGATTCCCAGTGCGATCGCGCCGGTTCCACCTCTGGAATACATGTAGAGGTACAACACAATCCCGGCAAGCACTGTGACCGTCGCACCATGACGGAACCAGTTCAGCGCGGCGGGCATTAACTTGGGAATGACGATGTTCTTCGTGGGGCCATCCAAACTCTTCAAGAATGCCGCATTGATCAGATTGAAGAAATATAACAACCCGATCCAGGTGATTCCTGCCAGGAAATGGACCCAGCGAAATATCAAACCCACCCAGTCTGCATCACCGACCGGCACGCCGACCATAGCAAGATACCCCATGATCAATACCGCGGCGAGCCCAAATCCTACGGCCATCGTCTGCATCGGACTCTCAAGAAATTTCATCGTGTCTCCTCATTCAGTGTATTACAATATCGCTGTCTGTACTGTAGGCGCGGCTCCTCTGTCAAGTTACGGATAGGGCATGTAGCGGTCACTGGTCATTGATCATCGGTAATAAAATCTGCCTCCGTCGCCACCAATGACGACTGACCATCGACCACTCATTATTTTCTAGGCCATCAGACGATCGACCGTGATACAGAGTTCCCGCACCGCGCTCGCAGAGATCGCCAGTGCCGCCCGCTCCTCCTCCGTCAGCTCATATTCGACCACCTGCTCCGCCCCACCTCGACCCAGCCTGACCGGTACACCAACGACGACATCCTGTAATCCATATTCGCCCTCGCAGAGCACCGCACAGGGCAACACCCGCTTCTGGTCCTTCATGATCGCCTCGACCATATCGACAGCTGAAGCCGAGGGGGCATAGAACGCGCTGCCCGTGTTCAACAGACCCACGATTTCGGCCCCTCCCTCGCGTGTCCGCTTCACAATCGCCTCCAACCGGTCCTTCGACATCAACTCCGAGACCGGTTTCCCCTTCACCGTCGTGTACCGCGACAGCGGCACCATTGTGTCACCATGCCCCCCCAGCACCATTGCAGCCACCTCGGGGCCAGGCACACTCAATTCGGCGGCGATGAAGGCACGCATGCGGGCAGAATCGAGTACCCCCGCCATACCCATGACCCGCGACTTCGGCAGTCCGCTCACACGACGCGCCACATGGACCATGGCATCCAACGGGTTGGTGACGAGAATGAGAATAACGTTCGGCGATCGAGACACCAACTCAGACACGACTGATTGCACGATCTTCGCGTTCGTAGTCAACAACTCATCGCGGCTCATCCCCGGCTTGCGCGGGATTCCGGAGGTGATGACCGCCACCGTCGAGCCGGCCGTTTCATCATAACCATTGGTGCCCACCACGCGGGTGCTATAGCCGCAGATTGGCCCGGCCTGTGTGATATCGAGGGCCTTGCCTTGTGAGACGCCTTTGACGATATCGACAAGCACCACCTCGTACTCGTCCTTCTCGGCTAGCCGCTGCGCCGTCGTACCTCCGACGTTCCCCGCCCCCACCACCGTAATTTTCGGTCTCCCCATCCCCATCACCTCGTGAAGCGTGACACGTCAAACATGACACGCAAGATTGCCTTACCTCTCATCTTTCACCTCTCACGAATGTTCGTGCTCTGTCCAGCCCGCAACTTTAAAATTGATCGTACAGACGAAGTTGTCCCCGTCATAGAAGTTTACTTTGATCTTCTTCTTGCCATAGCTCTTGGCCAGAAAGGCGTCCGGATCATCGACCAATTCCTGATACCCTCCCGCTGGATATTCGCCAAGGTCGTGGAATACCACGATCATTCCCACTTTGACTTCTTGAAGAATCTTGGCCCAACAACGGGGGTAGATTTCCCAAAACTTGGCCTCGATCAAGTCCTTTGTCGGTTCCTGGCGATCCTCCCCCGGCTTGAGGGGCTGTGCAAACTTCGCCAACCGACGAACATAGGGATACTGATGCCCCGTAAACAGCTTGTGTAGCCAGGGCGGCACGGTCGGACGTTCAGTTGAATGTGTCATCAATTCTCCGTACCCCTTACGCCTTACCCCTCACCCCTAACATCTTCTACGCCGTCAGTCGTTGATAGATCCGCGGCAATCGCCTCGGCAAGGCTTCGAGATGATCGATGACTGCGAACTGCACGTCTCCGTACATTCTCCTAACATAGCCATCAGCCTCACGGTCGATCGTGATACAAAACGGATGCACCCCCCGCTGACGCGCCTCTCGTAACGCAGCCTTGGTGTCTTCCAACGAATACTCGTCTTTATAGCCGTCATCGAGCGGACGCCCATCGCTGATGAGGACGAGCAGTCGCGTCCGCGCCTCTCGCGCCAGTAATTTAGCAGTGGCATGGCGAATGGCCGCCCCATCTCGGTTTTGCCGCATGGGAGCCAGCCCACCCAAACGATGCGCCGCCTTCCCGCCCAGTTGATCGTCAAAATCCTTGATCACAAGAAAGTCCACTTGCCCGCGGCCTTGGCCCGAATAGGCGTAGAGCGCATATTGGTCTCCGACCGCCTCGAGCGCTTCACACAAAAGCACCAACCCCTCTTTCTCCAGATCGATCACGCGGCGGCCGCTGTCCAATTGACGACTGGTTGACCCGCTCACGTCGACCAGAAACGCGGCCGCGACATCCCGTTCTTTTCGTTCCCGTCGGACGTAGATCCGGTCCGACAGATCTGCCCCTGCCGCCCGCTCCGCGCACATACGAACCGCCGCATCCACATCAAGGTCGTCGCCGTCGGCCTGCCCCGGCACACGCCGCAACCCTGGTGGACGCAGACTTTCGAAGAATCGACGGAGGACCGAAACCTCACTTCCGTGCGCGCTCAACGTGGCACTCACGATATCCCCGCTCCCCTCCTCCGCTGCACGCTCGACGACGCAACACCAGTTGAGGCGATAGTCATCGATCCCCTGATCCCATTCTGGATAGCGCACTGCACAATCGCCAGGCCCTGCATGATCGACCGGCATCGGTTGCTCAAGCTTCAAGGCCAGGAGTTCTTCCACATGGGAGGGCGACTTCCACCCCCCGGCAAGCCTGTCGCTCTCGGTTGCTGTGCGCATGCCCTCTCGATTTCGCTGACCCTGCACTGAGGACCCCTGTGCTCCACCTGTGGCGCTCGCCATTCGTTCAATGTCCTCTGATTGTTTCTGATCGTCCGATGCACGTTCATCCTGGTCATGCTGACGAATGAACTCAGGGTTCATCGCCCCACGATAGACCCAGTTGGTGACGGGGCGATAGTCCTCACTCGTCTGTTCGGAAGCGGAGGGGCCCACTCCAATGTCTTCTGACTCATCATCGGCCTGATCGGCCTGGATCATCGCCCCCTTTGGCGCCAACAACTCTTCGAGCCGCACGTAGAGAGCATGGGCCACGCGCACAGCCATTTCCGCCGTGGCCGTTGGAGCCAGAATCGCCTGGCCTATCGGCCAGAGGATGGCGATCTCGTCTTTGATCGCTTCGTGAATCGCGACAGGCTGCGACGCAGCGGTCGACAACTGGAGTAGTTGATCGACAATGAGTTCTTTGACGGTCAGTCCGTGTGTCAGCGACCGCGTCGTGATCGCCTCACGCGCGAATTCCTGTAGATCCCGCTGGAGTCCCGGGTATTCCCGCTGCAGCAGAAACTCCACTCGCGCATCTTCCACGAGCATCCACAGGTCTTGGATCAGTCCCGGATGGGGATACAGACGAAACAGCGCTGCCAAGGTGTCCGGCGCAGCCTGTTTCACCAAGCCGTACTTCTGGCACAGGGACATGACAAGGTCTGCGAACGGTTCAAGCGTCAGCCGGTACGTCCCGAACTCCACGTGCCCTGCTTCGTGAGCCGCCATCACCAGATACAACCGTGTATTCTCTTCGGCAGTGGGATAGCGACGGAGGAGCGCCGGCAATGAGATAGTGCGCCCGTCCTGACTCACCGTGGCACGCGCAGACGTCTCCTGGCTCAGCGAATCGGGGAGCGCCTGAATCGTCAGATCCGTTCCACAGAGCCCTTGCACGAAGAGCTTTACGGTCCGGGCCACCTGCCGAAGCGGCACACCGCTTAAGGCTGTTTCCACCGACGTCAGCGCCTTCTGCGACTCCAAGGAAAAATAGGCTCTGGCTCCTTCAACACTGTACGCGAGGACTTCCATCCCGGCTGTAAACCAGGCCTCGAAACGAGTCGTGGCCTCGGCAGACTCGCCGATCACGCTCACCAGTTCCGGCGCGCGCCGCAAATAGACCAGCGCCGTTTCTGCGTCACGCTCTGCTACTAAGGCCCCGTACTGCAATATTTTCAGTCGCCATCCCTCATTCGGCACGGCACGCAACAGACGTGGCGATTCCGATAACCAGGCAATGCCCGACACGGGATCACGTTCAGCCAGCAACGACCCGACCGTGACGACCTTGGCCCTCACCGACTGATCTTCGAGATCGCCGAGAATGAGCGGACTGGTGCGAAGAAATTCGATGGTCCCGAAATAGTCCGTCTTGCCGAAACTATTCTGAGAAATGAGTTTCAGCCCAAACGTCGCCCAGGCCCTGGAATCCTGAATGGGTAACACGCGGGCGACCGCAGGAATCTGGCGGATGTACTCCATCGCGACGACAAAATCGATTTGCGTCAGTTCGAACCCGATCTCCAACCAAGCCCCCAGCTGATCCGGCGGGAGAACCGTCACCACCTCCGGTGACATACGGAAAAATTCCAGTGCGACATTCGCATCCTGCTCGGCCAACTCCAGGGCGGTTTTCAGCACCAACGACCGAACCGACGTTTGCTCGATGAGACCCAGCACCAGCGGGCTCTCCTTGAAGAACTTCAGCCCGATCGCACCGGACGATTCGGCTAACGCAGTCCCCAGATCCAGCCAAGCCACTGCGTCGCTGAGCCGTCCCCGCTGTTGCAAATCGGGGAACGATTCGATCGCGGCACGCGCAACCTTCGGTGAGACCTCATACAACTCATTGAGCAGCAGCAAGACGCCTTCCACCTGATTCGGTTTCGCGGTGGCCTCGACGAGGCGAGAGACCAGGTGCTGGGCTGTGGCCGGCCCCAACTCCTCCGCCAGTTTGGCGATCAATTGATTATGGGTATCCGACATCTCCACCCTGGGTCCAATCCTCTGGAATTTTCGTGAGGTGTTGGATTGTAAAGGAGGCCCGAGCACTTGTAAACTGTGCGCTCACGCGCAGGCACGAGGCCAGGGGGCAGGCAGAAACTCACATCTTCCCCCTCGCCCCTAGCCGATCTATAAGGAGTTGCGATGGCCGAGCCCAAGCAAGAGAGTCTCGATAAAATGTGGAAATTTGTGAAGGGGTTTGCGGAGAAGAGCGGGACGACCATGCATCCCACTCCCACCGTGACTGAAGCCGTGGTCAACGGCCTCGCAATGCACATGGACCAGCTAGGCAAACCCCTCTGCCCCTGCAACTTCTACAAGGATAAGCAAGCAGAAGCCACACTCCGCCGCTGGATCTGTGCCTGCGACGAAATGCAGATCTACAAATACTGCCACTGCCTCTTATTTGTGCGGGAGGATGGGCTGCCGATCACGGAATATCTTCCGGAAGGCCATGAAGGACGGGAGGTCTATGGCATCGTCACAGACCCGACACCCGACAAAGGCCGTGCTCTCAAACACAAGGCCACTGTCGCACCAATTCCCTCGGGCGAAACACCGGCATCGCCCTCACCCGCTTCGTAACGACCATGCCATTACGCGGACGACTCCTGTGCGGAACAGTCATCATACTTCTGCTGGGAAGCCTGTGGTCCAACCAAGCGCGGGCCACCGAGCCCGGCAACGCATCTCCTGCTTTGACATCAGTGCCTCCAGGCCTGAACGAAAAAGACTTATACTCCTACAAACAGAAGGGGCGAGGCACTCTGACTGGACAAGCGTTTCTTGGTTCGCCAACCGGAAAAGCCATCACGCAAGCCGGTGCACTGGTACATCTTATTCCCATCACCCCATACACGCGCCATTGGTTTGATCGCACAATCAGAGACAAATCCTGCTCAGCGACAGAAAACCCTGCTTCCACTGAAAGCCCCATAGCGCCACGCCCTCTGACTGACTGCGCACACGAAGCACTGATTCGACTCCGGGCGGAAAAACGGCTGGCACCCTATCTCCGTACGACCAGAGCCAACCCGACCGGACATTTCTGGTTCACGAAGATTCCCGCCGGACGCTACTACATCGTCAGCCTGATCGAGGGGGAACGGGAACGCACCAAGGATGAGCAGTTCGCGGAACTAGCCTGGCTGATTCTCGATCTCGAGGCGGGTGAGAAAGTCTCAAATCTCGTCGTGACCGACTGCACAACCAATCTGTGCTGAGCCTCTTTGCTTAGCGAGCATGTCTCCGCTCTTTTTTCACCTCAAACATGGCATGCTAAAATTTTCCCTGCGCGCGTCCACAGGCCAAAGCTCTTATCATTTTTCTCTCTTCCTCACTCACCCCGTGGTGGGATGGGCGGATCAGCTTCTCCTGCGCGCATCGACCGAGCACATTCTGATCGTGCGCGGTCTGCGAGCAAGGAAGCTGGCCGCCCGTCCCACCTTTATTGCCAGCCCGACACGTCATAGCCCTTCTCAAACAAACACCGCACCACCGCATCGGCATAGGGAGAATCAGGTTCAAGCGGTCTGTAGGCGCCACCAACCGAACCAATAATGACTCCAAGCACGCTTCCGACTGCTGCCCCAATTGTCACACCAGGCACTCCACCAATGAGACCACTCGATGCTCCTACCGCGGCGCCACTAATCAGACCCAACCCAGCTCCAGCGGCCACGTTACCACTTCGATTGCCAGTGCCCGGCTTCAGCCCAGACGCCTCGACCTTCTGCTGACAGGCAGCGACATCAAGCTTCGCCGCCTCCCGCCCTTGTAGCTGGAACTTCGCATTCGACCGCAACATCGGCTCCGGCCCCGCACAGGCCATAAGACTAAGGCACATCAACAACACAACAACACCATGTCCCCTCACCCGTAATCGATTCATGCTTTCCCTTCTTTCCACCTAACAAGGCAGGCCCAGCGGGGCAATCACCACTGCACGCATTGAGCGATTGTCATTTCCACTTAAACCTCTTTCAGCCTTCCATGCTGGCGGGGAGGAGGAGCCCTCTACTGCGCGCGTCGAACGAGGGCCTTCTGAGGCCGCGCGTTCCGCGAGCAAGGAGGGCTCTCCTCACTGCCAGCCACTCACCTCATACCCTTTCTCTTGCAGACATCGATTCACGAAATTGGAATAGGCCTGATTCGGTTGGGAGGGACCGGCGATCACGTGATATAGGCCCATGAGCAACCCCCATACCGCTCCGCTCGCCGCGCCGATCAGCGAGCCCCTGCCGACAGCGCCTGAAATGGCACCTCCGACGGCGCCACTCGCCGCGCCGACTCCAGCCCCCACTGCGGTGCCAGTCGCTACACGACCAGCCTTCCCACTGCCCTCTTCCGCCCCAGCTGTTTCCGCTAATTGCCGGCATGCATCAATATCCTGCGCTGCAATCTCTTTCCCCACCGACTGCATGTGCGCATTCGGATACAGAACTGGATGCGCCGTCGAACAAGCGACGAACAACAGCGATCCCCCGATGATCGACACCACTTTGTGCATCATGACTTCGCCGATCCTTTCTGATGCCCTAGGAGCCTGTCCGAGTAAACCTTCGTTGCGAGGCGAAGGAGACGCTGGCAGATGAGCGACTCAAGGCTCGAAAAAACCGGAGGCGTATTCACTGGAATACGTTGAGGATTTTTTTCAGGCCGAGAACAACGCAGATGCCAGCAAATCATTTGCCACAGTAGATGGCATTACTCTGACAGACTCCTTAAGTTCAAGCGAGCCATCACCAGTTCCACCGTGGCCCCTTTGACAAAGACACGTTTGTGCCGTCCGCCCGCACCGGACTTGATCTGTACCGAGGTAGCAGGAATCGATAATTGGCGGGCTAAGAACCGGATCAGTTCGTCGTTGGCTGCGCCATCGACCGGAGAAGCGGTCACTCTGATTTTGATCGCGTCGACGTGAATGCCCACACACTCTGTGGTAGAGGCTTTAGGCTGGATATGAACGGAGAGGACCGCTCCGGCTTTGGTGTCTTGGACAATCAGCGCATTCATCCGCAACGGGGACCCCAGCCAAGGGATCAGAAAATGGCCTTCACCAACTCCACAATACTGCGCTGCATATCGGGATCGTCGGTGATCGGGCGGGCAATTGCCACATCGCAGGCTCGATCGATCGCCACGCCTTGCCGAATGAGTGTCCCGGCATAGATCAGCAATCTGGTACTGACCCCTTCTTCCAAGCCATGATTCTTGAGGTTCCGCACCTTTCCACCGAGTTTCACCAAGCTGGCCGCAAGGTCGCGGCTAATCCCCGCTTCCCGCTCGACCACGGTGGTTTCGACGTCAGGCGCCGGATAGTCGAACTCAATCGCCATGAAGCGCTGCTTCGTGCTTTGCTTCAAATCCTT
>JAYTTD010000002.1:0-10930 GCA_043745235.1 Nitrospira sp. | reverse complement strand
TCCTGTGGTGATTGAGCGGCCTCTATTTCGGCCATGTGGAGTGCCTGCTTCGCGGCGGTCTCTTCATGGAGCCTCGCACTGCCGAACACGACGATGGTCGAGTTGATCCCTTGTTCGCGCTGGATCAGTTCGGGTTTCAGGAGTTCAAGTCCGACGCGGATGGAACGGAGTTCTTCCCGCTGGAGAAACTCTGTGTCGCGATGAGCTGGAATGTAGGAGGGCGATTCTTCGGGGGTCTTGGTCGTATCTGAATCAGATGGAGAAATCATGCAGGTGCATTATAGCGGGTGCCCAGTCATCAAGCAATTCGCGAGGGGGTCCGTCGCGCCTAGAATGGCCAGAACCAAATGATCGGCTCCTCTGTGGATTTTCGAGAAAATCCGTAGGCGCGCACGGTCCACTGAGGATCGAATACCACTTGGAGTTGTTCAGGTGTAATTCCGATCTTGTTCAGTCTTATCGTCGGGGAGTAGGGTAAGAATAGGCGACCGATGGCACCGAAGTCCAGACCCGCGGATTTTGTATCGCTCCAATAATAGAGGGCTACAACCCCGAAATCAGATTCAGTAACCTCATCGGGGGCTCCTATATGATCGGCTAATTCTCGTATTGTCGTCTGTCCGACGCGAATAAAGCTGACCTGTTCCGGAGTCAGGACGTCGTTGAGCGTGGCTCGGCGGACGCTGCATCCAGCACAGAGAAGAAGGATGCAGAGCGCACCAACGACCAATCTGATCGAGTGGAAATGCGACGCCACGTTAGTCGCCAAATGGCCACAGCCGGAATTGTGTGCGACCGGTGCGCTTGCCATAGACTACTTCTTCAGCGATCCCGTCCCTGTTAAAAAATACATAGAGATTATCGCTCTTGACATCCATTCGGATGAAGTTCAGCAATATGAGCATCATCGCCGGCGATTTCCCGTCATAGTAATAGTAGTGAAAGATCTCTCGATCGTTGCCTCTGACAATCCGATCCGGCGCACCGATCGAGGAGACAACCTCTGCCATGGTCGTCGTGCCTTTTTTGATGGTCGCGATGACGTCTTCTTGAATCGGTTCCCCGACCGTTCCCCTGGTCACCACACAACCCTGAAGTATGGCCAGTGCCAGGACGATGGTAATGCCAGCCAGTAGTTTATTAAATGACACGTTTACTCCTTTTGCTAGGCTTCGTTAGGACGATCCTCTAACCCCTTTTGGCGTGCCAGAATAAAATCGGTTTCATATATGGCATACGATGACGGAGTGAGCCCCACCTTACGGTACACCGCTTGCGCAGCGCTATTGTTCTTTTCGACGTACAGACGGACCCCGCAGACGTTCGGACTTGTCTTGGCGATGGCCACCACGGTTTCATGCATCCGACGAAAGACGTTTTGGCGACGCCAGGCGGGGTCAACATACACACTCTGAATCCACCAAAATGCTCCGTTGCGCCAATCGCTCCATTCATAGGTGACCATCAGCTGTCCGAGGAGTTGGCGGCTGTCGCCCTGATCCTGTTCTGCGACGATGAAGAAACCTCGCGCGGGGGTTTCGATCAGGGCGATGGTTCCGAGATGCAGGCGGTCGAGATCGAGGCGGCGGCCTTCTGTTTCAAGAGCCATGGCTGCACTGAACGACGCGATCGTCACCGCATCTTCTGACCTAGCGAGTCGGACGTTCAGTTGGTCGAGGACTGGCATGGGGCTTAGGCTGTTGTCTTTGGAGCTTGTAACCATCCGGCCGCCGGCTTGTACAAACCGGCGGTGCACTCCATCTTAATGGCATCTTCCGGTGGCAGATTGATCGGATGTACCTGTGGCTGAGGGACAAACGCGAGGAAGCCGGTGAACGGATGAATGGCCGTGGGCACAAAGACCATGAGCAAACTCGTTGGTGATGCAACTTGCAGCGCTGATGGTGCTACGCCCATGACAAAACCGATCGCCCAGAGACCATCTCGAGGAAACGGAAAGGCCACCACGGTGCTGCGCCCGAAGCGAGAACGGAAATTCAGGAGATCGGTCATCCCTTTGAGGGTGCCGTAGACACTGCGGACCACTGGAACGTGCTCAATCCACCGTTCTGTCAGAGTGATCATCCGCTGTCCGATTACATGGGTGGCGATGGCACCGATAGTCACAACAAGGAACAGAAACACGACGAGGCTGAGCCCAGGCCGCTGTTGGGCCCCAATATTCCACGGGAGATCATGGATCAATTCGTTGAGTGCGAAAAATAGTGTGGAAAAGATCAAAAATGTGGCCCAGGCCGGCACGAGGACCAACAATCCAGCCAAGGAGTATTTCCATAGAGCCTTTGACATCGACGCTGGCTTCCTCATATGTGTACAGGAAGTTAGTAGTCTAGCAGAAACCGCCAGACAAAATAGAGCCTGCCTGTAGGACTTGATCTCATCGATATCGGTGATCTATTGTACAAATAAAGCAGCATCTAGATTCACACATGGGGGGTGTTATGGCAGAACGTACAGAAGCAAGGCGTCCGGTCAATATCGACAAGGATCTTCTCGCCATTCTCTGTTGCCCTGACACGAAACAAGATGTGAGTGTGGCTGATGAGGTACTGATTGCCAAGTTGAATAAGGCCGTAAGCCTTGGGCAATTGAAAAATAAGGCGAATAAGCCGGTCACGGAAACACTCGACGGAGGGCTGATCAGAAGCGACCGGAAGATACTATATCCTATTCGCGAAGATATTCCTGTCATGCTCATTGAAGAAGGCATTCCCCTGGAAGGGATGATCTAGCTGGGCTCGCTCATCAACGGACTCCTTCTGCAAGTACATAGCGAATACTTCTTATCCGAACCTTCTGTCCCATGCTCAATGAGGGAAGGCTCCTATCGCCTCGATCATCAATGAGGCACAGAACCGAGCACAGTCGCCTATTGATTGTCGGTCTTGGAGCCGGTCGACGTACCGCAGTGCCGGCAGCGATATTCGTACAGATTTCCGGTTGGAAGCACGAGCAGCAGTCGCTCCCTCGTTGGGGTCGCTACTCGGCAGGAAGGGCAATAGAGTAGCGAGGCATTCAACGATCTGAATTGGTCCGGCTGTTTCGAGGCATCCGGTCTTGGCGGTCGAGTTGTCCTGGGGGATAGACCGGTTGGCCAAATTGAGCCGGTAGGTTTACGTTGAGGACCTGACATAGAATGATCCTACGCAGATAAGACGGTAGGGCGCAATGCCGAGAGTCCGTCCTCGAGATGCCTGTCTGTTCACCATGAGGCGTTGGGTTCTATCTTTGACTGGAGCTTAGGAACATGCCGAAACAGTTTCCACAGCCCCCGCCCTGCTTGCACCAGACCGTAGACCGCTAGTCCACTCAACAAGCCATAGAATCTGGTTGTATCCCATGGCAAAGGCCTGTGGGGCATGCATGACAACACCAAGCGCGATGTGGCCGCCGACTCCCAGGCACAACGCAAAGATGATCCATTCTCGTATCATCGTAACGATCAGCCTCGCGTCATGGAAAGCGACAAGTGAAGCTTGTACGGCAAGCCCGATTGATGACGGAATTGTTACACCGCTGGCGTCTTGGCTGACTCAATGTCTGTTGCTGTGATTAGACTCGATAAATAGTCAGCGACAAAATTGAGAGCCTCCTCTCGCCCGTCCGCACGACGCCCCTTTTCTCGCCGCTGGACCGATAATTCGTGGTCGAGATCAGACTTGACTTCGGTGAGAACTCGCTGGAGGGACGAGGGAGTCAAATTTGCATCCATATCTTCAAGCTCTTGGCAGCGATCAAGCACCCAATTTAGCCCTTCAATCCGTCCCGCGTAATGTTCCTGCTCCGCAGTGTCAATCCGTGACATTGTGGTGGCAAACGTTTGGGCCTCGTAAATGAGGTTATAGAAGCTGGTCACTGCTCGTTGTAGGGTTGGATTCATGGCACTCCTTTGCGCAAATAATTAACCACCTGATTATACACGAGAATGCCAAGGCAACAAGGAAAAAGTTGTCGGACTAGGTAAATAGGAGAGAGTGAAACTCGTTCATGAAACCGTAATAGAGCGGGGCGAAATCTTTGAGACTTTCAGGGCTAGTTTCTTTGAGACGTTTGAAGAAAAGAACCTGTGCGCGAGGGTTTATCTGTTCTAGGAGACTGCCTAATTGAGCCATGGTGTAACTGGCTGGAGCACTGAGGACATAGTGCACGAGGCGTTCGACGAATTGCTGAGCGAGGTACTCGCTGGCGAGGTATCCCTCCGGAAGTTTCCCTGAAGCTAGAAACTCGTCGAAGGGTATGGCTTGCGCGGCAAATGGGACTGATGGTTGCTGATGAGTGGTCACGCTGATGATACCCCAGCTTCTTTATAATAGAGGACCGTCCGTAACTCTACTGGACCCCTCGTGGCGCGTCAAGTGTACAGAAGGAGTAGCCAATACCTGAGGCGAAAGACCGGGGAAGACTCAAGAGGCTTGGGATCACACACAGAGGGCGGAGTCCCTGAAGGAACTCCGCCCTCTGTGTAGACTTGGCCTAGATAGAACCTACAGCCAGGTTACGCGCTCGGCTGGCCGAATGTAGATCGGCTCTTCGACCTGGATACGCGCTACTTCCTTGCCTGACTTGTTGAAGCCCAGCACAGTATCGTTGTACATCTCAAAACGTTTCCCGTGAATCTGGGTTTCAAACACTTTCGGACCAGGAATGACATCATACCGGAAGATGATCTGCTGGCTGGCTCTCCAGAGCTGAAGAACCGCCAACAACTCACGGCTAGGCACAAGATACTTCTCGATGGCATTATCGACGCCAGGGCCGAACATCTGCCGTGCATAGCCACGTGGGCTATGCCGAGGTGGAATATAGAAGCCATTGGGCTCGGTGCCCCACTGCGGGTACAATGGAAGCGCTACCTGCTCCACACGAATCGCGTAGTACAGCGGGTGCCACCGATCTTCCGCCCATAGTCCGTCCTCACCGATGCGCATCAGACTCTGCATCCGGATCTTGCCGACGCACGCTGCCATGCAGCGCGTTTCCATCGGCTCGCCACCCGTCAGCGGGTCTTTCCCTTCAATACGTGGATAGCACGCGATGCACTTCTCAGACACGCGTGTGGTGCCACGATACATCGGCTTTTTGTAGGGACACTGCTCCACGCACTTCTTATAGCCGCGACACCGATTCTGGTCGATTAAGACGATCCCGTCTTCGGGTCTCTTGTAGATCGCCTTCCGCGGACAGGCCGCCAAGCAGCCTGGATACGTACAGTGGTTGCAGATCCGCTGGAGATAGAAGAAGAATGTCTCATGCTCCGGCAAACTGCTCCCTGTCATCTTCCACGGTTCGTTCCGTGAGAATCCTGTCTTGTCGGTGCCTTCCACGAGGGCCCGCATCGACGTCGCCGTATCCTCATAGATATTCACGAACCGCCATTCTTGGTCCGTCGGGATATAGCCGATCGCGGCTTGGCCGACCTTGGCCCCGGCGTCGAAAATGGTCATCCCTTCGAACACCCCATAAGGGGCATGGTGCTTTCGTCCCACACGGACGTTCCACACCTGTCCTCCCGGGTTCACCTGCTCGATGAGCTGGGTGATTTTCACATCGTAGAACTGTGGGTACCCCCCGTACGGCTTGGTTTCCACGTTGTTCCACCACATGTATTCCTGGCCCTTGGAGAAAAGCCAGGTCGACTTATCGGCCATCGAACAGGTCTGACAAGCCAAACATCGGTTAATGTTGAACACAAAAGCAAACTGCCACTTCGGGTGCCGTTCCTCGTAGGGATACAGCATCTTCCGTCCCAGTTGCCAGTTATAAACTTCGGGCATCGTGTCTCTCCTTTCAGTCGAGGGGCGATACAGACCCGACGTGCGAGCCGTGCGAGACTCGCCATCCGTCTCCCTGTTTGATCCCGCTCCTCACCTTCATTGCTTACCGACATTGCTTACCAAGTCTCACGGTTCTCGCTAGACTTTGATCTTGATGTGTTCGCCTTTGAGCCACTTGATCATGAACTCATTCTCTTGGCCCGGCGTGAAGCCGGTCCGGACCGGCTCCCAGGGGCCGCGGGCCCCAATACCCCCGTCTTCGGCCTTCGTGATGCGGATCAAACATTCCTTCGGCACCGTGTTGATCGCATGGTGGTCGACCTGATAGCCCCACTTGAACTTCCAGGCGATGGCATGCTTGCCTGGCAACGAGTCGAGTTGATGCATCGGCATCAACCAGTTCCGGGTAAAGGACTGTTGCGCCCCGTACCGGAAGTTGGACTGATAGCCGGTGTCCACCGCGATGGCGCGTCCATCCGGGCGCGTCTCATGGCCTTTGACCGACTTCGGGGTGGCCACGAACGGGGCGTGCTTCGCCATCGTGACATGGTACGGATAAGCCGGGTTGTACTTCGCCCGAATCATGAGGCGCGCCACCTTATAGTATGGATCTGATGGCTTCCAGCCCCGATAGGGCCGGTCCACCGGGTTCCCGTCCACATAGACGTAGTCGCCGTCGTTGATCCCCCGGTCTTTCGCCGCCTGCGGGTTAATGTGCAACTGGTGCTCGCCCACTCCCGGGGTCCGCTTGTCCATACGATATGGATCGCCGAAGTTCGACTCGTAAATCTGCACCCAGTCGTTCACGGACCATTGGCTATGCACCCGATGCCGGGTCTTCGGCGTCACGCAGTAGAACTGATACCCCTTCTCCCACAACGGGTTCGCGTGCCGCTTGATTTCCTGCCACGGCAGCTTGATGTTCCGCACCGTTTTATCGTCATGGTGCTGCGCCGTGATGGGAATCCCATAGTCGTCTGGACGAACATACGGGTTACTGGTCATGATGGCATTCGGCAGATATGGGGTCGCTTCCGTCCCCTCCCGGTGCGAAATGAAGTTTTCGCCGTATTCGATCGCCTCTGGCTCGGTCCGGTAATTTTCGTACCGACCGGTCCTGGTCCACATGGGCTTTGACTCGTTGGTCTCTTCCCAGAATGGCGTGCGCGGATAGGTGCGTACCATAACCATCCAGCCTTTTTCAGACTTCAACATGACGTCCGCGCTGTAGCCATAGAAAGTGCTGGAGGCGTCGAGCAAACGCTGAGCATAGACGTCGACGCGGTTCTCGTAGACGAACTTGAAGTAATCCCGCATCCGCTTGTCGCCGGTCATCTCCGACAACTTGGCCGCGACGCCCGCGAACGAGTCGAGATCGTTGCGCGTGTCATACAGGGGCCGGATCCCGCCCTTCCAGATCTGTACCCACGGATTGGACACCGTGACGGTCATTTCCGGATAGGTGAACTCCATCCACGTGTTTGCGGCAAAGGCGATGTCGTTGTGGTTGATGTCCGAAGTCATCTCGATGTCCTGTGTGATCAGGGTCTCGATGTTCGGATCCACGTTGCGCACCATGTCATAGTGGTGCTTGGCGTTATTGAGCACGTTCACATTGACCACCCACCGGAACTTGCTCGGGGTCGGCATGTGCGTCTTGCCCGTGAATACCTTGCGCCCGTACTTGGGAGTATTGACGATCAGGGCTGTGTCGCCGTGATTCCAGTAGCCGACTTCCTCGCCGTAGTAATACGACTTCGTCTTGATTTCTTTGCCGTGGGCGTTCGGATCCAAGGTGATGTTGAACGGATCTTCCCCTGTGTGCACCGCCAGCCCCGCGCCGGACCAGGGTGTGGCGGTCCAGGTGCCCGCCTTGTAGTTGCCGGCCCAGGTATGCTGCCCGGTGCCGAACTTTCCGACGTTGCCGGTGACAATGAGCACCATCGCGGCGCCTCGGGAATTGATGGTCTGATGAAAGTAGTGGTTTGTCCCTTCGCCGTTATGAATCGCGGCGGGCTTGATCGAGCCTGAATCCCGCGCCCAGCGGACCAGGAGATCCTTCGGCGTCCGACAGATCTGATGACAGGTGTCCAGGTCGTAATCCTGGAAGTGTACCATGTACATCTGCCAGACCGGCATCGCATCGACTTCTCGGCCATTCAGCAGCTTCACGCGGAAGGTCCCAGTGAGCGCGGCGTCAATGCCGCTGTTCAGATAGTGCCAACCGACCTGCTCCCGATGGAGCGGGACCGCCTGCTGCTTGTTCAAGTCCCAGACCATCATCCCCCCGAGCCGCTGGACCTGCTCGGGTTTCAGGGACTGCACCCGGCCTGAATAGCTCTTCGAGAAGTCCGGAAACTTGTACTCGGCGACCACATCCCGCGGATCCAGGAACTGTAACGTATCCGTGCGAACGAGCACCGGCGAATCGGTATAGCCCTTCATGAAATCGGTGTCATGCATATTTTCATCGACGATGATCTTCATGGCCCCCAAGAAAATGGCGCCGTCCGACGCGGGACGGAGCGGCATCCAATAGTCTGCGCGATAGGCGGTGGGGTTATACTCAGGCGTGATCACCACCACCCGGGCGCCCCGCTCGATACATTCCAATTTCCAGTGCGCTTCCGGCATTTTGTTCTCAACGAAGTTCTTGCCCCAACTGGTGTTCAGCTTGGAGAAGCGCATGTCGGAGAGGTCGATGTCAGACCCCTGTGCGCCACACCAAAATGGGTGGGCGGGATTCTGGTCACCGTGCCAGGTATAGTTCGACCAATAGCGGCCGCCCTGGGCCTGATCTGGGCTGACCTTCCGGATCCAGGTGTCCAGCAGAGCGTTGACACCCCCGTTCATCCGAGTGTTCCCCATCTTGCCGATAATGCCAAGGACCGGCATGCCGGAGCGATGCTTGAAGGTGCGGGTACCGGCCCCTTTCATCATCTCGATCATTTCCGGCGCATAGCCCTGCTCGCGGAGGCGGCGAGCCCCGGCTTCCCCACTGTACCGCGTGGCAATGATGATCATGGCCTTGGCGGCATAGGTGAAGGCCGTGTCCCATGACACCCGCAGCATGTCGTCCAGGAACCGGCTGTCAAACTTATACTTGCGCTTAGTCTCAGGCGAGAGCTCCGGCGAACCGGCGTCCATCCACTCCTTCCAACCCTTCCGCATCAACGGTCCCTTCAAGCGATAGGGACCGTACACGCGCCGATGGAAGGTGAATCCCTTCAAACACATACGTGGGTTATGGGCAAATGTTCCACGGTTGCCATAGAGGTCTTCATAGGTCTGGTGGTCATAGTTCTGTTCGACTCGCATCACAACGCCGTTTCGGACGAAGGCCCGGACGCGGCAGGCGTGCGTATCGTTCGGGGAACAGACCCACGTAAAAGATGAATCGTACCGATACTGGTCGTGATACACACGCTCCCAGGATCGATCTGGATAGTCCCCCAACGGATTCCCGACTTCAATGACCGGCTGGAGCGCGGTCAGTGCCAAGACTCTGTCTGCTACCGCCACTGCGGCAACAGTCCCCACAGAGACTTTTAAAAACTGCCTACGTGACAAAAACATTGGTACCACCTCCTAACAGTTGAGGGCTCCAATTCAAGCCCACGCATCTTCACTGACACACAGTAAAATTTCGCTCCCTTACCTCAGAGAGCCGCAGAAAGTAGAAAGAAACGAGTATGACATCGGTCGATGAAACATGAGTTTGACCGTCAGTTTGCCTTGCATTCCAGTCATTGCAGGCTTTCCAAGTTCGCAATATGCGCACCAAGCTAATGGATCAGATGTGTTTAAGTGACGCCTGATAAGTAATTGAATTATTGGGCTAATAATATTTTTTGATTGTCGCTGAAGACGACCTAACTATGCGTCGTTGAGTACCTGCTGTATCACTCAGTGAGCGTTTACCAAACTTTCATGAACTAAGTTCTCAATAAATCAATAACTTGATCGAAGTGTTTGCGCGTTACTTTTTGGTATCGTTTTTGTCCCGTCGTAACGAGGGTAACATGATAATGTGGGTGAATGAAACCTACTACATTGCTTGACAGCTTCGCTCCCGCGTCAGTAGAATCCCACCCCTCTGACCGACTGGATCGAGCGGGAATAGCTCAGTGGTAGAGCATCGCCTTGCCAAGGCGAGGGTCGCGGGTTCAAATCCCGTTTCCCGCTCCAATATATTCAGTCTTCTTCTCAAAATGCCTTTCTCTCTCCTGCCTCATGATGAGGACCACACCGCGCTTACTGGTCGGAGTGCTTTCTTCCATAGATCGTCCAGACCATAGACATGCTTGATGGAACCTTTGCAGTAGGTTGCGAAGAGGCCTTTCGTGCTCTACGTGGCGTTACACGCTACGCTCCCTTCTGAGCAGTTATCAGCTTGATGTGCTATCCAACGCCTCCCGGGGGTCTCAAGCATGAAAAAACTTCAGCGCGTCGACTCCTTCAATTCCCCGGATCATATACCACTACCACGCAATCGCCCGGGCAATGCCCTTACAGCCATCTTCTGTATTTGCACGGTTTCATCTGGAAATCATGGGCAAGGATTTGCCCTGCTCTAGCATGAAGCATCGTGCGGTTCTAGGTATGAGACTCAAGCGCACGTGAGCGAAGATCGGAGCTGTGCCGATGCAACGTTGCGCGAACTCGTGGGCGACTATCAAGCGGTCGTGGTCCACCCGTTTGTGTAATGCCGCTAGTGTGATGGCCGGTCAAGGGACGGTGATGATCAAGCTACTGATCAAGCTGCCGATTTGACATCGTGCTAGCGCCAGTCTGCGGAAGAGGCGCACTTTCCGGCCTCTGTCTCGCAGCGCACAAGCTCCGACCACGCATCGCCATCTTTGCCTGTGAGCCAACCAGCGCCGTGGATAGGATGGATTAGGTGAAACAGAACTGATCCCATGCCCAGCCCGAACGCGCTTACCGATGACCTCCGAGCAAGCCTTCGTGAGCTGCCTCTCACGATTCTTTGGCGACACGTAACAGGATTCTTCGTGGTGGGAAAAGAGGCTTGAGTTCTAAGTCCAAGTGCAACACTGCCGGCCCTGATGGGCTACGGTGTTGCCATGCGAACGAACGGCTATACGCACATGAGTAGCGACGAACGTGAGACCCTG
>JAYTTD010000001.1:0-10983 GCA_043745235.1 Nitrospira sp. | reverse complement strand
TACGGAGGGGCCGGCGGCAGGCTGAAACGCCGCTGCGGGCAACGTCGCGCGATAGCGGGCCTGTTTCGGGACGCGCCCGCCGCTTCGCTGTTCACTTGCCCGGTCATAAACTTCAGCCTCTTCGGTGAATGAATCAAATGAAGATGAACGCATTGCAAAACCATCGTCCTCATGCGTGATCCGCAAATCGGGTGTATTTAGCAGATGTGCAAGTTGCGCGAGGTCGTCATCATCCCCGCGAATTACAACGAACCACTCCATGTTACCTCCTCCATCGTTTTGCAGGTGTTCGTGTGAGCCGATGTCTTTCTATATTTTTGCCCTATAGGTGTCCGAATACTACGAGGCGTCGGTCCCGGATTGCTCTCCGGGTGATTGTCTACCGAGGGCCGCCAGTCCTTCGAGCAGATCGCTTTCGAGACTGGCGTTGATCGCATCCATGCCCTGACCCCGGTCGAGACGCCGCAGATATTCGATCAGAATCGCCCGCGTCAGGTCAGCGGCCCGATCCGGGAACAGCAGCGGATGGATCGGCGGGTCGAACGACATCTTCTCGAACCGGTCTTCTGTCCCTGGGTCGGTCAATGACTTCCCGGAGTGGACAATCTTGCTGCGCTCGTCGTAGATGAGGCTGAGCAGGCGCTTTGTCTCCTGCGGCTTGTGCGCCGCCCGGAGCAGGGCCGCCCCCCGGAGCGTGAACCGGTTCTTGAGTTCGGTCTTTGATTCTGGTCCGGTCAGGAGGCAGCTTTCGAGGGCAATCGTGAGGTCGATCAGTTGGTCATCCCCCCGCTCTCGCTCGTAGGACTGGTTGAAGCGGCGCAGGCTGATCCCAAGCCGTTTGTCCCCGACGCTGCCGATTCTGTCGAAGAGGGCCACGACCTCGGGCAGTTCCGCCATTTTCAGTGCGTATCGCTCGCCCCACGTCCCGACCTCGAAGTCTCCCATGAACCATGTCCCGAAGCCGAACGCGGGGCTGCGTGAGACTCGGTGGGTGAAGACCGCGGACGCGCCGACCCTGCCTGGCTTGAGTAGCCGCAGGGCGGTGAGGAAGCGCCCGATCTCAGACACGGGTCTGTCGTCCCGGACCTTGTGGAACGGAGTCCCTCTGTCCAGCGTGAACGATGACGTCAGCCTGAACTCTGTCCGGGCGAAGGCCCCCGCACTGAGGCGGTGTTCCACCTGAACGTATGCCGCCTGCCAGATCATGGCCTTCTCCGCGAGCGTGAACGGCCTGAGTTCGAGAGTTTCTCCGACCCTGTACGGCTCAGCCAGGTCGCTCTCGATGTTCAGCAGCGGGACCGTCGTCTCCCATGGGATCGTCGGAGAGGTCCACTCTCCCCGAAAGGCCCGGTAGCTCTCCCGGAGTTGGTCTGTCGTTGGGGTGACGGTCCGATGATGCTCGACGGCGTACAGCAGTGGATCGAGGAGGGTTCTGAGGAGCGCGACTTCCTGGGCGTCGTTGTCAGCGCCGACTTCATGCCCATCGCGGTCCGTAGGCTCTGGGGACCGGAATACTCCCTCCACGCGATGCGCGTGTAGGCAGGCCATGAACGAGGGCAGCGACCGGAACCGGGCGAAGTTGTCGAAGACCAGGCCCCGGTATAGCCAGGTGTCTTCCGAGACGTAGCCCCAACCGTCGGAGATAAAAACGACGCGAAGCGGCCCATGGCGGACGGTCGACTCCGCGTCCAATTCTCCCAGTAGTTTGAGACTCGCCTGGGCGAATTCGAGGAACGAGTCCTCGGTGGATTGTTCGGTGGTGTTCGAGACTTCAGTCATGGATTCCGCTCTACATGGGCTTGATGCCCCCGTCCATCGTCAGCGACAGCTTCGTGCCCTTTTCGGCTCCCGTGGCCGCCGCCTTGATGATGCTCCACCGGACGGTGATCCACATCGGCGTCATACGCGCCCATTGTGTCAGTTCTGCCCGTAGTGCTGACGGTGGTAGCGCAGTTGGGCAACACTGACCGGGTGGTTATTTGCCGTTCTCAGCCTACCCTTAAAGCCCCGGAGCGTCAGGTCGTCCTCAATCGTGATCGCCCCGAGGTCGAAGAGGACATGGTGGTTCGGGCAGAAGCACAGGATGTTGTCCGTCGTATCCAAGCCGTTGTGCGGGGTGCCGAGCGGCTTGATGTGGGCGGCCTCCGCATACGGCCCGACCGGGGTGAGGAGGCGCTCGCCGCAGACCTGGCAGCGGAAGTCGTGGTACTTCTTGACCCGCGCCGCCGTCGCCGTGTTGTGGATGATCCGGGAGACCGTCGTGGGCCGCCGTGATGACACCCCGCGCCAGGTCAAGTACGGTGACAGCTAAAGGCGTGTACGTGTGGTTGACGTGAGAATACGGCGGGTGAAACCCATCGGCGAACACCAATACAGTCAAGGGCTAACTCCGGAAGCAAAGCAGGTTGACACTATTATATCAGTCGTCGCCATGCCTGTCAAGGACAGCCGTTTTGCACAGCGCGCCGATGCGCCTCCCAAATCTGATGGACAGGAGGGCGCTGATGACAAGGACGCCGAAAATGAATGGCAAGGTTTTCTCCTTCCCGCGTCGTTCGGTGGTGCGGACTAAACTGGTGCTTTTACGTCAGCGACCGGAGAGCAGCCCAACACTCGTCGCGAATCCGATAGGTCGGGCAGTCTCCCAATTCCCTCCGGTACAGGTGGTAGGAGGTGTTGCCATTTGATTTATCAAACACCACACACACGATATAATCACTGAACAAATTTGACTCAAACGTGTACAGGTCCGTGTGGCAGGTGGGACAACGTTGGAATCCCTGTTCAATAAAAGGCCCTTCATCCCTACTGAGGTGAGTGTCCTGCCGCACGCTTGTCATATTGGCGAACGCCCGACAACTGGCCCGGTGTCCGTGGGCGCAGATGACGGTTTGGTTGCCGAGCCATTGGACGCTGGGCAATACCAGGATACTGCCGCCTGCGACGAGCGCTTGGTGTTTGGCCTCATGTTCGGCCAATAGCCTGGCCTTTAGCGCGCTCAATCTAGCGACGCGTTCCTGGGGCGTCACGGGGCGGGGTGGCATCACGTTTGGCTCCGCCACTGCCCGCTTCGGCTGGTCTTGCGTAGTTGTACGGCGTTCTGCGGAGCGTTTCGCCACCACTGCTCTGACAAACAGCATAATGAAGGACCTGACGGGGCAAGCCCCGAGGTATCTGAAAGACCGGATTTTAGGATTGCGCCTGAGAGCGCTTTCCGACAAAACCGGGTACGCCGCAAGCGGCGGGGAATTGACATCCCGCGAGATTAACTAACTGTAGGATCAATATCCCGATCATGATGCTGCTCCTCCTAGGTCCACCCAATGCTGCTCCTCGGGTGGCCCGCAGTACGAGGAGATGTGTTCGACGGAAGGGCTGTCCCACATCTGCTCCTTTACCTTCCCTTTGCAATCAGTGACACGCACCTGAAGCCCGTCGGGCCGCTCGGGGTCGACCTCGTACCGTTGATGCCCAGCGTTGCTTGTCATACGAACTACCCGGTACGGCGCGGCTGGCTCCTTCCGATATGCCCCGAACCAAGGATCCGGGCCGCACAGCCACGCGGCCTGTGCCTCGGCAGTCAGTTCCAGCCACTCCCACCGATCGTCGAAATCCGGGAGGCTGGCCCAATACGAATCGGGTGACGTAAGTCTCATCTGTAAATCACGAAGAAAATCCTCGACGATCTTCTCAGCCTCCGGGTCCACTCAGCCTGGGCTGTCCGGGAGGACCATCCGGGCGATGCGATCCCGGCCCATGAGGAAGCAGAAACCGTACCTGGACTCGAACCAGGCGTCGAGCAGGTCCAGCGGCAACGCCCCGAGGTGCCTGCTCCATGAGAGCCAGTACCAGTCGTTCTCCGGGAGACGATCCTCCAGGAAAACCCGAGTCAACGCAACCAGTTGTGACATCCGCACGTCGTCCAGGTCAGGAGGCAGGTTCTCGCGGAGGATCAGCGGCTCCCTTCGGGGTAGGGAGGCGATCTCTTGGGTAATTGGGTCTCCAGGCATCGCATTTGACCGGGGCGGACGAGCCGCTCACAACTTTTCATTAAGTTACTGTTATCAGTATATCCCCTTGCGCTACTACTAGAACGTCTACTACTGGTCTGTAGACTAAAAGGCTGTCAACACCTATGATTTGAGGATGAAGGGTGCGGCACTGGCGGGCAAGGTGGGACGGGAGATTCGACGGTTGCGGGAGGCCGCGGGGCACAGCCAGGAGGCGTTCGCGTACTTGTGCGGCTTGCACCGGACTTATATTGGGTCTGTCGAGCGTTCGGAGAAGACCCTGACGCTGGAGTCGGCGAAGAAGATCGTCGCGGCGCTCGGCCTGACGCTCGGCCAGTTCTTCGCGGCCATCGGCGAGTAGGTGGAGCGTCAGAAAACTGGTAGGAGTGCGGGCGCGTTTCTGAAGGGCGCGGACACGAAAAGTGCCCCATCGGCCTCATGAACGCCGACCGGCTCCATTTGACGGTCCTGGACTACATGAACCATGCCGCGACCCACCGAACGTTCATGCACAAGCTCATCGCTCAGTCCGGCGGGTGGGGGAATGCCGACGAGGCGTAGAAGGCCCTGCGCGGCCAGCTCGGCAAACAGAAGCAGGCTTTAGAAATGCGGATCGCCAACTACATCAAAGCCATTGGGGATGGGCGCGACAGCCCCGCCCTTATGGCCGCGCTGGACAAGGCGGAGGCGGAAAAGGAAATCGTCACGCGGCAGATGGAGGAGGCAGACCAGCAGATCCAGGCGGCGACCATCCCGCGCCCGACGACAGGGCAGGTACAGGAAGCATGGGGCGAAGTGCTGCGCGTGTGGGAGGTGTTAACAGAGGACGAGCGGGCCGACCTCATGGGGAGCATCGTTCAGGTCGTGGAGATGACAGAAAAAGAGAGCGTGACCTTGGAATTACTTCCAATGCCACACTCTCTAATGTCTTACTCTAACAGGTTTGAGTTAAAGTCTCGAATGGGAGCGGGGCGCCTCGTTGTTGCGAACTATCCGCCCATCTCTTTTCCTGATTTTGAGGTGCCGCGAATCTCACGTAAAACCTGGAAATCGAGTGGTACAGATGCTACCGACTGTTAGCACTAAAAATCTAGACGCAGGCAGATAATCCCGTAGTTTTTAGCGGTGTCTCAATACGAGCAATTATTTTCCCCGCGTCACAATCTAGTTCAGGATTGATCTCTATTAACGAATGTTGAATTCGTGTAAGAGTCCTCCATGGTCAAGTCGTTCGCTTGTTCTTCAGCGCTCATTTCTGTTTCTTGTCCAACTTCATCCAAGTGGGCGTCTAGGCTTGCGTTCGTCATCTGCTTTTTCCCACGACCGAGCGTGTTTAATGGCGGTGTTAGCCCTTTGCCGAAGAAAGCTTCATACAACCTTAGACGCGAATTCTCAGCAGCAAAGCTTGCCCCAGTGGCGAGATTATCTATCGCTGATCCATCCTGCTTCATAAGCGCAGCACGTATTCCATCTACAGCTGTTTTCTGTTTTGGCTTCCACTCTTCGTTGCTGACAGGAAAATATCGAAACTGCATATCGTTAATTGGATAAGTTGATTGCAGACCTTTCTCTAACCAGGTGTTGTAAGAGCCATGGTGTTTTTCGTCTTGCCTGTTTCCGTCGTTACTTTTCCAGGTTCCGAGTAGACACCAAAACCGGTCGGCGAGATTTACGGCTTTACCGATGTAGAGAATACTGTTCATTTCGTGGCATGTAATCTGTCTTTGTGCCTCTTCCTGCTTAAGTCGTCTAGTCGTAGGCGTATTCCCGGCAATAGATTGTGATGGAACACCTCCCGGCGCATGGCGTATTTCATACCGACCTGGATGCGCTGGAATATCTTCTTTGTTCCATTCATTCAGAAACCGCCACTCTGATGCTTGGACGGCAGCGTTTGGGAATGTTGCGGCATCGGTCCGAACGATGCTTTTGGGTTTTGGCATAGTTATGCTCCTCAATGATGTTGGGATTGATGTCCAAAGAAGGGGCTGAATAGGTATCCCAATAGTGTACAGGAACAAGTTGAAGATATTATTTGAACGTTCGGAAAACCAGTAGAGTCACAAAGTTGCCTTACATAATTTATGGCGTCGGGTCTAGTTACACAGGGACCGATCAAGATGTTTTCAACTAAGAAATCCTGAATACCGTCCGGCTGAGACAATGGAATGACAGTTTTGTCAGGATGGACTTCAATCTGTTGTTGATGAAGGTCTTCTGTATCGTTGCCTGTCACGACAAGCCTGACTTCTTTCTCAGCAGACCACTCCGGGGCTTTCATCGCCGGAGTTAGGAGTCTCACAAGCTGATCAGCGAAACCTTTGACTTGATCCATTTGGCGAGAGACAGAATGTTCTGCTTCAAGTCTCCCTATCTCCGTGACAAAATGATGAATGGCACGTCCAACCAATGTTTTTTGATGTTCTTCCTCGTAAAGTACCTGCGTGTATAAAACTTTAGATGGTGAATCAGCGGATGGCTTTTGTAGCTTGAAGCCAATCGCATAGCCGTTTCCCTTTCCCCCGTAACGTTCCCAGTGGACAGGCAAATCCGGTTGGAACGTCAACGAAGCAGCGAATATGTCCTGCTGAACTATCGTAGCAGCTTTTTCCCATAAAGCTCGTAGAAGTTCCTTTTCGACATCAGGGCGGGAAATATGTTCTGCTTGGGCATAGTAATATCGCAAGATGTCCCGCGTCCGCTCCAAAGAGTAAAGGACCTCAGTGTCGTCGTTCATCTGGTCGAGTCTGCCTGCCCATATTTTCTTAGAATGCAGGATAGGCTCTAGTCCTACTTCACTCGTGTAGTGATAAGCAATATCGCCGTAGTTTGCGAGAACTCCTTGCTCATAGAGGGCCTTGAAGCCGATGTTGGCACTGTTAAATACCGTTTCCGCTAAAATTGAATGAAGGTCCGTCAAAGTTGAATCGCTTCCGCTACATTTAGCTTCTGTTTTATCATATAATCGTCGCTCAAACAGATGAGGGCACTATTGCGTTTTGGATAACGATGAAATCACTCGCGGGTCCAAATGACGAATCCAGGAAGGCCAATAACTCTGGATCAGCATTAGGAGCGTCTACGCGGCTTGCTGTCGCCCAGCTTAAAGAAGGTGCGCTTTGAAGGACATAGGTGAATAAGATGATGCTTCCATAGTTTGTTCTTCTGAGCTTGTTTCCGAGATAGTTTTTCAAGCTGACCGGATTGCCAAGTAGATTATCCGCGTCGGTGCTGAAACTGTGGACATTAGTAATATCTATAAAAACAGCAAGGCTCCTGGCAGCATAAGTTTTTTTAGACTTTGCATTGATGGCCTTTCCTATCTTGTCGTGTAGTGCCTTGTCGCTTGGCTTAGTTGTTTTATAATGAACACTGGTACACTCAAAGCCTATTCGCTTTCCACCCTGGGTTGTCCAGAAATCCGGCGACTCGCTCTTAGTGAATGGTATGTTTTTGCCGACGAGAAACGAGGCAACTTGAAGCTCTAACCGATCTCCGTAGTAGTTGTCCTCATTACTTTTTAGGAGCATACCCGTGAAATCATCGAGAAGCATGGCATCGTGTTTCTCAACGCGGTTGAGGTCCTGCACCAAGAGCTTCAAGTTGAAATAGGAAGCAAATAGGCGATGAAGTTTATCCTTCGTGATACTGGGAAAGCCCGTGTTTTTGCAATCGTTATATGCGTCTAAGTAGGTTTTGATCTGGCGTAAACGTTTACTGATTGGATGGTCTGCAACTGTTGCCAAACTAGCGAAGTTACCATCGCTATCACGGGCAAATAAAAACTGGCGCTTTAGCAAGCGACTCAATTCTTTGTCAAAACCCTCAATCGCATTAACATAGAATTTGTCAAAATCATTCATACATACGGTTTTTAGGATGTCAGTGAAGATTTAGCCACGAACCGATTTGTGGCAGGCTTGGCAGAGGCTTTCCGGCGTGTCTGGTGTAAACCCTCATACGCCAATAGTTGTAACCTGCTGCACCGAGGCTGGCAAGAAGAAGCCATGTTGTCCCTGTCAGATCTCTGCTCGAACTGTGAGGACTGGTAATGATTTCCATAGTGATCGCAAAGGATAGGATGACGCTGTAAAAAAACTGAACGGCGTAAGCCGCCTCCGGGCCAATCTGTTGGGCCGCAATTCTGTTGCGGTAAACTCTGCGAACCATGAAGAAGGCGAAAGCTGCCACCAATGAGAAGTAGATGGATAGAAACAGAAGGACCATCATCGAGGCGGTATGCGTGACGAATGCCTGAAATGCGAGTGACTTAACAAGCCCCAGCGGTACACCCAGTGCATAGCCGATCAATCCTGCTCTCATATCTGGCCAGATGCCGCTTCTGTGACTGAGGCGCTCATGGCCCAGTGCCATCGTCAGGTCGTTGATACGGCTATCTCTTTCCGCTAGGAGGCGTTCATACAGGGCGATTCGGGCAGCCGTTTCTGAGTCCTGTCTCTGATTCAAGGCCGATCGTTCTCCATCACTCTGGTTCATACTTCATTATGACCCGTGAGGAACAAAAAAGTTGCTCGGCCAGCCTGGTAGGAACCAACTTTCCAGTTTCTCTGCCATACACCTGTTGAATAGTATACTGGACCCCCAGGTCATTTCCGCATTGTAGTCTGTTGCCTGAGTATATTCCCAGGGCAAATTGAAGAATGCTTGGTTTCTGGGCCTATTTCTGATACAATCAAGAAGCAAAGGCGAATAGTAGATGAACTTACAGAGTGGACAATGGACAGCAGAAGATTGGGCTGGGTGGGTTGCTTCTCAAGTACAGAAACGTGAGAGCGTGTATTGTACTGACCCAGACGAATTAATATCAGCGTACAATCGGGAAATCAATTACACTCGTGATTACCACGGCAGAGAGATTCTCGAACTTCTACAGAATGCGGACGATTCTGGCGTAGATTTTGGGCAGTTCAATAAGGTTACCATCGTTCTAATGCGGGAGGGTCTGTGCATTGCCAACACTGGAAATCCGTTCTCCGAAAGTGGCATCAAATCGCTGATGGTGAGCGACAACAGCCCTAAGAAGAATGACCGCGCCCGCTATATTGGCAACAAGGGTCTTGGATTTCGGTCAATTCTAAGCTGGACTAGCTGCCCGTTTATCTTGAGTGGCAACTTGGCTCTTGGCTTTGACAGTTGTAGAGCGCAGGCGTGGTTAAACACAATTGGTGATCGCAATGAAATCGTGCGGCAAAAAATCGTAGCCCAGATCGAAAGCCAGGGTGAACAACAGCTTGTGCCTACACTGGCGATACCCGCTATATTGGATGCGTCCGGTGGAACGAACGGTTCCGTTCCCGATGCAGAAGGCTTTTCCGCAGTCTGGACTCAGGCGAAGCAGTTGAGAGAGGACGGCTATGATACGGTTATTGCGCTTCCATTCACGGAGTGCAATGCTTATCAAGAGGCAGAAGAGCAACTCGACGAAATAGGGCGTGAGATTCTGCTCTTCACAAAGCATTTAGCCTCCCTCATAGTGCGTTGGAGTGACAAGAAAAGGCACTGGTGGGTAGATCGTGCCGATGACATTGTAGAAATCAAGTCTGACGACGAGCAAACACAGACTTGGCAAGTATTTGAACTCTTAGGAGATATTCCAGACAATCTTCTTCGTGATGATCTCAAAAAGACACCAGGTTATGAGATTAATATAGCCGTTCCAGCAGATGAGGTTGAAACGCCTCCTTTTCTATTTAACTACTTTCAAACCCAGGTGCGCTTCCCATACCCCGTTATTGCCCATGCGACCTTTGAGATGGTCAACAATAGGCAGAACATACCTGTAACAGAAGCCAACAAGTATTTGGTAGGAAAACTCGCGGAACTGATGGCACAGGTTGCCGAAGCATCCCATGATACTCGTGACCCCTGGCGACCCTTATCCTTCATCAGCGCGAGTGATACTTTGGACCCGATGTTAGAACGGATGGGCTTTCGACAGGCTCTCACTGCTGCTGCTAAAAATCGTGCTATTGTTCCTGTTCGTGCTGGGAGAATGGTTAAGCCCCGCGACGCAATGCGGTTGAAGGCGGCAGGGGCAGGTGCGTGGTTGCCGAAAGCCTACTTTGGAGATGTAGTTGAGGCGACAGACAACAATACGCTGTATCCGACGCTGGATGCCCTCGATGTACCAATTCTACCTGAGCAAACATTGCATAACCGACTCGAACAAGCCTCGCCAACCCTAACGCTCGCTGGTCGTGCATCGCTAATCGTTGGCCTGACACTCTTTCGCCTAATGCCTCAGAACCCTACGCCTTCTCTACTGATTGACGAGAATGGAAAGGTCATACCGGCAGAATATCAGGTGTTCCTCCCCCCTGAAAAGACGAGTGGTTTGGCGTTACCAGAGTGGATGAGCTTGAGGGTACTCAACAGTGCCCTAAATATAGCCCTACGGCAACAGTTCGGTTCAGGTGGCCGTAACCTTACAAACAGTTTGAAGCTGTACAACCTGACGGAGTATTCATTGCAAGCTCTGACTCAGGCCGTTGTCGCTCAAGCCAATGAACGAATAAAGAACGAGCCTGAACATGAAAGGGAATTTCGAGATGAAGCATTCAAGGCCATCTTCGACCTGTACCAAGCAAACACAAAGGATGGTGACTCACTTCGGCCACCCAATACCAACGTCCAAGTTTTGACTGACGCCGGAACCTATGCCCCTGCAAACAGTCTTTATTTCTGTGCCGAATATGCCTGCGGTAAGCTGACACAGGCGCTATACGGCGCATTAGGCTCCGAACTGTTAGTTGCGACACCGGCTGCTTTGCAACTTGAGCATGAGGCCGATGTCGTAGAAGGTTGTTTGCAATGGTTGGGAGTCGAAGATAAACCGCGCATCATCCAAAAAACCTCGTATAGCAGTAAAAGTTCTCAGGAGTATCTTCCGCAAGAGTATCAAGAGTTTGTGAGAAGCCGCCTGACATATCCCGCCAAAACATCACATGCAGAA